>NZ_JANOCX010000336.1:0-14964 GCF_031412415.1 Phenylobacterium sp.
CATCACCGGCCTGACCAACCGCGCCTATCTCGGCTGGAGCGGCGTCACCCTCAACGTCGCCACCGCCGCGGTCGCCACGATCGCCGTGGGGGTCGGTCTCGACTACTTGATCTATCTCGCCTTCCGCATCCGCGAGGCGCAGGCGCGAGGCCTGCCGTTCGAGGCCGCCGTCCGCGAGGGCCACCGCTCGGCGGGCGGGGCGGCCCTCTGCGTGGCTATGGCCGTGGCCGCCGGCTACCTCGTCCTGCTGTTCTCGCCCGGCTATCTGCTGCTCGATTGGATCGCAGCCCTGGTGCCGATGACCATGCTCTCCAGCCGGGTCGGCGCGCTGTTCATCTTCCCCTTCCTCCTGCGCATCACACAGGGCTGGGAGCGGAAGGGCGCAGCGCCGTCGGGTGGGTAGGGGGGACGCCGCTAGCCCTCGAAGGCGGTCCCTTCAACGAACGACGCTCACCATGAACGATGGCCGAGTTGCTCCAAGTTCTGATGGCAGCGTCCGCCGCAGGCGACGCCCGTCGGCAGGAATAAGCCGGGCACTCCGAACGTCCGACGTGGGCGGTGGGCTCAGCCGCTCCTCCAAGCCAGCGGAATGTCTGTTTCCTACCGGTGATCGAAGGTCCGTCTGTGGCGCCAACCGGACCTCCGGGTCTTGGGTTCGACTAGGCCGAGTCTCGCAGCGTCGAACATCAGGTGTCGTTCCTGAGCGCCTAGTTGTGGAGAAGTGTGCGGATCTCAGCCGTGCGTTCGCGGGTGAGGCGGTAGCCGATCATGCAGAGGCCGCCCGCGGCCACGAACAGGATCGGGCCGAGGACGTAGCCGGCTCGGACGCCCTCCAGGGCGTGGGAGGTGTTGGCCGCGCCGGCTGAGGGCTCGTAGCCGACGGCGGCGAGCACCGTGAACGTGGCCCAGACCGCGAGGGCGGCCGCGACCTTCGGGGCGAGAGTGATCAGCGCATAGAGCGCGCCGCCGCGCTCCTGTCCCTGTTCGAGCAGGATCTCGTCGGCGACGTCGGCCGTCATGGCGCGCAGCAGCACGTGGAAGCCAGCGTACAGGAAGCCCGTGGTGATGAAGGGGAGGCAGGTCAGGGCGACGGCGTCGTGCGGGATCACCCAGAGACTCGCGAGGCAGGCGGCGTAGAGGGCGGAGGCTGCCATCAGCGCGCCGTGCTTGCTGATCCGGGTGGCCAGCCGACCGAGGGCCGGGGCGCCGGCGAAGCCCGCGGCCAGGGCGACCATGAGCAGTGTGGAGGCCTCCGCGGCCGTGAAGCCGCGAACGTCGGTGAAGTAGAAGATGAAGAGCGTTCCTTCCCAGCTCGTGCCGAGGCTGAAGAGGAAGGTGGCCAGCACCACGCGGCCCATGCTGGGGTGGACCAACAGGGCGATCTGGTCTCGCAGGCAATGTCGGCCGGGTTGAGGCCTGGAGGTACGCGGCGCGACGTGTTCGGGGGTGCGCGCGATGGTCGCCAGCACCGCGAGCGGGATCGCGATGAGGATGAACCAGCCCATGCCCTGGACCCCGGCCGCGTCGCTCGTGACGCCGAGGCGCGGCGCGATCACCGGGGTGGCGAGGAGCAACGTCATGCCGGCGACGCCGGCGGCGCCCATCACGCCGAAGATCCGCGAACGCGCGTCGTAGGTGGGCGCGAGCGTGGCCGCCCAGGCCGAATGGGCGAGGGTGAGCATCGAAGCGCCCAGGTACATGATCAGAAGCCAGATCGTGATGTAGGTCGTGCCGATCCCCGCCTTCGCCATGAACAGCTTGTAGATCGCGGCCATGAGCACCGGCGCGCCCAACAGCATCCACACTCGGTAGCGGCCGAAGCGGCTTCGGGTGCGGTCCATCGCGGCGCCCAGCAGCGGATCGAACGGAATGTCGATCAGGCGGACGAGCGCGAAGGTGGCGCCCACCGCGGCCAACTCCAGGCCCAGGCCCTTGGCGAAGTGCTGCGGGAGATAGACCGCCACCGCGATGATCAGCGCCTGCAGCGGGAACGACGTGGCGGCGAAGAGCCAGGTGCGGTGGCCGGTGAGGAAGGACGCGGGAGGGCTCGCAGCGAGTGAGGCCAAGCTTGTTCTCCGAAGGACGGCCAGACTGGGCCTCGGCGGGCTGCAGGGCGCCCGCGCCGGCCGCTCGTAGCGTCAGTCGCCGCGGGTGAGCAGGTGACAAACGGCCAAAGTCGGCGCCGCGCCGCGCAGGGGCGGCGTCAGCGTCGGCATTGGATCTTCGCTCCGTTGGGCCCGGCCGAGGTTGGCCACTTCTCACCTTATGACGCCCGGGATCGCCTGACATTCGTGTGGTGGTGAACCGCTCGCGGTGAAACCACACGGGCCCGCTTCAGAGAGAGCCCGGTCGCAAGCTCTTTGCCTGGGGATCCAAGATGCACGAGACCATGACTGCCGACGCGGGGGCGTCGGTCACTGCCAACCTCCGCCGTGTTCGCCGAAGGACCGGTTGGCTTGCGAGCACCATCCTGGGTGCGGGGATCGCGCTGAGCCTGGCGCCGGCGGCGCTGGCGCAGGACGGCGCGGCGGCCGAGGTCGGCGAGGTGATCGTTACGGCGAACCGTCGCGCCCAGGACGTCACGACCATCCCCTATAACATCTCGGCGGTGAGCGGAGACCAGCTGGCGCGCTCGGGCGTGGCCAGTCTGGAGGACCTGTCGCGCCAGATCCCCAACCTCAACATCAGCAGCAGCGGGGACCGTTACCTCGTGGCGCGCGTGCCGGTGATCCGCGGCCTGAATGCGTCGAGCACCGTGCGCACCAGCGCGCTTGGCCAGCCCGCGGTCGCCACCTACCTCGGAAACGTCGAGGTGCTGGGCTACTTCCCGCTGGACGATGTGGAGCGGGTGGAGGTGCTTCGGGGACCGCAGGGCACGCTCTACGGCGCCGGCGCGCTCGGGGGCGCGGTCCGCATGATCCCGTCGGAGCCTAGCCCGGGCGGGTTCAGCGGCAAGGTGACCGCGAGCGCGGGACACGTCGGACATTCCGACGAGATGGACCGCAGCCTGGCCGGGGTGCTGAACCTGCCGGTGAGCGACACCCTGACGCTACGGGTCAGCGGCAAGGAGAGCTACTCAGCGGGCTTCATCGACAACCTGAATGTCATCCGCCAGCCGCAGAACCTGGGACCACCGATCCTGGCCGCACCGGGCGCCATCACGACCAGCGGCGCGGTCTATTCCACGAACGAGGACGCCAACTACAGCCGCGCCAGCGCCGCGCGGCTGGCCCTGCTCTGGCGGCCGACCGAAGCGCTCGAGGTCACGCTGGCGTTCAACTACGCCGACTACCAGGGGGAGGGCGGTCCGATCGCCAACCCGTCGTATCCGGGCGGCGCCAATCCTCTGGACGCGCGGGTGACCTATCCGGCGACAGGCGACTACAGCGCCATCCTGAACACCCGCGAGCCCTTCAAGCGCGTGTCTCGCATGACCAGCGCCGATGTCAGCTATGACCTGGGTTTCGCGACGGTCTCGACCACCACCAGCTACCTGGACACCGCCGGGCGCACGCTCACCGACAGCACCTTCGGGTACCTGGCGCTCCCGCCTGTCCTGCATCCCTACTACATGGGCAACCCGCGCAACCCGCGCTTCGTCGCCCAGAGTGACCGCCAGGACGGCGACGAGACCTTCGTGCAGGAGGTGCGCCTGGTGTCCGAGGCCTCCGAGAGCGTCGAGTACACGTTCGGCGCCTACTACGCGAAGAAGCAGCAGATCGACACTTGGCACATCTACATGCCGGGCGCCGCGCAGCAGGCCCAGGCGAGCGGCGGCTTCCCGGTGATCACCGATGGGGTGGGCCGGGCGGTGATCCTGAACGGCGACAGCACCTTCGTCGACAAGGCAGTGTTCGGAGAGTTGACCTGGCATGTGACGCCGCGATGGCAGATCACCGGTGGCGGACGCCTCTTCCGGCAAACCTTCACGCGGAGCGTCCAAAACGACATCCCGCCCTTCGCCCTGTCGGAGACCGCGAGCGCCGCCTTCAGCGTCAGCGACCACCTGCTGAAGCTGAACAGCTCCTATGAATTCGCCGAGCGCCACAACGCCTACGCCACCTTCTCCCAGGGCTTCCGCCGCGGCGGGGCCAACGCCTTCGCGCTGTCCGGCTTCCTGGCCGAGCCGCGTTCGCTGCTGACCTACCAGGCCGACACCGTCGACAACTACGAGGTCGGCCTGAAGGGCCGGTTCGCGTCCGGCTGGAGCTATACGGCCGATCTGTTCTACGACGATTGGAAGGATCCCCAGATCGACACGAGCACGCCGGCCAACGCCTGGCCGGTGGTGGTGAACGGCGCCAAGGCGAGGTCCAAGGGCTTCGAGCTCGAGGTCGGGGGGGCGCTCACCGACCGACTCAGCCTCACGGGCGGGTACGCCTATGCGGACGCCGCGATCAGCCAATCCTTTTGCATTCCGGCGGGCGACGGCGGCGGCGGGATCCTGGCCTGTGGGATTCGCGGCGACAAGGGGACGCGGCTGCCAGGCGCGCCGAGGCACAGCGGCTCGGTGACGCTGAACTACGACCAGGAGCTTGCGAACGACGACCGGCTGCGGGTCACGCTGAACGCCAACTACAAGGGCAGCGTCTTCTCGAACCTGCCAAGCCCCACCGCGCCGAGCGTGACCTTCGATTCCTACTGGATGGTCAACGCGACGGCGTCCTACGCCCACGGGCCGTGGCGGGCGTCGATCTACGGCCGCAACCTCTTCGACGAGCGCGCGGTGCTTGGCGTCACCACGAAGACAAACGCCGTGGTGGGGCTGCTGAACCGGACCGAGACGATCGCGCCGCCGCGGCAGGTCGGCCTGACCGTGCAGTACGAATTCTAGAGTTGGGGCGCCGCTGCCGGCGCCCCCGGGTCGGCTCGGCCGCATCGCCCCTCCCCACGTGGCGATGCGCCGGCCGACCCATCGGTCGCGCCGGCGGCCTAGAGATCGACGCCCAGCGCGCCGAGGCGCTCGGCGAGCGGCTGGAGTTGGCGGCGATAACGCGTCCAGGCGCCGGCCGACGAGCCGTAGATGGCGTGGCGGACCTGCGCGGCGCTGGCGGTGAGGGACGCCGTGCGATTGCGGGTCAGGTCGAGGGCGTCCGGCGTCCAGGGCAGGCCGCACCGCGCGGCCAGGTCCGCCCCGACCCGCCCCGGATCGGCCACGAGCGCCTCGTAGTCGACCGCGATCAGGCGACCAGGCAGGGACCGGGTCCAGTGGTCCATCAGCCGCGCATAGGCGGCGTAGTAGCGGGCCAGGTCGGCGAGGTCGTAGCTGAACGGATAGGCTTCGCCAAACAGCGTCCGGAACATCGCAAGACAGCTGTCCAGCGGGTGGCGCCGCACCCAGATGATCGCGGCGTCCGGCAAGGCGCGGGCGATGGCGCCGACATAGAGGTAGTTGAGAGGCAGCTTCTCGAGGGTCGCCGCGCCGGGGCTCGTCGGCGTCGCCAGGGCCTCGTAGGCGGCCCGGACCGACCGTGGATCGGCGTCCGCGCAGGCCTGGAAGATGTCCGCCCGCCCGGGCGGCGCCTGGCCGATCAGCGCCGTGGCGAAATTGTCGGTCTCGCCGTTGGAGGTGACGCCGGGCAGCCCTCCTAGAATCCGCTCGGTGAGGGTCGTTCCCGAGCGCGGCAGGCCCACGATGAAGATGTGCCGGTGATCGGCGGGCGCAAGCGGGCCGGCCGCGCGCCCATCGCCCGGAAACACCTCGGCGACGCGGCTGAGCTTGGCCTCGTCTTCGGCCACGTCGTAGCGGAGGTTGCGCCGCCGCGCGGCGGCCCCGCGGGCATAGGTGTCGAAAGCTTCGTCGAAGCGCGACAGATCGTGCAGCTCCTTGCCAAGGGCGTAGGCGGCGAACATCTGGACGCGCTCAGTGGGGTCGGCGGCCAGGCGAGCGCGAAGATCGTCGAGATTGTTCGCGCGGGGCGTGGCCCTCGTGAGTTCCGAACGCATCAATACGGCGGCGAGATCGTCGGGCGCGAGGCGCAGGGTGTTTTCGCAGGCGGCGGCGGCCTCTGTCAGACGGCCGAGGCTGCGCTCGCTGGTGGCCAGGTTGAACTGCAGCGCCGCATCCTGCGGTGAGAGCGCCGCGGCGGCGCGGTAGAGTCGGTTCGACAGCTCGTGGCGGCCCAGCGTGCGCGCGAAGAAGGCCAGGGCGTCCAGGGCGTCGGCGGACGGCGCCGGCAGGGTGAGCGCGTGGTCGAGGGCCGCATTGGCCTCCGCGCGCCGACGCAGAGCCACCAGCGCCTCGATCTGCAGGGCGTGGGCGGGAGTGACCTGCGACGCCGCGGCCACCTCGGCCGCGAGCAGCCGCAGCGCGCGCTCAGCCTGGCCCGATTGCAGCAGCGTCCGGGCGTTGTCCAAGCGGGCGACGGACGGCGGCATTCAGGCTCCGGGGTTTGCGCTCGGACGGCGGGCTGGAGCATGCCAGTCAGGCCGCCACGCCGGAAGGTTCGGAGTGACCTTGCCTGCCGCGGGCCTTCGGCGCGCCGGGTGGGACATAGGACGTCGCCCTCAGCCCGCGCGGTAGGCGCTTGGAGGCTGGCCGGTCCAGCGCCGGAACGCGTGCCGGAAGTTGGTCGGCTCGGTGTAGCCGAGCTGGTAGGCGATCTCGTCGATCGTGAGGTTGTCGTTGGCGAGGCAGCGCCGCGCCGCTTCCAGGCGGACCATCGCCAGAAGCTTCGAATAGGATGTGCCTTCCGCCTTCAGGCGACGGCGTAGCGTGCGGTGGGACACGACAAGCTTCGCGGCGACGCAGGCGAAGGTCGGCGCGCCGTCCTCGAGGGTCTCCAGTTCCGCCACCAGCCGTTCCACCAGACCCGGCCGTCCGCCTTGGTCGTCATCCATTCCCCTGTCTCCCCAAGTGACTTTCGTCCGGCCGCCGCTGCTCCCGGATTGGCGTCCGCGAGGGCGACGGGTCGGCGCGCACCTAAATCGGTCGATTGACCGATACACAAACGGTCATATGACCGATTAAAGTTGGTCTCGCAACCGTCACGGTGCGTTTCCGGCGCTTCGGGCGCGTAATCGGTCAATTGACAGATTGTCGGGTGGAGCCTAGCGTCAGGTCAGCCAGGACGGAGGGGTCGATGCGCCGGCTCCGCTGGGCCATCGCGCCGGCGACGCCGCCGTGGTTGTCATCCACCACTGAGTTCAGGACGCCACATGTCACGCCACGCCCAAGCCACAGATGTGACCGTTCTCGGGGCAGGGCGGATGGGCAGCGCCCTCGTGCGGGCCTTCCGCCTCGCGGGCCGAAAAGTCACGGTGTGGAATCGAGACGGCGCCAAGGCCCAGGCCCTGGCGCCGACCGGCGCGCGGCCCGGGGACGATCTGGCCGCCGCCGTGGCGGCGAGTCCCGTCATCGTCGTCTGCGTGTCGGACTACGCCACCTCGTCCGACCTCGTCGATGCGGTCGCCGGCGTGCTGGGAGGGCGGTCGGTCGTCCAGCTGACGACCGGCTCGCCGGCCGACGCCGAGGCGTTTTCGGAGCGCGTCGCGCGCGCCGGAGCCGAGAGCCTCGACGGGGCCGTCATGGCCTACCCAAAGCAGGTGGGTCACACCTCCTGCCGCATCCTGCTGTCCGGCGACCGGGCGCTCCACGACCGGTTGCGGCCGCTGCTGGACGCGCTTGGACGGCCCACCTTCATGGGCGACCGGGCCGGGGCCGCGAGCGCGGTGGACGGCGCCCTGCTGTTTCACGCCCAGGCCACGGCCTTCGCCTATTTCCAGAGCACCGCGCTGCTGATGGCCCAGGGCTACGACTGGCAGGGCCTTGCCGACCTGATCGGGACGAGCCAGGTGACCGCCGACAGTTTGAAGAGCTTCGAAGCGGCCATAAGCGCGCGGACACATGCCGGGACCGAAGCGACGCTCGACGTCCACTTCGCCGCCTTCCAGGGTATCGCCGCGGTGGCGGACCGTTCGGCGTCGCGCCAGCCGTTGATGAACGCCATGGAAGCGCACTTCGAGCGGGCTGTGGCGCTGGGCCATGGCGACGACGAACTGTCGTCCGTCTTCGAGACCTTTCGGCCGCCAGTCGCGGAACGCGCCGACGTGGCGCTCCGGCTATCGGTCAGTTGACCTGCACCAGGGCGGTGGATAGGTCTGGAAGCCCCGGCGCCTAGACCCTATCGGCCTATGCGACATCTCGTTCCAGGTCCCGCCGCAGCATGTCCCGCAAGCCCGCCCCGGCCGCCGAACCGAAACCGAAGCAGATCCGCAAGAGCCCCGAAGTCCGGTCGGCGGAAATCCTCGCGGCCGCCGGCAGGGCCTTCATCCGCGATGGATATGCGGCCTTCACCCTGCGCGGCGTCGCCGCCGACGTCGGGATCCGGCTGAGCACGCTGCAGCATCATTTTCCGTCGCGCGAGATCCTGCTCGCGGCGACCCTGGCCGATGTGCTGGGGGGCTGGGGCGTGCGACTGCGGGCCGTCGCCCTCGACAGGACGATCCCGGTCCCCGAGCGGATGAAGCGCGTGCTCCAGGTCAATCTCGACCTGACGCTGGAACATGACACGGGGCCGGTCCTCTGGGAGCTCTTCGCGCTCTCCCAACGCGAGGAGTTCGCGCGTCGGTTCGCTCAGGCGAGCTACCTGGATTTCCGCCGCGTCTTCACGCGGATGATGGCGGAGGTTCGTCCCGACCTGTCGGAACGCCAGCTCATGGCCCATGCCACCCTGATCGTCGCGCAGACCGAGGGCCTGACGGTGTTCATGCGGCCCGACGACCCGGCGGGACTGCCGGTGGCGGCCGTCCGAGAGGCCCTGGACCTGTTCGTCGATGGGTTCATGCACGTCCTGATGGCCCAGGCGCCGGCCCCCGCCTGACCCCGGTCTTCCCCGATTGGCCACCTCTCACCTTGTTGGCCGGAGGCCAGCGGGTTCACTCGCGCACAACCTGACGCCGAGCGACCGCCTTCGGGCGGCGAACGTCGCCTCCCCAATGAAAGGGCTGCGCATGACCGAACTGACAAGGCTTTCCCGTTCCAACTCCGTGGAGGAGGTCATCGCCGTTCTGGAGCGGGACGGGGGCGTCATCATCGACGGCTTTCTTGCGCCCGAAACGCTGGCGGGTCTCAAGTCGGACCTGATCCCGCGCATGCAGGGTCAGTCGACCGGTCGCGACCCGTTCTCCGGAGACAAGACCCGCCGCATGGGCGCGTTGTTCGCGCACACCCGACATGTGGCCGAGGTCGTGACCGACCCGCTCTACCTGGCGGCGGCGCGGCACATCCTCTCGAAACCCGTCCTCACCTGGGCCGGCGACAACCGGTATGAGACGTCGCCTGACGTCCGGATCGGCGTGACCCAGGCCATTCAGATCGGCCCGGGGCAGGGCGCCCAGCCGCTGCATCGGGACGACACCGTCTTCCTGTGGCGTCACCCCACCTATGGGCGCGAGGCGCGGGTCCAGGTCATGCTCGCCCTCTCGGACTTCACGGCCGAGAACGGCGGAACCCTGGTGATTCCCGGCAGCCACAGGTGGGACGACGAGCGCCAGCCCCTGACCTCCGAAGCGATCCCAACCGAGATGACGGCCGGTTCGGCCCTGATCTTCCTGGGATCCACCTATCACGCCGGCGGCCAGAACCGGACGCAGGACGAGTTGCGGACCGGCCTGACGATCGCCCTCGACGCCGCCAACCTCCGCCAGGAGGAAAACATGTACCTGGCTCTGCCGACGGCCGTGGTGGCGAGCTATCCCGAGGAGATCCAGAGGCTGCTGGGCTGGTCCGCCGGCGCGAACAACATGGGCTGGGTCGAAATCGACGGACAGATGGCCGACCCGATCCGGCTCCTGCGCGACCTCGATGGGCCCGTCGTCGGGCTCTCCGCGAGCCGCTGAGCCGGCGATTGGCCGGACCGAACATGCCGGTCCGCGCCACGCCGGGCTACGTCCGTCATATCAACTTCCCAAGGCGGAAAGGCGCATCATGACCTCGCAGGAACCAGAACTGGCCGTGGCGCGCGATCTCTACCGCGCCTTCAACGACCCGACGGTCGAAGGCGTCATGGCGCACTTCGCGGAAGGCGCGGTCTATGAAGACCCGATGGGCGGCCGACACGAGGGTCGGGCCGCCGTGAGGGCGGCGCTGGCGCCGGCGTTCAACGGCGGCCAGCGCTACACGCTTGGCCAGCTTTTCGTCGCCGACGGTGTCGTGGTGGCCGCCTGGACCCTGGAGATCGGGCCGATCGGCGAGCGCGTCCGCCTCGAGGGCATGGACGTCCTCAGGTTCGCGGACGGGAAGATCGAGCTGAAGCAATGCTACATGAAGGCCAGCGGCCTTCTCATGCAGCCTGTCAGCGCCTAGGGCGCCGCGGGGCCTGCGATCCAACTCCACACCTCTTCAGACTTGCGCATGGCGCCCCCTGTGGCGCGCCGAGGAAGGACGCCCCCTATGAACACCAGGACCTGCGATGTCGTCGTTATCGGAGCCGGCGCCTCGGGGCTGGCGGCAGGGACGGCGCTGAAGGCGGCGGGGCTCGACTTCGTCGTCCTGGAAGCGCGCGACCGGGTCGGCGGCCGGACCTACAGCCATACCCTCGAGAACGGCGTCACCATTGATCTTGGCGGACAGTGGGTGGCGCCGACCCAGGGCCGGGTGCTGGCGCTGGCCCGCGACCTGGGGCTGCATGTCTTCCCCAGTCACGATGACGGCGACCGGGTCATCCTGCAGGGCAGAAAGGCCGATCGCCTCGTGGATCTGGCGCTCAGCCTCGACGACGAGGTCGCCGCCGACATCTACCAGGTGCGCCAGAAGATGGAGGATCTGGCGGCGTCCATCCCCCTGGAATCGCCCTGGACGCATCCCGACGCCGAGGCTCTCGATCGCCTCACCTACGCCGGGTGGCTCGACCAGAACATGACCACCGAGGGCGGACGCTGGCGGATGAAGTTCCTGGGGCCCTCGGTGTTCTCGGTCGACGCCTGCGAGCTGTCGATGCTGCACGTGGCCTTCTATTTCGGGGCCGCGGGCGGCGTGGAAACGCTTACCGCGACCCGCGGCGGCGGGCAGGACAGCCGGTTCGCGGCGGGCATGCAAAGCCTCTCGACCGGCATGGCGCGCGCGCTCGGCGACCGCGTGTTGCTGAACCAGGTCGTCGACCGTATCCAGCACAACGCCGACGGGGTCCGGGTCCGGACCGAAAGCCTTGAGGTGCGCGCGAAGTACGCCATCGTCGCCTTGCCGCCGGCGCTCGCCGGACGGCTCCGCTACACGCCGGCGCTGACGGCGGCCCGTGACCTGCTTACCCAGCGGATGCCCATGGGCACCGCCATCAAGATGATGCTCGTCTACGACACGCCCTTCTGGCGGGAGGAGGGGCTCTCGGGAATGGCCGTGTCCGACCGGGACGTGCCGCAGCTGATGTACGACAACTCGCCTGAGGACGGCTCCTGCGGGATCATCCTGGGCTTCACCGAGGGTATCCCGGCCCGGCGTTGGCTGCTGGAGTCGCCGGAGAGGCGTCGCGCCGAGGCGGTCCGCACCGTCGTCGACTGTTTCGGGCCGAAGGCCGCGAACCCGAGCGAGTTCGTCGAGCTGTCCTGGACCGAGGAGGAATTTTCCCGCGGCTGCTACGCCGGCACCATGCCGCCCGGCGCGTGGATCTCGTATGGGGCCGCGCTTCGCGATCCGGTCGGGCGCATCCACTGGGCCGGGACGGAGTCGGCCACCTGCTGGGCAGGTTATGTGGAAGGCGCCCTGCAGGCTGGCGAACGCGCAGCCGGCGAGATCGCCGCGCGCCTTGCCGAGGTCTAGCCCTCCCGACAACACATAGGCGCCAGGCCAGGAGCGACCCCAATGCCAGAGAGTTCGACGAGCGCCGCCGCCAGGCGACTCGAGACCCTGCCCTGGGGCGCGCCGATCGATGAGGTGATGGACGTGATGGCCCGCGACGGCGGCCTCATACTGTCCGGGGCCCTGACGGAGGACGAGGTTCGGCAAGTGAACGCTGAACTGGACCTCGTCCTGGAGGCGCGGCGCAGCGGGTCGACCAGCGACAACCCCCAGTTACGCGAGTTCTGGGGCCATTCGACGAAGCGGCTTACCAATGTCGTCACGCTCAGCCGGACCTATCGCGAGCGGTTCCTCTCGAGCCCCGTCACGCACGGCTATGTCCGGCGGATGTTCGAAGGCGTGAGCGATACCTTCTGGCTCAACACCGCTCAGGTCATCGAGATCCAGCCGGGCGAGAAGGCCCAGGTGCTGCATCGCGACATGGGCAACTATCCCGTCTTCTTCCGCTACGGGGTCGATGCGCCCGAGGTCATGGTCAACATGATCGTGCCGCTGATCGACACGGTCGAAGCGAATGGCGCCACGCGGGTGATCCCCGGCAGCCACAGGTGGGACTTCGACCGGCCGTTCACGCACGACATGACCGTGCCCGCCGAGATGACGGCGGGCTCCTGCCTCTTCTATGGCGGGAAACTTGTCCACGGCGGCGGCGCGAACCACACGGCCGACGTGCGCCGTCGCGTGATCACCTCGCCGTTCAATCCGGGCTTCCTGGTGCCCGAGGAGGCCTACCCCTTCGCCGTGCCGATCGAGTTGGCCCGCGAGATGTCGCCCGAGCTGCAGCAAATGATCGGCTTCCGCTCCTTCTACCAGGCCAACCCGCGGGGCGGCCCGCTCTGGCAACACGACTATGAGGAACTGGCGAACCATCTCGGCCTTTGAGCTGCCGATGTGGCGGGTTGGCGCGGTTCAGGCCGATTGTCCATTTCAAACATGCCGCCCGTCGTCGAACCGGGGTCACTCTCTGCGCTTCGGGCTGCCGTAGGTCGCCCTATGGCGCCCGGCGAATCTCAGGAGTTTGTGCGTGCATGCGTTGATCGTGGTGGCGAACCCCAATCGAAGTTCCTTCTCGGCCGCCGTGGTGCAGAAGGTCTTGAACGGCTTGGCCGCTAGCGGCCACACCGCCGAGGTTGCTGACCTCGCCGTCGAAGGCTTCGACCCGCGTATGACGGCGGGCGACCTCGCGTACTTTCAGGGGCTGCAGGATCCGTCGCCGGAGATCCGGCGGGAGCAGGAGCGCATCGAGCGCGCGGATGCGCTGGTTGTCGTTCACCCGCTCTACTGGTGGCAGATGCCGGCGTTGCTGAAAGGCTGGATCGACCGGGTGTTCCAAGCGAACTGGGCCTACGGCGTGACTGCGGACGGCCAGGTCATCGGGCTTCTAGCGGATCGCCCTGTCCGCGTGATCGTCCATGGAGAGGTCAACGCAGAGGCCGCTGACAAGCGAGGATACCGGTCGGCCTTCCTGACTGTGGTCGATGGCATCTTCGGTTTTTGCGGAATTCGCAATCACGACACGACATTCCTCTTTGACATCTACAGTGGCGAGGACGCCGTTCGGGCGGAGCACCTGGAGGCCGCATACGGCATTGGCTCCGCGATTGGGGTGCGCGAAATTTCGATTAAAGCTTAGGGACTCGTGCCGCAGCAGCTCCAATGTGCCGGCACATGTTTGAACGTCCGGTTTTGGCTGCCAAGCAAGTGTCCGCTCATGGCGCAAAGCGGCACTAGGCCTTTGGGTGCGCAAAGGTCCGGAGGTGGTGGTGAGCAGAGCAGGCAGCCTTGGCGCGAGAGTCGCTTACCGAGACGGCGAAGCGCTTGACGAGGAGGGGATATTCTCGGCCAACCGAGTGGGACCGGTATGCTGACCGAGATATCGTCCCAAGCTGAGCTATGTGGCGATGCTGCGCAGGGGCGTGAACTTGGGCTCACCCGACAACAGTGATAGCAGTTTCGTCAGGTCGCCTGCCCGGATGCGCCATGCCATGTATTCCTGCTGAGCCTTCGGCGATTCCCAGACTTCGTAGAAGATGACCTTATCGGGCTGGGTTTCGTTGATCAGGATGTCAAACTTGATATTGCCTGGATAAGACCGACTTAGGTTCAAGTTCTCGACCGTGTATGCTAGAAATTCTTCGATTTTGTCAGGCTTGACGGTCAATTCGGCTAGCATGACCAAATTATCTACGAGTGCATGTTGCATTGGCGCCTCTCGTGGCGGGGCGACGGCCGTCCGGCGCCGGGGAGAGAAGACTACGAAGTCCGACTGTCAGATTCTGGCAGCAGTCACTTCTCGGGGATCGGAACGGGCGCTGTGGCGGTTCTAGGACGTCCGCCGATGCCCGCTAAGGGTTGGAAGCAGTCGCAGGTGGTGGCGTCGCGAGCGGTCATATGATTTCTGCCGTGGACCGGATCGGTTCATCCCCGCCCCCCGTCCGGTGACAGCGCTCCCGTGGTGTGCGCTCATGCGTAGATGAACCGTCAGCAGGACATGGCCTTCCTATCCGGGGGCGGCGAGATGGGCGCGCTGATGCGCACGCACGACTGGTCCACCTCGCCGGCGGGGCCACCGGGGGATTGGCCGCCGGCGCTACGATCTGCTGTCGGACTGATGCTCGCCAACAAGCACATCATGTTCGTCGCCTGGGGCCCGGACCTGACCTTTCTCTACAACGACGCCTACCGGCCGGTATTCGGCCAGAAGCACCCGTGGGCGTTGGGACGACCGTTCCGGGAGATATGGTCGGAGGTCTGGGACGAGGTTGAACCCCTGGTGAACAGCGCGCTCGGGGGCGAGGCGACCTGGTCGGAGAACCTCCATCTCATCATGGAGCGCAACGGCTATGCCGAGGACTGCTGGTTCACCTTCTCCTACTCGCCCCTGCGCGACGACGACGGCGCGATTAACGGCCTGTTCTGCGCCGCGTCGGAAACGACCGACACGGTGCTGGCCGAACGCCGGCTCGAGAACCAGATCGAACGCCAGCGGCGGCTGTTCGAGAAGGCGCCCGGCTTCATCGCCATCCTGACCGGACCCGATCACACGTTCGAGTTTGTGAACGAAGCCTATGTGCAGCTCGCCGGCCAGCGCGACTTCGTTGGTCTGACGGTGCGTCAGGCGTTTCCGGAACTGGAAGGCCAGGGGTTGTTCGAACTTCTGGACGGCGTTT
>NZ_JANOCX010000337.1:0-11969 GCF_031412415.1 Phenylobacterium sp.
CGACGCCATGGGGATCGGTGTGCGCTATCCCTAGGATCACGCCGAGTTCCTGGCGCGCTGACACGCCGCGGTTCAGTCGCGCCCCACGCCGCTGCTGCTGCAGTACGCAAAGGGCGACTACAACTGCCTGCACCAGGACATTTACGGCGAGCATGTCTTCCCGCTCCAGGTGGCCATCCTGCTCTCGGAACCCGGGGTCGACTTCACCGGTGGTGAGTTCGTCCTGACAGAGCAGCGGCCGCGCATGCAGTCACGCGTCGAGGTCGCCCCCCTGCGCCAGGGCGACGCCCTGGTCTTCGCCGTCCACCACCGGCCGGTGCGCGGCACCCGCGGGACCTACCGCGTCAACCTGCGCCACGGCGTCAGCCAGGTTCGCGGCGGTCACCGACACACCCTTGGCGTCATCTTCCACGACGCGGCCTGACGCCCGCTTTTCGAACGCCACCGCAACGAACGGAGCGCCGGCCGGCCGGCGCGCCCCTACCCATGTCCCGCAACCTTGATGGAGACGAAAATGTCCTATGTCGTCAGCGGCCTGCCGCTCGAAACCTTCCAGCCCCTGTTTGGCCTGTCCGACGCCGAGCTGGCCGAACGCGGGGTGGTTCGCCGCACCGCCGACGCCAAGCCCGGCTACCCCTGCCGCATCACCCTGGCCGACGCCGAGCCCGGCGACACCCTGCTGCTGCTCAACTTCGAGAGCCACAGCGTCGACACGCCCTATCGCAGCGCCTACGCCATCTTCGTCAACGAGACGGCGCATGCGGCCTCGCGTCTGGTCGATGAGTTGCCGCCGGTGTTCCAGGGCCGACCCATCGCCCTGCGAATCTTCGACGCCAACGGCATGCTGATCGGCGCGGACCTGGCGCGCGACGAGGCGCTGGATCCCGCCATCCGGCGCGCCTTCGACAACCCCGCCGCGGCCTATCTGCACGCCCACAACGCCGCGCACGGATGTTTCGCCGCCCGCATCGATCGGAGCTGAACCTTGCGCCGGCCAGGCGGAACCCTGCACTGTGGCGCCTTCAAATCGATGGAGGTGGTGACTTGCGTAAGTTCGGTGTTCCCCTGGCCTTGGTCGCGGCGCTCGCCGCGGCGCCCGCCCTTGCCGCGCCCGACAAGGTCAGTCCCGCGACCAAGGCCCTGCACGAGAGCCTGATCGTGCTGGACACCCACTTCGACACCCCGGCAAACGCCGCCGTCCCCGGCTTTGACATCCGCGCCCGGCACGAGGTGTCCGACGGCAGCCAGGTGGATTATCCCCGCATGGTCGAGGGCGGGGTCGACGGCGGGTTCTTCGTGATCTTCACGCCCCAGGGCGCTCGGAGCGCCGCCGCTAACGCCGCGAACCGCGACTCCGCGCTGCGCCGCGCGGTGGTCATTCACGAACTGGTTGCGCGCAACCACGACCTCTTCACCCTGGCGACCAAGGCCGAGGACGCCGAGACGATCTCCAAGGCCGGCAAGCGCTTCGCCTATATCAGCATCGAGAACTCATCGCCGATGGCCGGCGACCTGACGCTGATGAAAACCTTCCACGACCTGGGCGTCCGCATGATGGGGCCCATCCACTTCGCCAACAACGACCTGGGCGACAGCGCCACCGACCCGAAGGGCCCTGAGTTCAACGGCCTCTCGCCGCTGGGCAAGCAGTTCGTCGCCGAGGCCAATCGCCTTGGCGTCCTGCTGGACGCCAGCCACGCGTCGGACCTAGTGCTGGACCAGATGCTGGCGCTCTCCAAGGCGCCGATCATCCTCAGCCACACCGGCGCCAAGGCCGTGTTCAACCATCCCCGCAACATCGACGACGACCGCCTTCGCGCGCTGGCGGCCAAGGGGGGCGTCATCCAGATCAACGCCTTCACCGGCTATATGATGGACATCCCCAAGAACCCCGCGCGCGACGCGGCCCTGGCCGAACTCAGCAAGACCTACGGCGCGCCCCGCGACGTGCCCGCCGACAAGCGAGAGGCCTACAAGGCCGCCCGCGCGGCCATCGACGCGCAGTATCCCGTGCCCCGCGCCACCCTCGACGACCTGATGAAGCACATTCTGCATGCGGCGAAGGTGGCCGGTAAGGACCACATCGGCATCTCCGGCGACTTCGACGGCGGCGGCGGGATCGAGGGCTTCGATGACGTCTCCGACTTCCCGGTGCTCACCGAGCGGCTGATCAAGGCCGGGTTCAGCAAGGAAGACCTCGCCAAGTTCTGGGGCGGCAACGCCCTGCGCGTGCTCAAGGAAGCCGACCGCCTGAAGGGGTCGTAGCCGACGGCGGCGACGCCTGAAATCGCCCCATCGCGCATCCGCACGCGACCTTCATCTTCACGTCACGACGCCGTCACTCGGCGGCGCTACCGCCCCTGTAGGCGGCGCCTCTGCGCCGCGTCGATTTGCTTCGCGCCCACGCGTAGCCCGGGGGAGCCCAGATGGCCTGGATCAACGAATTTCACTACGACAACACCGGCGCGGACAGCGGCGAGTTCATCGAGATCGCCGCGGCGGCGGGCACGGACCTGACCGGCTGGACCCTGGTCCGCTACAACGGCAACACGGCCAGCGCCGGGGTGACCTACAGCTCGCCCGGTAGCATCGCTCTTTCGGGCGTGGTCGCCGACCAGACCGGAACCGGCGTCGGGTTTTTCTCCGTCAGCCTGCCGGCGGACGGCATCCAGAACGGCGCACGTGACGGCTTCGCCCTGGTCGACCCGAACGGCGTCGTGGTTCAGCTCATCAGCTATGAGGGCGTGTTCACGGCCTCCAACGGACCGGCCAACGGCCAGACCAGCGTCGACATCGGGGTCAGCGAGAACGGTACGGAGGCCGTCGGCCAGTCCTCCCTTGGCCTGGTTGGGTCGGGCGACGGCTACGGCGACTTCACCTGGACCAAGCTCACGGGCGCCCCTACCCCCGGCGCGGCCAATGCAGGCCAGACCCTGGTCGGCGGCGCGCCCTCGCCGCCCAGCGTCTCGGTCTCCGACGCCAGCGTGACCGAGGGCGACGCGGGCACCCAACTGCTGACCTTCACGATCACCCGCGCCGGCGGCCTTGGAGCCTTCAGCGTCGACTACGCCACGGCCAACGGCACGGCGAGCGCGGGAACCGACTACGTGGCCGCGGGCCCCACCACGCTCAGCTTCGCGGCGGGCGACACCACGCCCAAGACCGTCACGATCCAGGTGTCCGGCGACACCGTCATCGAGCCGAACGAGACCGTTCTTCTCAACCTGACCAACGCGACGGGCGGAGCGGTGATCACCGACGCGCAGGGCGTTGGGACGATCACCAACGACGACGCCGCGCCGCCGGCCGCCCTGAAGATCCACGACATCCAGGGCACGGCCTTCTACAGCCCGATCCTGGCCGCCGACGGGTTCGCCACCTTCAACACAGTCTCCACCACCCAGGTGACCGTGCAGGCCGTGGTCACCGCCGTCGACGCCTCGGGCCAATTGCAGGGCTTCTTCCTGGCCGAGGAAACGCTCGACTGGGACAGCGACTTCCGTACGTCGGAGGGCATCTTCGTGATGACCCGCAATGACGCCGGCGCCGGATCGGCCATGACCAGCGGCGCCTTCTCGGGGATAACCGTCGGCGAGACAGTCACCCTAACCGCCTATGTCATTGAGTATCAGGCCTTCGCGACCAATGTGCCGCGCACCTTCCTGACCAACCCCGTGATCGTCAACCAGTCGAACACCAACGGCCCGCTGCCGACCCTGGTCCTGGACGGCACGGCCGGCAAGGCGATCCCCAACACGATCCTGTCGGACGACAATCCGAACTACACAGACTCCGTCGACGACGTCGGCGACAGCTTCGACCCTGAGAACGACGCCCTCGACTTCCTCGAAACCATCGAAGGCATGCGGGTCACCTTCCCCGACGCGGTGGTGGCCGACGGCTTCGTCTCCGGCTCCGACTCCGCTGTGCGCTTCAAGGCCTATTCCGAGGTTCACGCCGACGCGACCCAGATCAACAGCCGCGGCGGCTACACCATCGCCGGCGACCCGCCGCTGTCGCCCCCCGATACCGCAGCCACCGAAGACGGTACGATCCGCGGCGGCCGCCACATCCACGACGGCGACACCAACCCCGACATCCTGGAGCTGGACTTCAGCCAGGCCGGCCGAGGCGGCACCGCCGATTTCGACCAACTTCTGACCATGGGCGACAAGCTGGGCGACGTGACCGGGGTCATCGACTTCGACTTCTCCAACGCCAAGCTCTACGTCACCGACGCCATCGACACCTCGGGCCTCACCGCCCAACCCACCCAGGAGACCGTGGACCTGGTCGCCGACGCCCGCAGCCTGCGGATCGCCACCTTCAACGTCGAGAACCTTGATCCGGGCGACGACGCCACGGCCGACGAAGGCCTGCTGGGCGGGGTTGGCAAGTTCAACGACATCGGCCGCGCCATCGCCGGCAATCTCGGTTCGCCGGACATCATCTGCATCGAGGAGATGCAGGACAACAATGGCGCGGGCGCCGGCGACACCAACGCCGACATCGGCTGGCAGCGTCTGGCCCAGGCCGTCTCCACCGCCACCGGCATGACCTATCAGTGGGTGGACGAGCTTCCCGCCAACAACGCCGAGGGCGGCGAACCCAACGGCAACATCCGCGTCGGCTTCCTCTACAACACCGAGCGGGTGCAACTGGGCGACCTGGCCGCCAACGCCACCATCGCCGAGCGCCGCCAGTTCACCGACCGGATCGGCGACAACCTGCGCGACGCCGGCGACCGCATCGCCATCAGCGACAACCAGGTGGCCGGGATCGACACCGCCGACTGGACCACCACCCGCAAGTCGCTGCTGGGCGAGTTCGTCTTCAACGGCCAGACTGTCTATGTCAGCGCCAACCACCTGCCGTCCAAAGGCGGATCGGGCAACTTCTACCAGGGCGATCAGAACATCGACGCGGGCGCGCCGGCCAACAGCGACTGGGCCCAGCGCAACGCCATCGGCGACGATCTCTGGAGCGTGATGAACCACATCACCGACGTCGCGCCGGGCGCCAAGATCGTGGCGGGCGGCGATTTCAACGAGTTCTACTTCTACCGTCCGATGGAAGTCCTGACCGGCTACGTCAATGTCGACGGCACGGCGCGGGCGGACGGCACGCGGTTCACCAACCTCACGGTATCGGAACTGTCAGAGGCCGAGCGTTACACCTACGCGTTCGACGGCCGCAATCAGGCCATCGACCATGTGGTCGTCGACCAGGCGCTGGCCGATGTCGCCTCGTACGACATCGTCCATCTGAACACCGGCTTCTCGAGCCGCGCGGGCGCTGTCAATCCAGCCCTCTCGGACCATGAACCTGCGGTCGCCCAGTTCGACTTCCGCTCGTTCGCCGAGCTGCTCAAGGGCGGCGCGGCCAATGACAGCATCGCCGGCTTCGGCGGCGCCGACACGCTTCAGGGCGGCGGCGGGACCGATACCCTGTCGGGTGGCGACGGCGGCGATAAGCTGGAAGGCGGCGGTGACGCCGACGTCCTCTACGGCGATAGCGGCTCCGACTCGCTCTATGGCGGCCAGGGAACCGACTCGCTGTCTGGCGGCCAGGGCGACGATCGCTACTGGGGCGGCGAGGGTCGCGACGTCTATCTCTATGGCGCGGGCGGCGGCGGCGCCGACTGGATCCTCGACTTCGTCAAGGGCGAGGACAAGCTACGGCTGCTGGACGGCGCGCGGGTCACCTCGATCAAGTATCTCGACGCCGATGGCGACGGCGTGATGGACACCTTCCTGGGCCTGGGCGGGACCACCAGCGGCTCGATCACCTTGATCGGCGTCAACCAAGTCTCCAACAGCATCCTGTTCTAGACGCGAGACCGCCGCCTCGTTCGCGAGGCGGCGGCACGCTCAGCACGAAAAACGCCGCCGGTCCTGGGACCGGCGGCGTTCTGCATTTCGGTCGGGAGCGACGCGGCCGATCAGGCCAGGGCGAGCCCCGTCCGCCGCGCGCGGCGGAGCATGACACCCGTTCCGCCGAAGCCGAGGATCATAAGGCCCCAGGTCGCCGGCTCCGGCACCACCGAGAGGGCGTAGCGCACCTGTCCGAAGGCGAAGGGATCGCCGGCTGAGGTCACCACCGCCTTGTCGAACTGACCGCTGGCGGCCAGGAGGCGCGCGCCGCCCAGGCCGTCGATGGTGCGGGTGATGGTCCCCTGGGAGACGCCGCCGCGATAGTACTCGACCGTGAAGTCGGATGTGAACAGGTCAGGCTCGGCCTCGAAGCCGAAGGTCGAGACCAGCCGTGAGAAGTCGAAGGTGATCTGGGTGGCGGCCTGGCTGAACAGTACGCGCGGGCTGTCACCCTCGGTGTCCGGCTGCGAGCCCCAGGTCAGCCAGGTGACGCCGACAGTCCGCGCCTCACTAGCGTCGAAGGTCAGGGTCAGGTCGCTGTCACCCAGACCGGTGACGATGTCGAAGTCCGGCGCGGTGATCGCCAGGAGCGTGGTGGCCGACACATAGGCCGCGTCCGGGGCGGCGATCTGGATGACCGCGGCCTGGGCCTGAGCGGCGGCGGCCAGCGCCACGGCGCCGACTAGGCCGGCGGCCGCGAACTTGGCGTGGCGCGCGGCCGAAACCGCGACTTTGAACTGTTGCATTGAGCGCCCTCTGGACTGGTCGGGAAGGGCCGTCCGCGACATGCCCGATCCCCCACGATGTCAGTCGCTTAGCGCATCGGCCGGTTGAATCGCGTGAAACTTTCTTGAAGCGCTTGGCCTCGCGGAGGCGCCCTCGTTGGGGGCTTGCCTGACCCTACGGCCGAGGCGTCTGCTGGGCGCGCCACCTGGAGCCGAACCCATGTCTCACACGACCTACGAGCATCTCGATCTTCGCACCGACGGCGATGTCGTGTGGGCGACCATGAACCGGCCCGAGCGGCTGAACGCCATGAACCGCAAGCTGGTGGAGGAACTGCGGGACTTCTTCGTGGGCCTCTATTGGCGGCGCGATGTGCGGTTGGTGGTGCTGTGCGGCGCCGGCGCGGCCTTCTGCGCCGGGCTGGACCTGAAGGAGCGCAACACACAGGCCCCGGGCGGGCGCTCGGTGGGTGCGTCGCTCACGGGTCAGCGTCAGATCAGCGAGATCGTCATCGCCATGCGCCGCTGTCCCCAGCCGATCATCGCCTGCGTCGACGGCGCGGCCAGCGGCGGCGGCTTCGCCTTGGCGTTGGCGTCGGACATTCGGATCGCCACGCCGCGCACCCGAATGAACGCGGCCTTCATCCGCATCGGTCTGACGGCCTGCGACATCGGGGTCAGCTACTTCCTGCCCCGTATGGTCGGTTCGTCGGTGGCCGCCGAGTACATGCTGACCGGCCGCTTCATCGACGCCGACCGGGCCTATCAGCTTGGCCTGGTCAGCCGGATCGTCGCGCCCGAGGCTATCCAGGCCGAAGCCCAGTCCTTCGTCGCCGACATGCTGCACGCCACGCCCCTGGGCCTGCGCCTGACCAAGGAGGCGCTCAACCACGCCATCGACGCCCAGGGTCTCGAGGCGGTTATCGCCATGGAGGATCGCAACCAGATCCTCGCCAGTCTTGATGGCGATTTCGCCGAGGGTGTGACGGCCTTCCTGGAGAAGCGCGCGCCGAACTACGCGCGGCGCGAAACCTAGGCGCGGATCTATCGCCGCGAGTAGTGGACCTGATTGCCGCTGTCGCCGACCTGCCGCGTGTTGAAGCCGTCCCCGGCGCGGTCAACGTAGAACTCGTGATCGCCGAAATAGAGCCGTTCGTCGTTGACGTAGCCGTCGACGGACTGTCCGTTGATCCAGGCCGTGGCGCGCCCGTCCGGCCGGATGGTCATCCGCACGTCGGCGCCCCGGTTCATGTTGTAGCCGCTGAACTCGCCCACCATCCAACTCGGCAGATACGACGAGTGCCCGCCACGACCGTAGTTGTCGTCGTAGTGGTAGTCGTCACGATCGCGCGCTTCCTTCTCCTTCTTCTTCTGGTTCGCGGCCGCCAGGGCGAGCAGGCCGACCACCGCGATCGCCGCCACCGCCGCGCCCGATCCGCCGCTGGAACCGCTGCGATCTTCGACCACGAACTCGGCGCGGCAACCGTCATCGACCCAGATCCGCCGCTTGTCGTAGTCCCAGGTCCGGCCCTGTGTGCAGGGCGCGTTCGAGAGATTGCGCGAAAGACGCACATAGCCGTGCGAGACGATGGGGCACTCGGTATAGCGGTCGCCGCGGCTCTCGCAGCGGATGTAGGTTTCGGCCCTGGCCGCGGCGGCGAAGGGTCCCGCGTTCATGGGGCCCATGGCCACCGTGAGGGCCAGGACGCTTCTGCGGAAAAACGCCAATCTCGTCATCGCCGCCCCCTCGCCACAGCGCATGCGCGCCTGGGGCGAAGTCTGGCAGGAACACCGAACACCGTCAGCGCACAAAAGCGCGAACGGCGCCGAGAGACTTCGGCGCCGTTCGGCTGAGCCGGCGCCCGCCTAGGACAGGACGATCAGCACCACGCGGCGGTTGGCTTGCCGGCCGGCGCGGTCGGTGGTCGGGGCGACCGGCGTCTCGGCGCCGAAGGAGATCGTGCCGATGCGGTTCAACGCGACGCCTTTCTGGCTGAGATAGCGTCGGACGGCCTCGGCGCGCTGTTCGCCCAGCCGATAGGCCCCGCTCTTGGCTTCGCTGGCGTCTGTGTGGCCTTGGATCTCGACATAGACGTTGCGATTTTCGCCGAGCAACTTGCTGGCGAGCGCGTCGAGGCGAGCCTGGGCCTCGGGCGAGAGCGTGGCCTTCGCCGCCGGGAATTTCAGGCTGTCGTCCGACAAGACCATCGAATAGGCGAACTTGCCCTCGGCGAGCTTCCCCGCGGCGTCCGCGCGCTGGATGGCTTCACGAGCCGTGGCGTCGACACCCGCGATCTGGGCGCTCTGCGCGGTGACCTTGGTGTCGACGACAGCGACCTGCTCATTGACGAACGACTTGGTGGCGCAACCGCCTAGGCTCACGACGCCCAACAGCATCGCTCCCGCGATCGCCATCTTCGATGCACGCTGAATCATTTTCGGTCTCTCCGAATAGGTTCGCCCGAACAGCCATGGGGTCAAACGCAGTGGGAGGCGTCTGGTTCGACGGCGGCTGGATCGGCGAGTCTCGACCGGCTGCTGTTCGTCTACAACGGCCCCGAGCTCGACGGCGCCGAACGTGCGAATTTCGAGGAGGGTTCGGAAGATTTGGCGGTCATACTTCTAAGAGCGCGGTTCGGGCGGATCGAGCTTTCAAAACAGGCGCGCCAAGCCGCCAACGGATACGTTCGCGATGCGGTGGCCCAGGCCAAGTAAGCCTATGCTGACACCGCTGCTGACCTGTTTTGGCCCAGCGGCGCGTTACGCCTGCCCGCGAGACCCACCAATCGCACGGATGCGGCGTTTGTTCGCATAATGTTCCTGTGTTATCGCTGAGTCTCGGAACTACATTAGGCGAGGCCCGCTCAAGGCGGCGGGCGGTTGGCGTTTCCGGAAAAACATGGCCGAACAGCTGAACTTCATCCGCGTGCGCGGGGCGCGTGAGCACAATCTCAAGGACGTCAGCGTGGACATTCCGCGCGGCGAGCTCGTGGTGCTGACCGGGCTGTCGGGGTCGGGCAAGAGTTCGCTCGCCTTCGACACCATCTACGCCGAGGGGCAGCGCCGGTACGTCGAGTCACTCTCGGCCTACGCGCGCCAGTTCCTGGAGCTGATGAGCAAGCCCGACGTGGACTTGATCGAGGGCCTGTCGCCGGCCATCTCCATCGAGCAGAAGACAACCAGCCGCAATCCGCGCTCGACGGTCGGCACGGTGACCGAGATCCACGACTACATGCGCCTGCTGTGGGCGCGGGTCGGCGTGCCCTATTCGCCGACCACCGGACTGCCGATCGAGAGCCAGACCGTCTCGATGATGGTCGACAAACTGACCGCCCTGCCCGAGGGCGAGCGGATCTACCTGCTGGCCCCCGTGGTGCGCGGCCGCAAGGGCGAGTACCGCAAGGAAATCGCCGAGTGGCAGAAGGCGGGCTTCCAGCGCCTGAAGATCGACGGACAGTTTTATCCGATCGAGGACGCCCCGGTCCTCGACAAGAAGTTCAAGCACGACATCGACATTGTCGTCGACCGGCTGGTGACCAAGCCGGGCCTTGAGGGCCGCTACGCCGACAGCCTGGAGACGGCGCTGAAGCTGGCCGACGGGATCGCCAACGCCGAATGGGCCGACGTCGCGCAGGGCGAGACCGAGCCGCGGCGGATATTGTTCTCGGAAAAGTTCGCCTGTCCCGTGTCGGGCTTCACGATCAGCGAGATCGAGCCGCGGCTGTTCTCGTTCAACAATCCCTATGGCGCTTGCCCGGTCTGCGACGGTCTGGGGGCGAAGCTCGCCTTCGACGCCGACATGATCGTGCCCGACAAGGACAAGAGCCTGCACAAGGGCGCCATCGGGCCATGGTCGAAGGGGCCCTCCCCGCTCTACACCCAGACTCTGCAGGCGCTGGCGCGGCACTACGGGTTCTCGATGGACGAGCCGTGGTGGAAGCTCTCCGAGGCGGCCCGGACCGTGGTCCTCTATGGATCGGGCACCGAGAAGATCAAGTTCATCTACGACGACAACGCCCGGAAGTACGAGGTCAACAAGACCTTCGAGGGTGTGCTGCCGAACCTGGAACGCCGCTGGCGCGAGACGGACTCGTCATGGGTCCGCGAGGAGCTGGGGCGCTACCAGTCCGACACCCCGTGCGAGGCTTGCGACGGCTACCGCCTGAAGCCTGAGTCCCTGGCGGTGAAGATCGCCGGCAAGCATGTGGGCGAGGTGAGCCGTCTCTCCATCCGCCATGCCGGCGAGTGGTTCACGGCGCTGAACGATACGCTCACCGACAAGCAGATGGAGATCGCCCGCCGGATCCTGAAGGAGATCAACGATCGCCTTCGGTTCCTGGTCAATGTGGGCCTGGACTACCTGAACCTCTCGCGCGGATCCGGCACCCTGTCAGGCGGCGAGAGCCAGCGCATCCGCCTGGCCAGCCAGATCGGGTCCGGCCTGACCGGCGTGCTGTATGTGCTGGACGAACCCTCCATCGGCCTGCACCAGCGCGACAATTCCCGGCTGCTGGAAAGCCTCAAGGGCCTGCGTGACCTCGGCAACTCGGTGCTGGTGGTCGAGCATGACGAGGAGGCGATCCTGAGCGCCGACTATGTCATCGACATGGGTCCCGCCGCCGGCGTCCACGGGGGCGAGATCGTCGCCGAGGGCACCGCCCAGCAGGTGATGGACAACCCCAATAGCCTGACCGGCCAATACCTGTCGGGCGCCCGCGAGATCGAGGTGCCGCAGGACCGTCGGCCGATCTCCAAGAAGAAGGTGCTGCGCGTCATTGGCGCCACCGGCAACAACCTAAAGAATGTCACCGGCGAGATCCCGGCGGGGACCTTCACCTGCATCACCGGGGTGTCGGGGGGCGGCAAGTCCACCTTCACCATAGAGACCCTGTACAAGGCCGCCGCCCGGCGCCTGCACAACGCCTCCGACGCGCCGGCCCCCCACGACCGCATCGAGGGGCTGGAGATGTTCGACAAGGTCATCGACATCGACCAGTCGCCCATCGGCCGCACCCCGCGCTCCAACCCGGCCACCTACACCGGCGCCTTCCAGCCGATCCGCGACTGGTTCGCGGGGCTCCCGGAGTCCAAGGCCCGCGGCTATGGGCCGGGTCGCTTCAGCTTCAACGTCAAGGGCGGCCGCTGCGAGGCCTGCCAGGGCGACGGGCTGATCAAGATCGAGATGCACTTCCTGCCCGACGTCTACGTCACCTGCGATGTCTGCCACGGCAAGCGCTACAACCGCGAAACCCTGGAGGTGCTGTTCAAGGGCAAGTCGATCTCCGACGTCCTGGACATGACTGTCGAGGAGGCCGCAGACTTCTTCAAGGCCGTGCCGCCGGTGCGCGACAAGATGGATACACTGAAGAAG
>NZ_JANOCX010000338.1:0-3283 GCF_031412415.1 Phenylobacterium sp.
CAGGACCTTGCCCTCGGAGGAGGAGTGCAGGAGGTTGGCGTCGACGCTGAAGGGCGCCTCGCCGCGCTTGTCCTTGGCGATCTGGATCTGGTGCTTCTCGGCGAAGTCCAGCAGGGCCTCGCGGCTCTTGAAGTCCCACTCCCGCCACGGCGCGATCACGTGGATGTCCGGCTCCAGGGCGTAGTAGGCCACCTCATAGCGGACCTGGTCGTTGCCCTTGCCGGTGGAGCCGTGGCTGACGGCGTCGGCGCCCATCTTGCGGGCGATCTCGATCTGGCGCTTGGCGATCAAGGGCCGGGCGATGGAGGTGCCGAGCAGGTACTGGCCCTCATAGACCGTGTTGGCGCGGAACATCGGGAAGACGAAGTCGCGGACGAACTCCTCGCGCACGTCCTCGATATAGATGTTCTCGGGCTTCACCCCCGCCGCCAGCGCCTTCGCCCGCGCGGGCTCGATCTCTTCGCCCTGGCCGAGATCGGCGGTGAAGGTGACGACCTCCGCCCCGTATTCGGTCTGCAGCCACTTGAGGATGATCGAGGTGTCGAGGCCGCCGGAATAGGCGAGGACGACTTTCTTGATGGGGGGCGAGGTCGTGTTCATGGGCGGCACCTTAAGCCAAGATCAAAACAATTGGATTGCAAAGACACCAAGAACGAGCGCGATATCGGCATCTGATGCCAATTTAGACGCAGAAAGAGGCGCTGGGCGCCAATGAAGCTCGACGCGATCGACCGGCGCATTCTACGCGCGTTGCAGCGCGACGGCCGCATGCAGAATATCGACCTGGCTCGGGAGGTGGGCTTGTCGCCCTCGCCGTGCCTGCGCCGGGTTCGCCTGCTGGAAGAGGCCGGCGTGATCGAGAAGTACGTCGCCGTGCTGGACGGGTCGAAGGTCGGGGTCGGCCTGACCGTTTTCGCGCGGGTCTGGTTCAAGACACAGGACGCCGAGTCCACCATCCAGTTCGCCGAGGCCGTGCGCCGGCTGCCGGAGGTGATGGAATGCTACCTGACCACCGGAGAGTGCGACGCCCTGCTGCGCATCGTCACCGCCGATCTAAACAGCTATTGGCGATTCCAGGCAGACCACCTTGCCCGCATCCCCAGCGTTCAGAGCTTGAAGACCGACGTGCCGATGGAGACGGTCAAGCGGAGCTTCGAGATTCCGCTGCCCTGAACCGCTCAGGACTTGAGCGCGCCCTCGGCCTCCAGGGCGGTGAGCGCGCCTCGCAGCCATTGCAGCTGCATCAGGGCGATGATCGCCGCCAGGGTGGCGCGCAGGCCGAAGAAGATCAGGTCGTAGCTGAGGCTGGTCACGCTGCGATGGCCCCAGAGGAGGACCGCACCGAAGGCGAAGGCCAGGCCGATAGGCAGGCCCAGGGCCAGGTCCCGCTTCAGGCGCAGGGCCTTGCGGGCGTCGCCCTGCATGGGGACCTTGGTTTCGGGGCTCATCCGCCGCCAGGCGGTCAGGCTGGCCGAGGCCATGATGGACAGCGCGATGATCCAGAGGATGTCGGCGGCGATGGAAAGCAGCGTCATCTAGACCGTCACCTGGGTTCCAAGCTCGACCACGCGGCCAGGGGGGATCTTATAGAAGTCCGTCGGATTGGCCGCGTTCCGCATCAGGAAGATGAAGATCTTGTCCTGCCAGAGCGGCATGCCCGACTGGGCCGAGGGCACGATGGAGCGGCGGCCCAGGAAGAAGCTGGTGGCCATGATGTCGAACTTCAGGCCCAGCTTGCGGCACAGACCCAGCGCCTTGGGCAGGTTGGGGCTCTCCATGAAGCCGTAGGAAATGAACACCTTCTTGAAGTCGTCGTTGACCGGCTCGATGCGGATGCGGTCGTCGTCCTTCACTCGCGGCGTCTCTGCGGTCAGCACGGTCAGCACGATGTTCTTTTCGTGCAGCACCTTGTTGTGCTTCAGATTGTGCATCAAGGCGACCGGCGCCATGTCGGGGTCCGACGTCAGGAAGATCGCCGTGCCGGGCGCCCGGTGAGGGGCGCGGGCCTTGAGGATTTCCGACAGCTCCACCAGCGGCACGGAATCGCGGCGGGTCTTCTCGCTGAGGATGTCGGCGCCGCGGGTCCAGGTCCACATGATCACCACCAGCGCCGCGCCCAGCACCAGTGGCAGCCAGGCGCCTTGCGGTATCTTCAGCAGGTTCGAGCCGATGAACACGACGTCCAGCAGGCCGAAGAAGCCCGCGGCCAGCACGCCCTGCCACATCGGTCGCTTCCACATGTGGCGGATGATCACGAAGAACAGCAGGGTGTCGACGAACATCGAGCCGGTCACCGCGATGCCATAGGCCGCGGCCAGGGCCGAGGAGTTCTGGAAGGTGAACAACAGGATCAGCACGCCGACCATCAGGAAGGTGTTGACCTGCGGCACGAAGATCTGGCCGGCCTGGGTCTCGGATGTCCGGCGGATGTCGATGCGCGGCAGCAGGCCGAGTTGCACCGCCTGTTGGGTCATGGAGAAGGCGCCGGTGATCACCGCCTGGCTGGCGATGACCGTGGCCGCGGTGGCCAGCACCAGGACCGGCCAGTAGGCGATCTCAGGCACCATGGCCCAGAACGGATTGGCCAGGGCGGTCGGGTGGGCCAGGACGTTGGCGCCTTGGCCCAGATAGTTGAGGAACAGGCAGGGCAGGACGAACCAGAGCCAGGCGGCGCGGATCGGCCCTTTGCCGAAATGGCCCATGTCGGCGTAGAGCGCCTCGGCCCCGGTCACCGCCAGGAACACCGACCCCAGGATCACGAAGCCGACGAGGCCGTCGTTCAGCAGGAATTGGACGCCGAACCACGGATTGAAGGCCCGCAGGATCGAGAGATCGTCGGTGATGTGGTAGACGCCGAGCGCGCCCAGGACGAGAAACCAGATGGCGGTGATCGGCCCGAACAGGGCGGCCATCCGGTGCGTGCCACGCGCCTGGACCATGAACAGGCAGACCAGCACGGCGGCCGAGATCGGCACGATATAGGGCTCGACGCCCCGTCCGAGGCCTGGCGCGTCCTTCATGCCCTCGACGGCCGAGAGCACCGAGATGGCCGGGGTGATCACGCCGTCGCCGTAGAACAGCGCCGCCCCGATGATCCCCAGGAAGAACACCGCCGTCGAGCGCTTCGGCAGGTGGCGCTGCGCCAGCGCCATCAGCGCCAGCGTCCCGCCCTCGCCCTTGTTGTCGGCCCGCATCAGGAACACGACGTACTTGATGGTGACGATCAGCAGCAGCGCCCAGATCACCAGAGACACCACGCCCAACACCGCCAGCTCGCTCGCCC
>NZ_JANOCX010000339.1:0-12228 GCF_031412415.1 Phenylobacterium sp.
TCACGCTCTTCCTGCGCCAGGCGCTTGGTCTTGGCCTCCAGCCAGGACGAGTAGTTGCCCTCGTGCGGCAGGCCCTTCCCGCGGTCGAGCTCCAGGGTCCACTTGGTCACCTGATCCAGGAAGTAGCGGTCGTGGGTCACCAGGATGACGCAGCCCGGGAAGGCTTCCAGATGGTGCTGCAGCCAGGCCACCGACTCCGCGTCCAGGTGGTTGGTCGGTTCGTCCAGCAGCAGCATGTCGGGCTTGCTGAGCAGCAGACGGGCCAGCGCGATGCGACGCTTCTCACCGCCCGACAGCTTGTCCACCGGCCAGTCGTTGGGAGAGCAGCGCAGCGCGTCCATGGCCATCTCGATCTTGGAATCGATGTCCCACAGATCGCCGGCGTCGATCTTCTCCTGGAGGGCGGTCATCTCCTCCATCAGCTCGTCGGAATAGTCCTCGCCCAGCTTGGCGGCGATCTCGTTGTAGCGGTCGAAGATCTTCTTCTCTTCGCACCATGATATGACATTGCCCCAGACGTTGAGGCTCTCGTCGAGGTGGGGCTCCTGCTCCAGGTAGCCCATCTTCACGCCCTCGGCGGCCTTGGCCTCGCCGTTGAACTCGGTGTCGATGCCGGCCATGATCTTCAGCAGGGTCGACTTGCCGGAGCCGTTGACCCCGACCACGCCGATCTTGGCGTCGGAATAGAACGACAGCCAGATGTTCTCGAACACCTTCTTGCCGCCGGGATAGGCCTTGGTCAGGCCCTGCATCTGATAAATGTATTGCTGCGCCATGAGGCGTCCGCGCTCGCTTCTTCGAAAAGAGGGGAATTCGCGGAGGGAGATAGCGGTCAGGACCGCCGGGCGCAACGGCGCGCGACCTTTCGCGGCCAGCGTCCAAAGAAAAATACGCCGCCCGCCCGGAGCAGGCGAGCGGGCGGCGCGCGCCGCTTACCGTGCGGCGAGAGTGCTGTCGGACTTCGACTGCGCCGCCAGGCGGTTGCAGACCGAGAGATTGCCGGGCGAAAGGGTGCGGCCGCGGCTGGTGTAGGAGGCCAGCGGCCCCACGGCGACGGCGACCTTGCGGCACTCCTTCATCAGCGAGTCGAGACCCGCCCTCTTCTCGGCGACACCGACGCAGGCGTCGCCGTCACAGGTCCATGCCACGCCCTCGACCACGGTGGTCGACACCGAGGCGACAGGGGCGGCGAGCTTGGCCTCCGCGCGGAACCCGGCGGCGGCGGCGGGGCCCGCGGCGAGCAGGACGCAGGGCAGGAGACCCGCGGTGAAAAGCTTGATTTGCATAATGCGCTCCAGCGATCTAAAAAGGGCACGATCGGTCACTAAGATTGAAAGAGCACGATCGGTCACTTTAAGTCAAGCGGGGAGGCTTGGCCTTGCGCAAAGGCGACGCCACGAAGGCCCGGATTCTCGATGAGACCGGGCGACAGGCCGCGTTGAAGGGCTTTGGGGCCGTCAGCCTCAATGACGTGGCCGAGGCCGTGGGCCTGTCCAAAAGCGGCCTTTTCAAACATTTCGAGTCCAAGGAAGCCATGGAGCTGGCGACCCTGGAACATGGCTTCGATCGTTTCGTCGCCTTCGTCTGGGCGCCGGCCGAGGCGCTGCCCCCCGGTCGTCCGCGTCTGGAGCAGATCTTCGATCGCTGGCTGGATTGGGTAGAGGTGGAGAACGCCGCCGGCGGCTGCCTGATCATGGCCGCCAGCATCGAGTTGGACGACCAGCCCGGCCCGCTGCGCGACCTCCTGCTGCACCGGGTCAATCAGTGGCGCAGGTCGCTGGCCCGGGAGATGAAGGTCCTGCGCGACCCTCAACTCTCCGATGAGGAGGCCGCCATCGCGGGCTTCCAGATGAAGAGCTACGTCCTGGGCCACAACGACGCGAAGCGGCTGATGGGCGACACCACCGCCCGCAAGACCGCCCGCGCCGCCTTCGCGTCCCTGCTTGACCGCACCTCCGCCGGCTAGGAACCGAACCGGCCGTCCGCGCGTATGCTGACCGAGGCTGCTCCCCCGCCTCGCGTTTTTGAAGGATCACGTCATGCACAAGGACCAGGTCAAGGGCGCCGCCAAGGATGCCGCCGGCTCGATCAAGGAAGCCGTCGGCAAGGCCACGGGCGACGAGCGCCTGCAAGCCGAAGGGACCTCCGACAAGGTCTCCGGCAAGATTCAACAGGGCGTCGGCAATCTGAAAGACGCCGCCCGGGACGCCCTGAAGAAGTAGCGCCGGGACACCACTGATAGCCGAGGGCCGCGGTCTTGCCGAGCGCGGCCCTTGTCATGTCCGCCAGGGCGCCTCTCCATGGTCGGGGCGACGGAGGGATGTGGCATGAAAATCCTGGCGGGCTTGGCGATGGCGATAGGCCTGGCGACAGGAGCCTTGGCGGCCGATGACCCGGCGTTCACCTCATTCGCTCAGCAGCAGCAGGCGATGGCCTCCGGCGCCGTCAGTGCCGAGAGCCTGACCAAGGCCTACCTCCAGCGCATCGAAGCCATGAACCGCAAGGGACCGCGGCTCAACGCGGTCATCGCGCTGAACCCCAACGCCCTGGCCGAGGCCCGCAAACTCGACGCCGAGCGTAAGGCCGGCAAGGTGCGCGGGGCCCTGCACGGCGTGCCGATCCTGCTGAAGGACAACATTGATTCCGCCGATGGGACCGCGACCACCGCCGGGTCGCTGGCGCTTAAGGACAACATCACCGGACGCGACGCGCCGCTGGTCCGGCGCCTGACCGACGCGGGTGCGGTCATCCTGGGCAAGGCCAACCTCTCGGAATGGGCCAACTACCGCTCCTCCCGCTCGATCAGCGGCTGGAGCGCGGTGGGCGGTCTGGTGCGCAATCCCCATGCCCTGGACCGCGGCGCGTGCGGCTCGTCTTCCGGCTCAGGCGCGGCGGTGGCGGCAGGTCTGGCGGCGGGCGCCATCGGCACGGAGACCGACGGCTCGATCACCTGTCCTGCGACCATGAATGGGATCGTCGGCCTCAAACCCACGGTCGGCCTGGTCTCGCGCACCCATGTCGTGCCGATCTCGGCCAGTCAGGACACCGCCGGCCCGATGACCCGCAACGTCGCCGACGCCGCCGCCCTGCTGACCGCCCTGGCCGGGACCGATCCGGCCGATCCGGCGACCAGGGACGCCGACACGCGGAGGACCGACTACCTCAAGTCCCTGGACGCCGGCGCGCTGAGGGGCGCGAGGATCGGCGTCCTGCGCAACATGGCCGGACGTCATCCCGACATCGACGCGGTCTACGGCAAGGCGCTGGACGCCCTCAAGGCTGCAGGCGCGATCCTGGTTGAGGTCAAGACCCCCGACACCACCGCCATCGGCGAGGCGGAGGACAAGATCCTCGCCACAGAGTTCAAGGCCGGCGTGAACGCTTACCTCGCCAGCACCTCGCCCCAGCAGGTGAAGACCCGCACGCTTGCCGACCTCATCGCCTTCAACGAGACCAATGCCAGCCGCGAGATGCCTCTGTTCGGCCAGGAGACCTTCAAGAAGGCCCAGGCGACGCCCGGCCTGGACGATCCTGCCTATCTGAAGGCGCGCGACGATGGTCGCCGGTTGGCCGGCCCCGAAGGCATAGACAAGTGGTTGAAGGACGCGAACGTCGAGGTGCTGGTGGCGATCTCCGGCGGCGCCGCACCCCGGGTCGACCCCGTGATCGGCAGCCGTTGGCTGGGGTCGTTCTCCAGTCCGGCGGCGGTGGCGGGCTATCCGCACCTCACCGTCCCCATGGGCGAAGTTGCGGGCTTGCCGATCGGGCTGTCCTTCGTCGGGCCCGCATGGTCTGAAGCCCGCCTGCTTTCGCTGGGCTACGCCTTCGAGCAGGCCACGCAGGCACGCCGCACCCCCAGCTTCGCGGCCTCGGTCGACCTGCGTCCGGAAATCGCGCAGGCCTATGACGTGACACCCTAGCCGCAGCGCGCGATCCGGTTCTCCCGCGCCATCTTCAGGGTGCTGTCGTCGTCCAGCGCCGTCGCCCGTCCGATGCGGCGAAGTTCGGCGAACGCCGCCTCGACCTCTCCATAGCGCGTGCAGGCCGCGCCTTTGCGGCCAGCGGCGAACTCCACGTCGGCCAGCATCGACAGGCCCACGGCGTAGTCGCGCAGGCGCATGGCCTCGCTGGGATTCTGCCGCCACAGGGTGCGCCGCGTGGCCACGCTTTCGGTCAGGATGGTGATCGCTTCCGGCGCGCGGCCCAGCGCAGCCAGGGCCTGGGCCTGGGCGGTGAGCACGATCTGCGCCGAGCGGGCCGCGTCGGCGTCGGCGGTGTCGAACTCAAACACCGCGCGGGCCTCGACCGTCCCCTGCTGCAATATCGGCAAGGCGTCGGCCGGCCGACCCAGCTCCAGCAGGGTCGAGCCAAGCGACCACCGCGCGCGCGGCAGCTGACGGGCGATATTGGCGTCCGACGGCCAGCGCCGGGCCGCGTCCTCCAGAAGCAGTATGCGCCGTCGATAGGGCGCCTCGGCCTCCTTCGGCCGCCCATCGTAGTACAGCGCCTCGGCGAACAGGTCCCAAAGCGAGGCCTCCAGCAGCACGGCCCTGCGCGGATCGACCGGCGGCGGCGCGGTCAGGCCCACCCGCGCCGCCTCGATGGCCTCCGGATATCGCCCCTGCCATTGGCGAAGGTTCGAGAGTTCGGCGTAGTACTGGCCCTGCAACCCGACGATCGGCGTCGCGGGATCGAGGATGAGGCCTCGCGCCTGCGCCAAATAGCGCTCCGCGGCCGTGAGGTCGTTGTCGACGATGGCGGCCAGCCGGGCTTGATCCAGGCGCGCCTCCGCGGCGATCCGCAGGCCCGCGGGACCCGGTACGCCCAGGGCCATCTGATAGGCCCGTTCCAGGTTCCGCTTCGCCTGACGCGTCTGGCCAAGGTTCGGGCGGCCCGGCCTGGCCTGCCGTTCCGCCAGCCGCAGCAACGCTTGGGCGGACTCGATGCGGACCGCCAGCGGCGCGTCGTCGCTTGCCGCCAGCCGGTCCAGGTAAGACTGCGAAACCCGCGCGACGTCGGCACGGAGCGACAGCGATTGCGGCTGGCGCTCCAACAGATCGCTGAACTCGAACAGCAGGTAGCGGGCCGTGCCCCGCACCTCTTCGAACCGGGCGCTGGCCTCGGCGCGAGCGACCTCCGTGCGGACATAGCTGACCGTGGCGACAACGCTGGCGGCCGACAGCGTCAGGATCGCCAGCACCGTGGCCCCCACGCCGATCCGGTGGCGTCGCACGAACTTCGCCGCCTCATAGGTCCAACCGCCTTGGCGGGCGGAGACTGTGCGTTGCTCGCGCCAACGTACCAGGTCGGCGGTGAGGGCGACGACGCTGCCATACCGCCTACCCGCGTCTTCGGCTTTCGCCATGGCGGCGACCGCTTGAAGGTCGGCGTCTCGCGTTTCGCCGATCAGGCCGTGCAGGATGACGCCCAGGGCATAGACGTCGTCGGCCACCACCGGCGCGGCGCCGGCCAGACGCGCGGGACTGGCGAACATCCGCGCCGTGGGGTCGACCGCTCGCTCGCCGCCGTCATCCTCGCCCAGCAGCCGAGCGATCCCGAAGTCCAGCAACCTCACCCGGCCGGCGCCGTCCACCAGGATGTTGGACGGCCGCAGATCGGCGTGGACGATCAGCCGCTCATGTGCGAACTGCACGGCGTCGGCCGCCTGAAGAAACAGCTCGATCCGGGCCTTCAAGGGCAGGTGGGCGGCGAAGAGGTCAAGCGGACGGCCGTCCACATGCTCCATGATCAGGAACGGCCCACCGCCTTCCAGGACGCCGCCGTCGAACAGCCGCGCGATGTTGGGGTGGTCCAGGCTGGCTAGGATGCGTCGTTCGACGGCGAAGCGTTCGCCGGCCAGTCGCGTGAGCCGCGGGTCCAGGAGTTTGACCGCCACCACCTGCTCGAAAAGGCCGTCGTTGCGGAGGCCTTTCCAGACCTGGCCCATCCCGCCCTGACCTAGCAGCTCGGTGAGCCGGAACGCCCCGACCTGATCGGGCGGCGGCGCGGCCGGCGCCTGCATCAGTCCAGCGAGGCGAGGTCGTCGAGTCCGCCAATTGTCACGTCCAAGTCCGTGACGATACCGTTGGACAGCGAATAGACCCAACCGTGGACGCAGAGGTCCTGACCGCGCGCCCAGGCGTCTTGAACGAAGACGTCCGAGGCCACGTTGCGCACCTGGCGGATGACGTTCAATTCGCACAGGCGGTCCAGGCGCGCCCGCTCTTCGGGAATCGCCTCCAGCTCGTGTCGGTGCTCGTGGTGGACCTCCCGGATGGGATGCAGCCAGTGATCCACCAGTCCACGCCGCTGGCCGTCCACCGCCGCGGCGACGCCGCCGCAGCCGTAATGGCCCACGACCATCACGTGCTTCACCTTCAGCACGTCGACCGCGAACTGCAGTACCGAGAGGTAGTTTGCGTCCTGGGGCGGCGCCAGGTTGGCGACGTTGCGGTGCACGAACAGCTCGCCGGGATCGAGATCGACGATCTCGTTGGCGGGCACCCGGCTGTCGGAACAGCCGATCCAGAGATACTGCGGCGCCTGTTGGCCTTCCAGCCGCTTGAAGAACCCGGCGTCGGCCGAGAGCATCCGCTCGGCCCAGGCCTTATTGTTCGCTTTCAGGTGTTCCAGCATGTGGCGGCCCATAGCCCTCACAGAGCGGCGCCACAAGCACCTGCGTCAAGTTGCGGGCGATCAACGCCGTCGGCGGCGCGGCGGCGCCGCACCGCCGTTCCAGCACGCCTTCCGCTCGCGTGAACGGCTGCGTGAGATAGACGGGCGATACTCCGACCTCCCGGGCGATGTCGTCCAGGCTGAGACGCTCACGGCCCCTGACCAACGCCCGGAGACTACGTCGCGCCGGAGCGACGGCTTTCATGTTCTTAAGGTGGGCCCCGATCAGCGCCGGCCCATGATCGCCTCGATCGTCTGGGCCCGCATCGCGCTCTCCTCGCCCAGGCGCCGGGCGAGGTCGCGCACGCCGGGCGGATAGGCCTCGCCGCCCTGGGCGATTTCCTCGGCCAGGCCCCGAATGGCGAGCAGACTGGCCTCCAACATGTCGATGTGCTCGCGGGCGAGGCCCCGCGCCTCGGCCTGGAGTTGATTGACCCGTTCGCTGAGGCTGGCCGACGGGATGGGGCTCTGAGCCACGATCTGAAGCAAGGCTGACATCGCTGAATTTCCTGTCTGCGCCGCGGGCATTTCGCGGCCGTCGCCTCATTGCTGGGCCTTGGCGACTGAACAGGCTGTGAGACGCCGGTTAGCTGGCGTTCAGGAATCCGCCGCGAGGCGCGCTGAGCCCTTCCCCTCCCGCCCCGATCCGCGCAACACTCGCGGCCGGACTTCAGACAGAGGGCGAGGATCTGCCATGTGCGACGACGATATCCACCAGGGCCTGATCGAGGATCCCACCGTGTCGCGCCGCGCCTTCGGCCTGATGACGGTCGCGGCCGCCGGGATCGCAGGCGTCGCCCAGGCGTCGGTTCCCGTGGTGGAGAAGGATGTCGAGGTGAAGACCCCCGACGGCGTCGCCGACGCCGCGCTCTACTATCCTGAGGGCAAGGGAACCTGGCCGGCCGTGGTGATCTGGCCCGATGTGGTCAGCCTGCGCCCTGTGTTCCGCGAGATGGGCCGCCGGCTGGCCGCTTCCGGCTATGTGGTGCTGGTTCCCAATCTCTATTACCGCGTCAAGCGCGCGCCGGTGGTGGAAGGCGGCTTCAACTTCGCCAATCCCGAGGATCGCGCCAAGCTCGGCCCCCTGCGCGCCACCGTGACCCCGGACGGGACCGACCGAGACGCCGCCGCCTATCTCGCCTTCCTCGACGCCCAGCCCCAGACCAACAAGAAGAAGAAGGTCGGAACCCAGGGCTACTGCATGGGCGGACCGCTGGCCTTCCGCACCGCCGGCGCCGTGCCCGGCCGGGTCGGCGCCGTGGCCAGCTTCCATGGCGGCGGCCTGCACACCGACCAGCCCACCAGCCCCCATTTGACCCTGACCAAGACAAAGGCCGAGTACCTGGTCGCCATCGCCGACAACGACGACAAGCAGGACCCGACCGGCAAGGATCGGATCAAGACCGCGCTGGACGCCGCCAAGCGGCCGAACAAGGTCGAGGTCTATGAGGGCGCCGCCCACGGTTGGACCGTCAAGGGCGGCCAAGTCTACAACGAGCCGGCGGCCGAGAAGGCCTGGGCCGAACTCCTGTCGCTGTACAAGCGCGCCCTGACGTGACTGAGGGGTCTGACCGGAGCCGCGAAGGCTCCGGTCGGCCGGCGCGCCTCAGGCGGCCTGCTGGTTCATCGACCAGGTGACGCCGAACGGGTCGCGAACCTCGCCATAGATGTCGCCCCAGAACATCTTCTCGGGCGGCATCTTGGCCTCGGCGCCGGCGTCCACCGCCCGCTTGAACCAAGCCTGGATGTCGGCGACCGGCAGCATCAGGCTGTAGCCCTGTGCCGGAAGGGCCGGAGCGCCATGTTCCGGATAGCCGTCGCTCAGCATCAGCGAGCCGCCGTTCACATAGAGGTGGATGTGCATGGTCTTGCCGTTCTCGTCGGGCGGGTATTGCGCCGCGACGACGGCGCCGAAGGCCTTCTCGTAGAAGGCGGCGGCCTTGGCGGCGCCGTCGAGGCTTAGGTACGGCACGACGCCGCCCTTCACTTCAACAGCGGCTGGGGCTTTGGGATCGATCACGTCCGACATGAGGATATCCTTCCAGGGCTTGTCCGTTCTCAGGACGAACAAGCTCCCTTCCCGCCGACAGGCCCGCCCGCTTTTATCAGGCGGCGCGCCGACGGAGTGATCCCAACGCGCCAACGCCGAGCTTGAACTGGGCCACCGACTGCGCCAGCGCCTTGGCCTCCCCGGCCAGGGCGTGGCTGGCGGCGGTCGACTGTTCGACCATGGCGGCGTTCTGCTGGGTGACCTGATCCATCTGATTGACCGCGGCGTTGACCTGTTGGAGGCCGACGGCCTGTTCCTGGGCGCTGGCGGCGATCTCCGCCACCAGGCTGTCGATCTCGGCCACGCGAGCCACGATCCGGTTCAACGCCTCGCCGGTCTGACCCACGAGGCGCACCCCGGCGCCCACCTGATCGGTCGAGGCCGAGATCAGGGCCTTGATCTCCTTGGCCGCCTCGGCTGAGCGCTGGGCTAGGGCCCGGACCTCGGAAGCGACGACGGCGAAGCCTTTGCCGGCCTCCCCAGCCCGGGCGGCTTCGACCCCGGCGTTGAGCGCCAGCAGGTTTGTCTGGAAGGCGATCTCGTCAATGACGCCAATGATCTGACTGATCTCCTGGGCGGAGGTCTCGATCTCGCTCATGGCGGTCACGGCCTGTTCGACCACCTCGCCGCTGGTCTGGGCGTCGCCTCGCGCGCCCAGCACGACTTCGGCCGCGGACTTGGCGCCTCCGGCCGTCCGACGGACCGTCACGGTGATCTCGTCTAGGGCCGCGGCCGTTTCCTCCAGGCTGGCGGCCTGCTGTTCGGTTCGACGGGACAGATCGTCGGCCGCCGAGGCGATCTCGGACGCACCGTTTCGCATGACGTCGGCCGAGGCCACGATCCCGCTCAGCGCCGTCTCCAGGCGATCGGCGGCGCTGTTGAAATCGTTGCGCAGGGTTTCGTAAAGATCAGGGAAGGCCCGTTCGATCCGATAGGCCAGATCGCCGCCAGCCAGTCGCTTGAGCGCCCCCGCCAGGCCCTCCACGACCAGGTTGCGCTCGCGCTCAGCCTCGGTCTGGAAAGCCTCGCGTTCGCTGGAGGCCGCGATCTCGGCGGCCCGCGCGGTCTCGGCGGCGACCATCGCCTCCTCCACCAGACGGCGAGACTCGGTCGCCGCGGCCAGCATCTCGCCGGACCGGGCGAAAAGCGTCGAGATGTTGGAAGCCGCCCACATCAGCACCACGGCTTCACCCACAAGGATCACGGCGTGAAGCACCACGCGGCCGATGTCGCCGCCGCCTGGGAAGACAGCCGCCGGCATCGCGAAGCTGAGGGTCAGGTGATGCAGGGCCACCACCGCGGCGCCGGCCGCGATAGCGCGCCAGTCGCAGTAGATGATCAGGGCCGCGAGGGCGGCGAAATAGGCCATGTGCAAGTCGATCTGCCAGGGCTGGCCGGCGAACCCGGCCACCAGCAACGAAACGCTCGCCATCAGCGACACGGAGGCGGCGAGACGGACGCCCGCCCCCTCGGAGCTGACAGCCCGGAGCACGGTGACGGCCGCGGCCATGGCCGCGGCGCCGAGCGCGAGGCCGAGCCATGATCCGCCGACCAAGAACGCCGAGATCCCAATGATCGGAACCATCAGCCACAACATGGCGATCACGATCTTGTCGGCGAACCGCCGTTGATCGTCGATGGACTGGAACATGGCCGTGTCTCCTAGACGCCACAAAGCCGGGCGAGGCCCGGATCGATGGAAAACAACGCGCCGGCCGCGCGCAGACGCGCCGCGGCGTCGCCCTGGGGCGCGCGCACGATGATGATGAAGGACAACGATCCGGCCGCCTGTATCGCGCCGGCCTCGGCAGCCGCCCCAAACACTTCGCCGCGACCCCACCAGGGTGGAAAGACACCGGCCGCCTCGGCCGGATCGCGCGGAGCCGCGCCAACGAGGATCGCTACCGCCAGCGACGCCACGGCGATCAGGCCGGCGAACGCCACGCTGGTGCGCGACAGACGTTCCGGATCGGACGGGGGAGATCTGCCCATGGCCACGATCTAGAGCCACGGGCGTTTCGCCATTGTTAACCATGGCCGTCGAGCTCGCGAATTCCCGAAAGAAATCATAATCTAGTCTATGTTGAGCGGAACGATCGTCTCCGCCTCAGATCGCGCAATTTAGCCTCCCTCCCGCCGCCGCCGCGTCCACTTTCCGCCTTACAGACCGCGCCAAGCTACGCCTTGAGGGGCCATGCAGGAGCTTGGAAGACCATGTCGGCAGGTAAGACGGTCCGTAGCGTATCCTTCATCGCCTTGGCGGGGCTGACCGCCGCCGGGGCGCCGCCGGTTTCCCCCACCTTCGCCCAGCCCGCCTATCGTGACGGCGCGCCAAACCCGGCCGCCTGCGAGGCGCTCGGCTTCTCCACGATTTCGGAGCGCGACGACTACCGGCGGGCGCCGCGCCTCGGCATGCCCGCGCCGCCGCCGCCGCCACCGCCCCGGCCCTACCCCAACCGCCCGGCGTCAGACGCCGCGAAGATCCCGCCCCTGCCCGTCCCGCCGGTGGAGCGACGGATCGAGGAACTGGCGGTCACGGGTCAACGCATGGCCGGCGCGACGGCCTCGGCTCGGCCCATGTACGCGCCGCCGCCAGCCATCATGGCGCCGCGCGTGGACACCGAGCGCTATCCCAACGCCCAGGCCAATCCGATCAAGCGGGTCGCCGACGAACCGGTCTCCACCTTCTCCGTCGACGTGGACACAGCGGCCTACGCCAATGTGCGGCGCTTCCTGACCGATGGACGCAAGCCGCCCGCCGACGCGGTGCGGGTGGAGGAGATGATCAACTATTTCGACTACGGCTACGCGACGCCGACCAGCCGCAACAACCCGTTCGCGCCGTTCGTGGCGGTCACGCCGTCGCCGTGGTCGTCCGATCGCCAGGTCGTCCATATCGGCCTGCAGGGCTACGACGCGCCCCGCGCCGCCCAGCCGCCGCTGAACCTGGTCTTCCTGATCGACACCTCCGGCTCCATGAACCCGGAGGACCGCCTGCCCCTGGCGCGCAAGAGCCTCAACCTCCTGATCGACCAGCTCCGGCCGCAGGACCGCGTCGCCATGGTGGCCTACGCCGGATCGGCCGGGGCGGTCCTGGCCCCCACCGACGGCCGCCAGAAGCTGAAGATGCGCTGCGCCCTGGAGGCGCTGCACTCGGGCGGTTCGACCGCCGGCGGCGCGGGCCTGGCGCTGGCCTACGACCTGGCCAAGCAGAACTTCGACCCCAAGGCGGTCAACCGTGTGATCCTGGTCACCGACGGCGACTTCAATGTGGGCGTCGCCGACCCCGCCAAGTTGAAGGACTTCGTCGCCGACCAGCGCAAAAGCGGCGTCTACCTATCGGTCTACGGCTACGGACGCGGCAACTACAACGACGCGATGATGCAGACCCTGGCCCAGAACGGCAACGGGACGGCGGCTTACGTCGACACCCTCAACGAGGCCCGCAAACTGTTCCGCGACGACTTCACGGCCTCGCTGTTTCCGATCGCCGACGACGTGAA
>NZ_JANOCX010000340.1:0-7915 GCF_031412415.1 Phenylobacterium sp.
CCCTCGACGCCTCGTCGCGGACGGCCCTGAACGAAGACTTCAAGGCCCTGCGCGACCAGATCTCGAAGGCGGTCAACAACGCCGAGTTCAACGGCGCGAACATGATCAAGACCGGTGGCGCGACGATGGCGGCCCTCGCCAACAGCGACGGCACCTCGAAGATCACCGTTGCGGCCCAGAGCCTGGCTCTCGGCGGCGCCAACGTCACCGTGACGGCGGCGGGTTCGATCGGCACCGTGACCACGGCCACGGCCATGATCGCGACCATCAAGACCTCGATCACCAACGTCTCGACCGCTCTGTCGAAGCTGGGCACCGGCTCCAAGTCGATCGCCTCGCACCTGGACTTCACCAACAAGCTCCAGGACTCGATCGACGCCGGCGTGGGTAACCTCGTCGACGCCGACCTGGCCAAGGAAAGCGCCCGTCTGCAGTCGCTGCAAACCAAGCAGCAGCTGGGGATCCAGGCCCTGTCCATCGCCAATCAGGGTTCGTCGCAGCTCCTCGGTCTCTTCCGATAGGACGCACGCGGCCGCGGGGCCTTCGCCCCGCGGTGACTGTGGGCGGGGGGAGGGGAGACCCTCCCGCCGCTGCACGGTCCAGCAGGGACGTCGAACGCTCAACCGGCGTCGGCGAACGGAGAAATGGAAAACAAACTTGCAGCTATCGCGCCGGTAACCGACCCGACCCTCAACCCGGCGGTGTCTGTCCGCACGACGCCCGAACCGAGCGTCGCCGCAAAGGCTCCCGTCGAGACGGGTCCCGATGCGGCCGACCTGCGTCTGGTGATCGAAGAGGGCGGCGGATCGTACGTCTACAAGACGATCGACCGACGCACGGGTGAAGTCGTCGCGCAATTTCCTCGGGAAGAAATCCTGAAGATGCGCGAGGAGACCGCCTACGAGGCCGGCGCCGTCATCAGCGCGAGCGCCTGACACCCGAGACCGGTGGTTTCAGCCGGTCCGCAAAGGATTCAAACCGCCCCGGGATACCGGTCGGCGGCCGCGACCATTTGGGCTGTTAACCTTCTGGACACCATGATTCCATAGCCTCTCCCGCAGAAAGAACCGTCCCCGGCGAGTCGAAAAACGCCGTACTAGGGGGCCGGGTTCGAGAGGAGAGCGGGTCCATGTCGATCAGCGTACACACCAACAAGTCGGCCCTGACCGCACTTCAGAACCTCAACAAGACAAACGATCAGCTCGCCGACACCCAGAACCGGATCAATACCGGGCTGAAGATCGGCAACGCCAAGGACAACGCCTCGGTCTGGTCCATCGCCCAGGGGCAGCGCGCCGATATCGGCGCGCTCTCGGCGGTGACCATGAGCCTCAATCGCGCGCAGTCCATCGCCGAGGTCTCGATGAGCGCCGGGGAGTCGGTCTCCGACCTGCTGGTTCAACTCAAGGAGAAGGTGGTCGCGGCGCAAGACACCTCCCTCGACGCCACTTCGCGTGGCGCGTTGAACGCAGACTTCCGCTCGATCCTTCGGCAGATCACCCAGGTCGTCACGAACTCGGAGTTCGACGGCGCGAATATCCTCAATGGCTCGATCACCGGCAGCATCCGCTTCCTCGCCAATGCCGACGCCAACGCCTACATCACGCTGTCCACGCAGAACATGAGCCTGGGCGGCGGCATCATCACGCTGGCGGCGACCGCGTCGATCAGCACCGTGACCCTGGCGGCCGCGGCTCTGACCGCGCTGACCACCTCGATGACCGGCGTCAACCAAGCGCTGGGCAATCTGGGCGCGCAGGCCAAGCAGATCGAGGCGCACAACAAGTTCGTCGGCAAGCTGCAGGATGTGCTGCAGGCCGGTGTCGGCAATCTGGTGGACGCGGATCTGGCCAAGGAAAGCGCCAGGCTTCAGGCGCTTCAGGTTCAGCAACAGCTGGGCGCCCAAGCTCTGTCGATCGCTAACCAGGCGCCGCAGATCGTGCTGCAGCTCTTCCAGAACTAGGTCGGTTCCAGCCGCGGCTGAAGGGTTGGGCGCCTCATCCAGGCCCTTCGCGGCAAGGGATTCATCTTAACCCTTAACCCCCTGTCAGTCCTTCCCAGGCCAAGGTCGGGTGGCGGGACTGCGCCCGCCCATGGTGGATCATGGCGATCAGCTTCGACACCAATCTGCTAACCAGCTACTACCAGTCCCGCTACGCCGGGACGGGGGGCGCCAACACGTCCGCCTTGCTGTCGAAGAAGTATGCGCCCACCGCGCCGTGGTCGATCACGAACACCAAGGTCGACGAGCAGATCTCCGCGGCGGTCAAAAACGCCATGCTCGGCAAGAAGCTGGTCGACGAGACGTCGGCGAAGCTCGACCTGCCGGGCGCCAGCGCCGACTACCGCAAGCTGTTCGCGCTGTACCAGGGGCTGAGCACCCTGAACGGCGTTGCCGAGCGGATGAACACCAAGAATCTGACGTCCTTCGAGAAGACCAAGATCCAGCAGGTCTTCGCCAAGGGGTTGGCGGAGATCACCGCCTATACCGACAACGCCGAGTTCGACGAAATTCGCTTGAACCGCGGCGAGTTGATGGCCTCGGCCAAGACCAAGATTGGCGTCCCCGTCGCCAACACCGACTACCTCGGCGGCGTGGCCCTGCTCAAAGGCGACAGTTCAACGGTCGTACCCGCCTTCACCGGCGATGTGAAATTCACGATGTCTATCAAGCGCGTGAACGTGACTCATAATGTGTCGATTGATCTCGACGACATGGGTGCGACGCCGCGCACGCTGAGCAACGTCATCGCCCATATCAACGGCAAGCTGGCCGCCGACGGCCTGGAGACACGCTTCGCCAGCCAGCGCGTGCCGGGCGAGGCGCGGACGATCACGGTGGCCGGGAAGCCTGTGACCCTGCCGGCCACGCAGGATTCCTGGGCGCTCAAGGTCAAGGTCGATTCCGGGGAGACGGTCACTTTCGGCGCGCCGACCAGCGCGGGCTCGGTCTACGTCGCCCAGAGCGTCGGCGACCCCAACCCGGACGGCAAGACCACCACCAATGACGGCGTCACCCAGCGCCAACTGCTCAAGTTCCAGACCGACACCACCACCGTCGCCGCGCCGCCGCAGCAGACGGGGGAGGCCAACTGGGTCGACGGCCGCGCCTGGGCCGAGGACCTCGCCAAGTCCGTGCAGAACGTACGCGCCACCACGGTCGGCCCCGACGGCTCGGTCTATGTGCTGGCCGACGTCAACGCCGCGGTCGAGGGCCAGGAGATCAAGGGCGACAAGGATGTCGCGCTGCTGAAGTACGATTCGGCGGGCAAGCTGCTCTACACGCGCACCTTGGGCGCGGCCGATCAGGCCACGGGCATGGCCCTGGCGGTGTCGGCCGACGGCAAGATCGCCATCGCCGGTTCGGTGACTGGCGGGCTGCAGGGCGCCGTGGACGGTCCGGTGAACTCCGGCGCCACCGGCAGCTTCGCCAACAATTCCGACAGCTTCGTCACCCTCTATGACGCCGAGGGCCAAGAGGTGTGGACGCAGCGCCGCGGCGCCCGCCAAGCCGACGAGGCGACCAATCTCGCCTTCGCCGCCGACGGCACGGTCTATGTGGCTGGACGCTCGAAGTCGGCGATGCCGGGCGCCACGGCGATCGGGGACTGGGACGGATACGTGCAGGCCTTCAAGGCCGACGCCACGGGCAAGGTGAGCACCCTGTTCACCCAGTCCTTCGGTTCGACCGGCGCGGACAAGCCGGCCGGCCTCGTCGTCGACGGCACGTCGCTAGTCGTGGCCTCCAATGAGAACGGCCGCGCGGTGCTGCGCCGTTTCGACGTTTCCACCACGACGCCGTCGCTCACCGCCACGCGCGACCTTGGCGATCTGCAGGGCGGGGAAATCGCCGGGCTCGGGATCGACGGCGGTCAGGTGGTTATCGCGGGCACGACCGCCAACGGCGCGCTCTCGGGCGGTACCGTGACGCGGGCGCTTTCCGGCGGCACGGACGCCTTCGCCGCGCGGCTGGACGCCAGCCTCTCGGCCAGCGGAAGCGACCGGCTGGCCTACTATGGCGGGACCGGCGACGACCGGGTCAGTTCGGTGGCGGTCGCCGGCGGCCAGGTGTGGATCGCCGGATCGGCTGGGACCGATCTGCCCGGGCAGCCGGCCGTGGGCAAGAAGGACGGCTTCCTCACCCGGCTGGACCTGGACACCGGCGCCATCGACTGGTCGCGACGGTTCACGGGCAAGGAGGGCCATGCCGCCCCCACGGCCATCGCCATCGACACGCAAGGCGCCACGGTCCTGGACCGACTGGGGCTGCCAAAGGGCACTCTGGACTTCACGGATTCCGCGCAGATCAGCGCCATGAGCTCGGTTCGCCCCGGCGATCAGTTCCAGGTCCAGACCGGCGGCGGCGCCAAGAAGACCATCACCATCGAGAACGGCGAGACCTTCACCACCCTGGCGGCCAAACTGAAGCGCGCGCTGGGTTTCCAGGCCAAGGTCGAGACCGTCACGGTCGAAGGCACGCGCCGTCTACAGATCAAGCCGCTGAACGACCGCTCCACCATCGAGCTGTTCGAGGGCAAGACCGGCAAGGACGCGCTCAGCCTGATGGGCCTGACCGAGGGCATCATTCGCAACACCACGAGCGTGGACGGCAAGACCGTTCCGGCGGACGGCAAGGCGATGATGTTCGGCCTGGGCCTGCCTACCGACCTCAATCTCGAGGACCAGGAACAGGTCAACCACACCCTGGCCGAGCTGACCGCGGCCATGAACCAGATCCGCGCGGCCTATAAGCATCTGCAGACCGCCTCGACGCCCAAGGCGGTGCTCGACGCGCAGAAGGCCGCCGCCGCCGCCGCGGGCGGCAAGGTCCCCAGCTATCTGACCAACCAGATCGCCAACTACCAGGCCGCCCTCGATCGCCTCGGCGGCTAGGCGCCTTGAATCCTTCGCGGACGCGGTCTAGCGAAGGTCCATGGAATTCCTGAAAGATCGGCGAAGCCAACTCGTCCTGGCGGGCGGCGCGTTCGCCCTCGTGGCGGGCGTCGGCATCGCCGCTTGGATGGTCTCCGGCGGCAAGGATGAGACGGTTCCGCCACCTCCGGCCTCGCAAGGGGGCCTCGTGGTCGAGACTGGGGCGGTCGACGACGGACGCCTGGATCCGGCGCGTCCGCTGCGCTGCTACGTGGCGGGCCAGTATGTGGGCGAGATCACCCTGGCCGATTGCGCCCAGCGCAACGGCGTCGCCACCGGCGCCCTGGATGTCGGCGTCGACGAGGCCGGCAACCTGGCCGCCGCCGATCAGGCCGGGACAATGCTGACTCCGCTGCCGCCACAGGACGAAACGCCTGTCGAGACGCCCGTCGCCAGCGCCCCGGCCGTCAGCTCGCCCTCCGCGCCGCCCACCGCCGCGGCCGCACCGATGGGCGCATGCTGGCGCTACGCCGACGGCGGGTGGCGCAAGCAACCGGCCGACATGAGCCTCAACGCCTGTGTCCAGTCCCTGTTCGCCGGCCGTTGCGAACGGGCTGGCGGCGCCACCTATGGCCGCTGGATGCAGCAGACCCTGCGCCTGGTGCCCGGACGGGTAGAGGTCTCGGGCGACAACCGCAGCTTCCGGCTACTGACCGGCCAGGCGGACAACTGCGCCATCGCTCCGATCGGGTAACGCCTTCCGCTCGCCGCAATCACAGCTATAGCTTGGCGCATGCTCCGCACCGTCCTCATCGCCGGCCTGTCCGTCCTGGCCCTCGCCGCCTGCGCCAAGAAGACCGTTCCTCCAGGCGGGGAGGGGGTTTGCTGGCATGTGGGGCAGGGGAAGGACGGCGAGCTCAAGTACAACAAGCTGGCCTCCAACGTCGCCGACCTGGAACACTGCGCCGGGGCGCTGGAATCGATGCGGCTGAAGTTCCTCCGCATGGGCGGCTCGAACACCGAGATGATCGGCGCCTTCAAGGGCAACTTCATCTTCATCGACCGTATCGGGATATCGACGGCGCCCTCGCTCGAATCCCATCGCTACCTGGCGCTGGTCCGCACCGGCGATGGCCGCCTGGCGCCCCCCGGGGCCATGCCGCAGCGCTAGGCGCGGCGTTCCGGCGCATCACACGCCTGTGGACGAAGGTGCGCGGATGAGAACAAAATTAGAACATCGGCATTGATCCGCCGATCCGCCTCCGCTAGCGTCCCGGCCGAGCGCAAGCGCGCGAGCACGGAAAGCAAGGGACAGTCACATGGCGGGCAGCGTCAACAAGGTCATTCTGGTCGGCAATCTGGGCGCCGACCCCGAAATCCGCAGCCTCACCTCCGGTGATCGTGTCGCCAATCTGCGCGTCGCGACCTCGGAAACCTGGCGCGACAAGTCCTCGGGCGAGCGCAAGGAAAAGACCGAGTGGCACCGGGTGGTGATCTTCAACGACAACCTCGTGAAGGTGGCCGAGCAATATCTGCGCAAGGGGTCCAAGGTCTATCTCGAGGGCTCGATCCAGACCCGCAAGTGGACCGACCAATCGGGCGTGGAGAAGTTCTCCACCGAGGTCGTGCTGCAGAAGTTCCGCGGTGAATTGACCATGCTGGACGGCCGCGGCGACGGCGAGGGCGCGAGTTCTGGCGGCGACTACGGCGGCGCGAGCAGCGGTGGCGGCGGCTTCGGCGGCGGCGGACAGCGACGCCCGGCCTCGGGACCGCGCGAGGACTTCTCCGCCGATCTCGACGACGAGATTCCGTTCTAGATTGCGGTCGCGCCGAGGCCTCGCGGCCTCGGCGTTCTCGCTTACCCCGCCGGGATGACCGCGCAGGCGATGCGTGCGCCAGCGCCGCCGATCGGCTGGGTCTTGTGGTCGTCCGCGGCGGCGTGGATCACCAGGGCTGAGCCATCCTTGTCCATCAGGGCCTCGCGCCCCGCCGTGGCGGTGAGCGAAACATAGGTCGAGAACACCTCGGCCTTGCCCGCGCCGTCGGCGGCCACATGGATGTTCGGCAGGTCGCCTGCTTCATTGGCGTCGGGGTTCAGCAGACCGTGGACCATGGTCGCCTTGCCGTGCACGTGACCCCCGGCCGAGGTGAAGTCGGCTTTTGAACAGTCACCCTTCTCGTGGAAGTGCAGGCCGTGCCAGCCCGGCGCCGCGCCGGTGAGTTCGATCCGGGCCAGCAATCCGTTGGGCGCCTGGGTCAGGGTGGCGGAGCCCACCACCGCGCCGGTCGAATTCTTCAATTCGATCCGCTGGTTGACGGGCGCATCGGCCGCAGTCGCCGTACCGGCGAAAAGGGTGGCGGCGAGGGCGGCGAAGGCATATCTCATCGGGACTAGCACCTGGGTTCGAAACGACACGGACATTGGCCTTGCGGCCTCCGGGATGGTAACTCTTGAACCCTGTTTTGTGTCCGATTCTAAACGGCTAAATCCTCTCCTTGACCGACGAAACCCAAACCCCGCCGGATGACGGGCGGCGCGGGGGCATCGCCCCTATCGCCATCGAAGATGAGCTGAAGCGCTCATATCTCGACTACGCCATGAGCGTGATCGTCAGCCGCGCCCTGCCGGACGCGCGTGACGGTCTCAAGCCCGTGCACCGCCGTATCCTCTTCTCCATGAACGAGCAGGGGCACACCCCCGACCGCTCGTATGTGAAGTCCGCGCGGATCGTCGGCGACGTGATGGGCAAGTACCCTCCGCACGGCGACGCCGCGATCTACTTCACCATGGTTCGGATGGCCCAGCCGTTCTCCATGGGCCTGCTGCTGATCGACGGTCAGGGCAATTTCGGCTCGGTGGACAACGATCCCCCGGCCGCCATGCGCTACACTGAAAGCCGCATGACCAAGGCCGCGATGCAGATCGTGGCCGACCTGGACAAGGACACCGTCGACTTCAAGGAAAACTACGACGGCTCCGAGAGCGAGCCGATGGTGCTGCCCTCGCGCATCCCGAACCTTTTGGTCAATGGGGCGGGCGGCA
>NZ_JANOCX010000341.1:0-7502 GCF_031412415.1 Phenylobacterium sp.
TTGAGACGAGCGGACAGGTCGCGTCGAGATAGAGAAGATCGCGCCCCGCGGCCTCCGCCGGCACGGATTTCGGCACGCCGTGGGCGGAGAAGACCACGGGTTGGCCGTCCGCCGGCACGTCCGACACCTCGCGCACGAAGACCGCCCCAAGCGTCTCGAGACCCTGCACCACATAGCGATTGTGCACGATCTCGTGCCGCACATAGACCGGCGCGCCGTACTTCTCGATGGCGCGCTCGACGATCTGGATGGCGCGGTCGACGCCCGCGCAGAAGCCGCGCGGCGTGGCCAGCAGGACCGTGAGGGGACGACGTGGGCGGGGGTCTTGCAACATGGCGACAAACTAGGGGCTCGCGGGCTCCGCCGCCAGCCGCGTTGCGGCCGCATTCGATAGCCATTAGTAGGGACCGATCGCGGGGGCCGGTTCAGGCTCTCGACCCTCCTTGTTTGGACGACCCCCATGCGCCGTTCCCTGTTGCTCGCCGCCGGCCTTTCCCTGGCGGTCACAGCGCTTCCCGAGCTCGCCGCCGCCCAGCAGCGCCGTCCCAGCGACGAGCAGCGCCAGGAGCAGGAAGCGGCGAAGAAGAAAAAGCGCGACAGCGAGTGGAGCGACGTACAGGCGCCGCTTCCGGCTCTGCGCAACGCCGGACCCTGCCCCTTTGTGAAGGTCCTCTACGACGCCGCGCGCTATGTGGAGTTCAAAGAAGGTCGCGAGGCCTCGGCCAATGTCGCCTACTCGGGCGAGATCCAAGGCATATCGGCCGGCTGCCAGTACAAGGACGATGATCCGATCAAGGTGACGATGGAGGTGCTGTTCGAGCTGGGCAAGGGCCCGCAGGCGACCAGCGACACCAAGACCTACCGCTATTGGATCGCGGTCACGAAGCGCAACGACAGCGTCATCACGAAGCAATATTTCGACCTGCCGGTGAAGTTCGCCGAAGGCCAGGACCGGGTCTACGCCACCGAGGAGATCGGTCAGGTCACGATCCCGCGCGCCACCAACACCACCAGCGGCGCTAACTTCGAGATCCTGGTCGGCTTCGACGTGACGCCGCAGATGGCCGCCTTCAACCGTGACGGCAAGCGATTCCGCGTCAACGCCGGCACGACCACGGTCGCGGGCGCTTCCGAACGTCCATGAGCGATCTAAAGCGGGGCCTGAGCGAAGCGGTCGGGGCCGCCTTCGCCGCGGCGGGACTGCCGGCCGAGCTTGGCCGCGTGACGCCATCCGACCGGCCCGATCTCGCCGACTTCCAATGCAACGGCGCCCTGCCGGCCGCCAAGCGCGCGGGCCGCAATCCGCGCGAAGTGGCCGAAGAGATTTGCAAACACCTCGCGGTCCTCGACAAGGTCACACTTGGCTTCCGGCTGAGCTCGGTCGAGATCGCGGGACCGGGCTTCATCAACCTGAAGCTCAGCGACGCGGCGCTCGCCGAACGCGCCCGCGAGATCGCCGCCGACCCGCGCCTGGGCGCCGAGCCCTTAGCCGCGCCGCGCAAGATCCTGGTCGATTACGGTGGGCCCAACGTCGCCAAGCCGATGCATGTCGGCCATCTGCGCTCTTCGATCATCGGGGAGTCCGTCAAGCGTATCTACCGGTTCCGGGGCGACACCGTTGTCGGCGACGCCCACTTCGGCGACTGGGGCTATCAGATGGGTCTGCTGATCGGCGCGGTGACCGACGAGAATGCCGCCGTGAAGGCCGCGGTGGACGCGCTGAACGACGGGACCGGGGTCGAGGCCGACGCCGTGGCTGTCTTCGAAGCCCATGTGAGTCTTTCCGACCTGGACCGGCTCTATCCGCAGGCCGCGGCGCGCGGCAAGGGCGAGCCCGACTACCGTGACCGAGCCCGCAAACTCACCGCCGAGCTCCAGGCCCGCAAGCCGGGACATTTCGCCCTGTGGCGCCATTTCGCCAAGGTGACCCGCGTGGCGCTTGAGCGCGACTTCCACGCGCTGGGCGTCGACTTCGATCTGTGGAAGGGCGAGAGCGACGTCGACCTGTTGATCGCGCCGATGGTCGAGGAACTGGACGCCAAGGGCCTGCTGGTGGACGACCAGGGCGCGCGGATCATCCGGGTGACCCGCCAGGGCGACAAGCGCGAGCTGCCGCCGCTGCTCGTGGTCTCGTCGGAAGGCTCGGCCATGTACGGCACGACCGACCTCGCCACCATCGTCGACCGCAACGCCAGCTTCGGCCCCGACCACGTGCTCTATGTGGTCGACCAGCGTCAGGCCGACCACTTCGAGATCGTGTTCCGCGCCGCCCAGATCGCGGGCTACGTGACCGAGGGCATGCTGGAGCATGTCGGGTTCGGCACCATGAACGGCGTCGACGGCAAGCCTTTCAAGACCCGCGAAGGTGGGGTTCTGAAGCTCAACGACATGATCGTCATGACCCGCGACAAGGCGCGCGAGCGCCTGCACGAGGCGGGTCTGGGCGCCGAACTCGCGCCCGAGGCGTTCGAGGACACGGCCAACAAGGTCGCCGTCGCGGCGCTGAAGTTCGCCGACCTGCAGAACTTCCGCGGCACGTCCTACGTCTTCGACCTGGACCGCTTCTCCAGCTTCGAGGGCAAGACGGGTCCGTACCTGCTGTACCAGGCGGTTCGGGTGAAGTCGGTGCTGCGTCGCGCCGGCGACGAGGGGGTCGAAGCCGGCGAGATCGCGGTCTCCGAGCCCGCTGAGCGTGATCTGGTCCTGCTGCTCGACGCCTTCGATCAGGCCGTGACAGACGCCTATGACAAGAAGGCGCCGAACTTCCTGGCTGAGCACGCCTACAAGCTGGCCCAGGGCTTCTCGCGGTTCTACGCCGCCTGCCCGATCATGAGCGCCGAGCCGCCGGTTCGGGCCTCTCGCCTGGCGGGGCCCCAAGCCACGCTGCCCCTGCTGGTGCTGGCCCGGGACCTACTCGGCATCGCCGCGCCCGACCGGATGTCGGGCGCGGCGACTCGCCCGTCAGATCGGCAGGATCGCCGTGCCGAACGCCCGCTTCAGCTCGTGCGCCACGAAGGCTTCGGCGGCGGCGGCGTCCTTGACCACCAGGCCCATCCCGAAGAACTCGTGGGTCACGCCATGGAAGGTCTTATGGCGCACCTCGACGCCCTGGGCCTCCAGCCGCTCGGCCAGCAGTTCGCCCTCGGAGCACAGCGGGTCGATCTCTGCGGTGACGATGGTGGCTGACGGCAGGCCGCGCAGGTCGGCCTCGACCAGATTGATCCGGGGGTCCTTGGCGTCCTCCGGATTGGCGAAGATGTGCTTCACGAACCACTCCATCATCGCCTTGTTGAGCGGCTTTGCCTCGGCGTTCTCGCGATACGAAAGCGTGTCCATGTCGATGCCGGCGACGGGATAGATCAGGGCCATGTGGCTGGGCGCGCGAACGCCCTGATCACGGGCCATCATCGACACCGCGGCCGCCAGGTTCCCACCCGCGCTCTCGCCCATGACGGCCACCCGCTGCGGATCGCCGCCGAAGGTCTGGGCGTTTTCCAGCACCCACTTGTAGGCGGCCAAGGCGTCGTCGTGAGCGGCGGGGAACTTGTTCTCCGGAGCCTGACGGTAGTGGCACGACACCACGATCACATCGCCGAACTTGGCGATAGCGCGGGGGCCGGCGTCATAGGTGTTGATGTCTGCGATAACGAATCCGCCGCCGTGGAAATACACCACGACCGGGTGCAGCTTCTCGCTCTCGTGCATGCGGTAGATGCGGGCGGGCAGGGGACCGGCCGCGCCGGGATAGGTGATGTCCTGCGTCAGCACGTCCAGGTCGGCGATCCTATCGGTCCCGCGCTCGCGCAGCAGCTTCATGGCCGCATCGGCTGGACTGGGTTGGCGGCGGGCTTCTTCCGGGGTGAGCATCTCGATGGGCTGAGGGTTCAGCTCAAGAAAGGCCTCGATGACCTTGCGCATGTCGGAGTCGGCCGCGGCCTCGCCCCCGCTGATGTTGCGCTTGTCGGAATGGCCGAAGATGCGATCGAGTATCGACATGGTGAACCTTTGGGATTTGGGATGATCTCTCGCGATCCGAACGGCGCAGGACGACCGACGTTCCGGTCCCGCGCGACTTTGCGCGTTGACTAAGCCCCGGTGATCGAACAGGTTCGCGCCGACTCTCGCGGGAGAGATCGGGCCCTTCGGGGTCCGGAGCCGAAGGCGCAACCGCCCCGGAAACGCTCAGGCAAAAGGACCGCGCGGAGCTGATGAACGCTGGAAAGTAGGCGCCCCCGTTCGAGGGCGCTCGCCGAAGGAGCAGGGGGTCGTCCGTCGTTCGGAAGACTCTAAATCTCTCAGGCATCAGGGACAGCGGGGGCGCATGCGTTGCGGGGCGGAGCCTCGCGCGCGCGCGGAATCATCAGCCGGAGTCCGAGATTGTCCGACGAGACCCTGAAGACCACGCCGCTCAACGCCGCGCACATCGCCGCGGGCGGGCGCATGGTGTCCTTCGCCGGCTACTCCATGCCCGTGCAGTACAAGGACGGTGTCCTCAAGGAACATCTCTGGACGCGTGAGAACGCGGGCCTGTTCGACGTTTCTCACATGGGTCAGGCCCGCCTGCGCGGGGTCTCGCCCCTGTCGGCGTTCGAGGAGATCACCCCGGGCGATTTCATCGGCCTGAAGCCCGGCAAGCAGCGCTACTCCGTCCTGCTCAACAAGAAGGGCGGGATCATCGATGACCTGATGGCCGCGCGGCCCGATGACGACGGCCTGTTCGTGGTGGTCAACGGCGCCTGCAAGGACAACGACTTCAAGATCATCGACAACGAGCTGGCCGGTCAGGTGCGGATCGAACGCCTGGAGAACCGCGCGCTGATGGCGTTGCAGGGTCCGAAGGCGGCCGAGGTCCTGGCCGCTCACGCCCCGCAGGCGGCGAAGATGGTGTTCATGGACTCCGCGTCCTTCGAGGCCTTCGGGACCGACGTCATCGTCTCGCGCTCGGGCTACACGGGTGAGGACGGCTACGAGATCTCCGTGCCGGCCGATCAGGCCGAGCGGGTCTGGAACCTGCTGCTGTCCGACGAGCGGGTCCGCCCGATCGGCCTGGGCGCCCGCGACAGCCTGCGGCTGGAAGCCGGTCTGCCGCTCTACGGCCATGACGTCGACGACAGCGTCAGCCCCATCGAGGCCGACCTGGCCTTCGCCGTCTCCAAGAAGCGCCGCGACGCTCGCGACTTCCCTGGCGCCACCCGCATCGCCAAGGAGCTCGCCGAGGGCGTGACCCGCAAGCGCGTCGGCCTGACCGTCCTGCAAGGCGCCCCGGCCCGCGAGGGCGCGGAGATCGCCGACGAAGCGGGGACGGTGATCGGCGTCGTCACCTCCGGCGGATTCTCGCCCTCGTTGGGCAAGCCCATCGCCATGGGCTTCGTGCCGCCTGCCCTGGCGGTCGTCGGCACGAAGCTGAACGTCATTGTCCGGGGCAAACCGCAGGCGGCCGAAGTCACCGCCATGCCCTTCGTTCCCCACCGCTACATCCGCAAGCTCTGAAGAGGACCGCCCAGATGCGTTTCACCAAGGACCATGAGTGGGTCTCCCTCGAGGGCGACGTGGCCACCATCGGCATCACCGCCTACGCCGCCGACCAGTTGGGCGACGTGGTGTTCGTCGAGACTCCCGAGCCCGGCAAGACCGTGAAGGCCGGCGACGGCCTGGCGGTGGTCGAGAGCGTCAAGGCCGCCTCCGACGTCTACGCCCCGATCTCGGGCGAGGTGGTCGAAGGCAACACCGCCCTGGGCGATGCGCCGGAGACGGTCAACGACCAGCCCGAAAAGGCCGGCTGGTTCGCCAAGATCAAGGTCGCCGACAGCGCCGAGTACGAGGCCTTGATGGATCGCGCCGCCTACGAAGACTTCCTGGGGACCCTGTAAGACCCATGCGCTACCTCCCGCTTACCCCCGCCGACCGCGCCGAGATGCTGGGCGTCATCGGCGTCAGCTCGATCGACGACTTGTTCGCCGACGTCCCCGCCGCCGCGCGCAAGGCCGATCTGTTCGACCTGCCCCTGCATGCGGGCGAGCTAGAGGTGGAGCGGGAGCTTTCGGCCCTGGCCGCCATGAACCGTCCAGCCGGCGCGGGGCCGTTCTTCTGCGGCGCGGGCGCCTATCGCCATCACGTGCCGGCCACCGTCGACCACGTGATCCAGCGCTCGGAATTCCTGACCAGCTACACGCCCTATCAGCCCGAGATCGCCCAGGGCACGCTGCAGGTGTTGTTCGAGTTCCAGACCCAGGTCGCCGCGCTCACCGGCCTCGATGTGGCCAACGCCTCCATGTACGACGGCTCCACGGCCTGCGCCGAGGCGGTGATGATGGCCCAGCGGGTCACCCGCCGAAAGAAGGCCGTCGTCTCGGGCGGTCTGCACCCCCACTACGCCGCGACCACCCAGACCATCGCCCATGCCGAGGGTATGGACATCACCCGACTGCCCGCCGCCATCGACGCCGAGGCCGCGGTGATCGAGGCCATCGACGCTGAGACCGCCTGCGTCGTGGTCCAGACCCCCAACGTGTTCGGTGTGGTCACCGACGTGACCAGGATCGCCGAAGCCGCCCATGCCGCCGGCGCCCTCTTGATCGTGGTCACCACCGAGACGGTGTCCTTCGGCCTGCTGAAGTCGCCCGGCGAGATGGGCGCGGACATCGCCGTCGCCGAGGGCCAGTCGATCGGCAACGGCCTGAACTTCGGCGGCCCCTATGTCGGCCTCTTCGCCTGCCGCGAGAAGCTTGTCCGCCAGATGCCCGGCCGGCTCTGCGGCGAGACCGTGGACGCCGAGGGCCGTCGCGGCTTCGTCCTGACGCTCTCGACCCGCGAGCAGCATATCCGCCGCGAGAAGGCGACCTCGAACATCTGCACCAACTCGGGTCTCTGCGCCCTGGCCTTCACCATCCACCTGTCGCTGCTGGGCGAGCGAGGCCTGCGCGATCTCGCCGAGCTCAACCACTCCAAGGCCCGCGAGCTGCGCGACGCCCTGGCGAAGGTTCCCGGCGTCGAGATCCTGACGCCGCGCTTCTTCAACGAGTTCGCCCTCCGCGTGAAGGGTGACGCCACCGCCACGGTCGAGGCCCTGCTGGCCGACGGGATCGTGGCCGGCGTGCCCTTCTCTCGCCTGGCGCCGGAGGCCGGCGTGGACGACGTCCTGCTGGTCGCCGCCACCGAAACCACCACCCGCCAGGACATCGCGGCCTTCGCTGCGGCGCTCACCCGGAGGACCGGCCAATGACCATGCAGAACGTGGGTCGACCCACCCGTCCGCAAGCGGCCAACGAGACCGAACACCAGTCGCTGACCGGCGCCCGTGGCCTGCTGCAGGACGAGGCCCTGATCTTCGAGATGGGCGGTTGGAACAAGACCGGCGTCGACCTGGCGCCCGCGGCGCAGGATGCCTCCGACCTGGGCGATCTGGTGCGGACCGCGCCCATCGGCCTGCCGGGACTCTCCGAGCCTGAGACCATGCGCCACTACGTGCGGCTCAGCCAAAAGAACCACGCCATCGACCTGGC
>NZ_JANOCX010000342.1:0-1518 GCF_031412415.1 Phenylobacterium sp.
AGATCAACGCCATCGGTCCGGCCACCCTGGCCTCGCTGGACGCGACCCGGCTTGGCGCCCTGGCGGCCAGCCAGATCGCCGGCCTGACCGCCACCAACTTCTCAGCGCTCACCGAGACCCAGGTCGCCGGCCTGTCGGCCACCCAGATCCAGGGCGTCAGCGCAGCCAATATCCGCAGCCTCAGCGCCACCGACTTCGGCGAACTGACCGCCACCCAGCTCGTGGCGCTGACCGCCGGCCAGGTGGGCGCCCTGACCAGCACCAATCTCTTCGGCCTCTCGTCCACCCAGTTCGCGACCCTGGCGGCGACCCAGATCGCCGGCCTCACCGCCAGCCAGCTCTCGGCCCTTGAACCGACCCAGTTCGAGGCCTTCACCGCCACCCAGATCGCGGCCCTGCCCGGCGCCCAGATCGCCGCCCTCAGCACCACCCTGATCGGCTCTCTGACCACGACCCAGGTCGCCGCCTTCGCCGCGACCCAGATCCCCAAGCTGACCGTGACCCAGGTGCGCCAGCTCTCCACGACCCTGGTGGCCGCCATGAGCCCGGCCCAGGTCAACGCCTTCACGGCGCTCCAAATCCAGAACCTGCCGGCCTGACCCGTCGGCCGGTGTGGGAGAGGCGTGCCGCCACGCCGCGTCGAATCTCGCGTGGCGCTCCCTAGGCGCCCTCCAATTCGGTTGATACAGGCTCGCGAATGATGACCTCGCGCCGCACCGTCCTTTCCCCCGCCGCGGCCGGTCTGGCCTTTCTCGGCTACGCGCGGCACGCTAGCGCTCAGACGGGGGCCGCGACCGAGACCTACGCCAACGAGGTCGCGGGCTATGGCCCGCTGGTCTCCGACCCCTACGGCATTCTCGACCTGCCCCAAGGGTTCGCCTACCGGGTGGTGTCGCGGTTCGGCGAGACGATGAGCGACGGCCTGGAGGTCCCTTACAAGGCCGACGGCATGGGCTGCATCCCGCTCAGCGGCTCGCGGGTGGCGCTGGTCCGCAATCACGAACTCAAGAGCAACGACCTCAACTACGGCCCGGCCGGCCTGGCGCGGCGCCTGGCCCCGCGGGTCGACCTGTCGCGGGCCTACGATGTCGGGGCCGACGGCCACGCCCTGCCCGGCGGAACCACCACGCTCATCTACGATGTCGCCAGGCAGAAGCTGATCAGCCAGCACCTCAGCCTCACCGGCACGGCCGTGAACTGCGCCGGCGGCGTCACGCCCTGGGGGTCGTGGCTGAGCTGCGAGGAGAACACCCAGAAGGCCGGCGGAAACCTCTCGAAGGACCATGGGTGGGTGTTCGAGGTGCCGGCCAGGTCCAAGGGCCTGGTCCAGGCCGTGCCGCTCAAGGCCATGGGACGCTTCCAGCACGAAGCCGCCTGCGTCGATCCCCGCACCGGCGTGGTCTACATGACCGAGGACAGCTTCGCCGGCCCCGGCCTGTTCTACCGCTTTCTCCCCAACGCCCAGGGTGAGCTCCACAAGGGGGGCAAGCTGCAGGCGCTGGGGTTCCGCGACGCGCC
>NZ_JANOCX010000343.1:0-2106 GCF_031412415.1 Phenylobacterium sp.
CGTGGCCGCGAAGTTGCTGCCCCCCGGCGCGATCATGGCTCAGGGCTGAATGATGTCGATAGGTCTTGGAGTATGGGGTGCGCTGCTGGCCAGCGTCCTGCTGTCGGCCACGGCTCAGGTGTTCCTGAAGATTGGCTCGAAGCAGATCGAGTTTCAGTCCGGCGTCGTCGGCCTGGCGACCTCGGCATTGCTGGCGCCGCCGATCTGGGCGGGCCTGCTCCTCTATGTCGCGAGCGTCGGAGCCTGGGTCTTCGTGCTCTCGAAAATGGACCTTTCGGCCGCGTACCCGTTTGTCGGACTGGGCTTCATCCTGACGACGGCTCTCGGGGTCATCCTGCTCGGCGAGGCCGTCAGCGTCGGGCGGATTGTCGGCACCCTCCTGGTTGTGATCGGGTGCTTTCTCGTCGCGCGCACCGTCTAACTGCAAACAACTGAAGCGTTTCGTGGGGGCGGTCGGCGACGTCCGCGGTCGAGCATGGGATACAAGGACATCGCGGCGCTTGTCGCCGACAGGTCGACGGAGGCGCTCCGCTTCGCCGGCGAGGTCATCGCGTTCGTCGCGAGCCAGATCGGCTTCGCGATCGGCGTGCTCCCGCGCCTTCGTCTGGATCTGCTGATAGGGATCGGCGTCGGGGTCGCTGGCGGCGCCTACGCGCTTATCCATTGGGACACGGTCGACGCCCGGCGAATGATGACCGTTTTCGACGTGTGGTTCGAGGCCGACATGCCGCGGATCGCCGGCACGCTCACGGATTTCAGCAGCCCGGACCACAACAGAACTTCAGTTCACCCGCTCACATCCCTGCTGCTTGGAACACCGTTTATCGTACTGCACGCCTTGGGCGTGGATGTTGAAACCATATGCACGGCCTTCGTCGCCTGTGGTGCGTTCGCGTTCTGCGTGGTGATGTTCGCGACACTGCGCGTGGTCGGTTTGCGACGCGTCGATTCCGCCATGGTGGTCGCGCTGGCCTGCACGAGCGCCGGCGGCCTGCATTGGCTTTCCGTCCCGGAGAACTACGCCCTGGGAGCGGCCTCTCTGCTGGTCCCGATCCTGTGGCTCGCTGCGCCGCGCGGCGAATTTGACCGATCCTTCGGCCCGCTGCAGTCGGCGCTTTCAATGTCGATCACAGTGACGAACTGGATGGCCGGGCTCGCGGCGGCGCTGGTCGCCTTGGGCGTCCGAAAGGGCGTGAAGGTCTCAGTTCTAGGCTTCCTGATCGTCGCGCTTCTGACTCCGCTCCAGTCCGCGATCTATCCGACCGCTGGGCGGTTCCTCGGGTTCCGGGGCGAGATGCAGTATTCGGTGGTGGGTTCCGAACGGCCACCGCCCGCGATGCTCGGCCGGATCGTGGGGATCACGGACCACGCCCTGATCGCGCCGGATCACACCATCGTCGCGCAGGATCGCGCCGTGGCTCCCCTGACGATCTCGTACCAGACAACGCAGATCGCCCTGCATCCAGCGGCGATTGTCGCGCGGCTAGGGTGGGTCGCGCTCCTGGCCATGGGAATCTACGCCGCGTTCCGCGGGCGGGTCTCCGCCCAAGTCGCGACTGTGACGGCGCTCGTCCTGGCTGGGAACATCCTCCTCCACCTTGTCTATGGAGAGGAGGTCTTCCTCTACGCTCTGCACTTCGTCAGCCTTTACAGCCTGATCGCGGGGTGGGCTTGCCTCGCAAGCCGCAGGGCCGCGATCCCATTGCTGTTGATCACGATCGTCGCCGCGCACCTGCACAACAGCCAGCAGTTTTCCGAGGTCGTTAAGATCGTCAACAGCGGTGAGCTGGTTCCCGCAGTTGCTTCATCGACCCTTCCAGCGGCGCCGAAGTAAGCGCCGTCTCTGTTTCGCCGACGATGCCGTGGGCGGCCGTCAGACCGCCGCGCCGCGGCTCGATTCGGCTGGGGAGGGTGCGGCGCGCTTGAACAGCCGGTTGGCCCTCCTGGCGGCCATGATATCCTGCGCGGCCAGCCTCACCAGCGACCAAGGCTCGACACAGTAGCGACGGAACAGGCGGCGTGGATCGACGGCTAGGCGGAACAGCCACTCGAAGCCTATGCGTCCGATCCAGCGCGGCGCGGCGACCTGGACTCCGGCCTCATAGT
>NZ_JANOCX010000344.1:0-1886 GCF_031412415.1 Phenylobacterium sp.
CCTTGTCGGCGGGGGCCAGGCGCATGACTTCGGTCTGGTACTTCTCATCCTCGCCGGCCGCCAGCAGCGGCGCGGCGTCGGCCACGGCGCCGAGGAGGTCGGCCACCCAGGTCTGATCAACCTTGTGGAAATCCGACAGGACGTGGCCCTGGACCAACTCGCTCTGGCCGGGATGGCCGACCCCCAGCCGGGCGCGGCGGAAATCGGGGCCGACATGGGCGGTGACCGAACGCACGCCATTGTTGCCCGCAGCTCCGCCGCCGGTCTTCATCCGGAAGCGGCCAGGGGCCAGGTCGATCTCGTCATAGAACAACACGAGGTCGGCCGGCGTCAGCTTGTAGAACTTCAGCGCCTCGCCCACGGCGCGGCCGCTCTCGTTGTAAAAACTCTGCGGCTTGAGGATCAGCGCGCGCACGCCGTCGATCTCGCCCTCGCGGACCAGGGCCTTGAACTTCGAGCGTTCGGGACCGAACCGCCAGCGCTGGGCGATCGCATCGACCGCCATGAAGCCGATGTTGTGCCGGTTGCCCGCATAGCGGGCTCCCGGATTGCCTTGGCCGGACAGGATCAGCATTCGATCTCCTCGGGACGAAGAGACCGTCTGGCTTATTCGGTGGTGGAGGCGGCGGCGGCGGCTTCGTCGTCAGCCGCGGCGTCGGCGGAGGCCGAGGCGGACGAGCCGGCGATGGTGGCCACGACGAAGTCGCGGTCCATGGCGGCTTCGACGCCTTCGGGCAGATCGAAGGCCGAGATGCGGATCGTGTCGCCGATTTCCAGGCCGGTCAGGTCGTAGACCAGCTCTTCCGGGATCTTGTCGGCCGGGCAGGACAGCTCGACGTCATGACGCACGACGTTGATGGTGCCGCCCTTCTTGAGGCCCGGCGACGCTTCGTGGTTCTTGAAGTGAACCGGGACGGCGATCTTGATCAGCTGATGCTCGTCGACCCGATAGAGGTCGAAGTGGATCGGCTCGTCGGTGACGGGGTGCATGTCCACGGCCTTGGCGATGACCGGCTGGCTTTCCTTGCCGTACTTCAGGGTCACCAGGTGGCCCAGGAGCTTGCCCGTGTAGAGCGCCTTGCGGAACTCGTTCGACTTCACCGCGATGGCGACCGGGTCCTTGGAGCCGCCGTACAGCACGCCGGGGACCAGGCCCGAGCGACGGGCTTCACGGGCGCCGCCCGTACCGGTGCGTTCGCGGACTTCAACGTTCAGGATGATCTCGGCCATGGCGCCTTCGCCTTAAAACGAAGCCGCCGCGCGAAACCCGCGCGGCGACGGAACGACCCGGTAGGGCCGAAAGGTGGGCGTAAATACACAAAAGACCCGGTCGTGGCAACGGTCGGGCGTGTGGAAATCTAACGCTTTTTGGCGGCCGGCTTGGCGGACGCTTTCCTGTAGGGCTTCTTCGCCATCTCGGCGGCGGTCGCCACCTTGGGAATGAACCGGGCCTCGAAGGGCTCGGCCTGGCCCGAGGCTTTGATCACGCAACGGGCGGTATCCATCATCGCGTGCTGGCCCAGGCAGAAAACGTCCTCGTAATGGGGCTTCGACACCGCCAGGCATTGGAACAGGTTCAGTTTCGACATGTTGACGCAGGAGCCGGTGTTGGGCTCCACCATCATGGCGTTGATGATCTCCATGTTGGCGTCGCTGGCGTGACCCAGCACGGCGAGAGCCGCGATCGCCAGGCTGCGGATCACCGTCGGCGTATAGGGCGCGCTGGTCGGGATGGGGGTCACGGCCAGGGGCTGAGCGCCGGCCGCGGCCTGCTGGAGCCGCACGGTCTGGGCCACGTCGCCCACCACCGGCGTGGTCGAGAGCGACTTGGCCTGCAGCAGGCGCACGTCGCGATTCGGCACGTCGGCCTTGGACCAGGGCTGCTT
>NZ_JANOCX010000345.1:0-1654 GCF_031412415.1 Phenylobacterium sp.
GCGCCGACGATGGCGCCTTCGCCGATTGTGAGATTGGGGAGGATCGTGGCGCCAGAGCCAATCGAGGCGCCCTTCTTCACGACCGTGGTCTCAACCTTCCAGTCCGCTTCGGTCTGGAGGTCACCTGTCGCCGTGGTCGCCCGCGGGTAGATGTCGTTGGTGAAAGTGACGCCGTGCCCGATGAAGACTTCATCCTCGATGGTCACGCCTTCGCAGATGAAGGTGTGGCTCGAGATCTTGCACCGCTTGCCGACCGTCACGCCCTTCTGGATCTCGACGCAGGCACCGATCTTGGTCTCGTCGCCAATCTCGCAGCCATAGAGGTTGATGAACTTCGACAGCTTGACGCCGGCGCCGAGCTTGACGTCCGGGGCAATCGCTACGAACTGATCCACGTTCAGCCGGCTCCCTTGACCATCGCGATGGGCGTGGCCGCCAGGATCCTGAGATCGCCCCAGAACGTGCGCGTGCGGCTGTACTCGAGGTCCATGCGGACCATTTCATCGAAGGTGGTGCGACTGCGGCCGTTGACCTGCCAGAGTCCGGTCACGCCAGGCTTGGCCTCCAGCACGCGACGGCGATGCCACGGCTGGTACTTCTCCACTTCGAAGGGCAGGGGCGGGCGCGGGCCGACCAACGACATGTCGCCGCGCAGCACGTTGAGGAACTGTGGCAGCTCGTCCAGGCTGGTCTTTCGCAGCCACCGACCCACCGCGGTGATCCGTGGATCGTTGGTCATCTTGAAGACTTCGCCACCTTCCCGCGGCTGCTTGCCGCTGGCGGTGATGAACCAGGTCACGTAGTCGTTGTGGATGGCATGCCCGGCGTCGACCCGCATGCTGCGGAACTTCAGCATCGTGAACGGCTCGCCGCGACGGCCGACGCGCGCCTGTCGAAACAGCGCCGGTCCAGATGACGTCAGCCTGACGGCCAGGAACGCCAGCAACATCACCGGCGCGAACAGTACCAGGAGGGCCAGACTGGCCACCACATCGACCGTCCGCTTGGCGGCATCAGCGGTGGCATCGCTGCGAACAGGCACGAACGCCTCCAGCAGCAGGTCGACCGGCGGCAAGTGAACGCCGGACTCGTTCCACGAGGTGCCGTGTACGTACACCCGCGTCGACAGACTCGCCTGCGCCTCCTTGCCGATCCGAGCGACGATTCTGCGCTGCAGGCGACGCACTGCCCGGTGCACAGCTTCATGCGTGGCGTCGGGCACGATGAGGCCGAGCACCGTGTCCTGCTCCAGCCAGCCGAGCGTATCCACGTCTCGTCTGGTGGCGACAGCGGCGCGAAGAATATCGTCCCAGCGTCCATCGTCGGGGGCTTCGTGGCCCCGGTCGATAACGATGACCGCGAACGAGGAATCGAGCCGGTCTGCGCGCTTGCGTTCCCGCACCAGCGCGTCCGACAACAGGCGCGGCCCCAGCACATAGGACTCGAGCCGGGGTGTATGACGCTTCCGATGCGCCGTGGGCGTCGAGACCCTGAACGCGCGCGCGGTTCGTCGCCCGCTACGCTCCAGACTATGAATTGTCGCGTTCACACATGCTCCCTACACCGCCGCGAGTTCTACGGCATCCGGCTGCACGACGCGCACGCGGAGACTGCGGCCAAGGTGGGCCGGCAGTCGGCGACGCAGACCGGACTC
>NZ_JANOCX010000346.1:0-6063 GCF_031412415.1 Phenylobacterium sp.
CCTCACCGTGTCGGCGAAGCTGACGCAGGGCGGGGCGGTCTGGCAAGTGATCGGGCGTCACGACGGCCCAGGCGAGACCCAACCGCTCGAACACCACTATCAACGCCCAACCCAAGTCGACCTGCCCAGGATAGAGGCCAAGCCTAGCTGAACCTGGGAACGCATGGTGATTGTTGTGCCAGCTCTCGCCCATGCTGATCAGCCCGGCGACGACCACATCGTGGCCCTGGACGCAGGCGCCTTCGACAATCCAGGTTTGTGGACCGTCGCGGTGGGCGAAGTGTCCCACCAGCCAGTGACCAGTCACGCAGATCGACACGCGAGCGCAAACCCCCCAGATCACCCAGCCCGGCCCGCCGAGGACGAGAAGCGCAATCGCCCACGGGAGTTGCTGCCACATCCAGGTTCGCTCCAGCCACGCGTAGAAGCGATCCTGGGCAACTCGGGGTTCAAGGCGAAAGGTCGGTGCGCAGTCGAGGAGGAGGTCGCAGTGAAGCTGCCGCCAGCCGTCACGCCAGAAGTCGGTTCGATGCGCCAGATAGTCATGGCACGCGGGTTGGCGCTGCGCCCAGTCGCGAAGATCGTGTTGTCGGATCATGCCTATCGGTCCGGCCATGCCCACAAGCACCCCGAGATAGACGCACAGATGTTCGAGCCAGAGGGGGCAGGCGAAGCTCCTGTGGATGAGCTTGCGGTGCATGCCCACGGAGTGGCCGGCGCAGAGGGTGATCCCTGACGTCACCAGGAACAGGGCCAGCGTCTCCCAGGAGGCGAACATTGGGCCCAGGACAAGCGCCGCCAGGGTCATGCTTCCGATCCAGAGCGACTTTCGCGGCGCCCACAGAATGCGGCCGCTCACCGGATCAGACCGGTCGTCCGCAACCATCCGTTCGGATCCAGGCACAAGTTGCATCGGAACTCTAATCCGTCTCGGATGAGCGGCCGCGACGCATACGGGCGCTCTCCTTCTTGAGCGGTGCGGAGACCGGGCAGAGGTTCTGGACGAAGCCATTCAGCGTGGTGACGAGATTGTCGCGCACCAGCGAATAGTGGACGAACTGGCCCCGCTTCTCGGCGCTCACCAAGCCTGCGTTCTCCAGAACCTGCAGGTGTTTCGAGATGGCGGGCTTGCTCATCTCGAAGCGGGCCGCGATCTCGCCGGCCGTCAAGTCCACCTCGGCGAGATAGGCCAGGATCTTGCGGCGAGGCGTCGAGGCCAGGGCTTCGAAGACCTTTTCCAAACTATCATTGTCCTAATTAACTTATTAGCTAATTGACTAAAAATTGTTGGAGATGTCAACCGTGTCGGCATGACGATCCACCTCCCCGACGCCGCGCCCAGCAACTGGGTCGATCGCCACGCGCCGCCCAGCCTGCAGCCGTGGCTGAAGCTGGGCCGTTTCGACCGGCCGGCGGGGATCTGGCTACTGATGCTGCCGGGCTGGCAGGCGATCGCGCTGGCGAGCGCGCAGGCCGCGCATCTCCCGGACCCCTGGCTGTTGGTGAAGGTCTTCTTCGGCGCGGCCCTGATGCGCGCGGCGGGCTGCGCCTACAACGACATCGTCGACCGCGACATTGACGCCAAGGTGGCGCGCACCGCCGGACGACCGATCCCGTCGGGCCAGATATCCGTCAAGCAGGCCTGGGCCTTCGTGGCGGCCTGCTGCCTGGTGTCGTTGGCCATCCTGCTGACCCTGACGCCGCTCGCCATCGCGCTGGGCGTCGGATCGCTGGCCCTGGTCGGCGCCTACCCCTTCATGAAGCGGATCACCTGGTGGCCGCAGGCCTGGCTCGGCCTCACCTTCAACTGGGGCGCGCTGCTGGGCTATGCCGCGGCGACAGGGACCTTGGGCTGGCCCGCCGCCCTGCTCTACGCCGCCGGCGTGTTCTGGACCCTGGGCTATGACACGATCTACGCGGTCCAGGACCTCGAGGACGACGCCCTGGCCGGGGTGAAGTCCTCGGCCCTGCGCCTGGGCGCCGCCGCGCCCAAGGCGGTGCTCGGCTTCTATGTGGCGAGTTTCGCGTTCGCCCTGGCCGCGGCCTGGGCGGCGGGCCTAGGTCCGCTGGCCCTGCCGCCGCTGGCGCTGTTTGGCATGCACCTGTCGCGCCAAGCCGCCCGTCTCGACATCGCCGATCCGAAGCTGGCCCTGGCGCTCTTCAAGTCCAACAGCCTGGCGGGGCTGCTGCTGTTCCTGGCCCTGGTCGCCGGGATGTGGCGGGGGCCGATGGGGTTCTAGGCGACCTGCCGGGTCCCTTGCGTCTCGGCCAGACGCTGCTCCATGCGGGCGCTGGCGACGCGAAGCTCGGCGATGGCGTCGTCGATGTCCTTGCGCTGGCGTTCGAAGGCGGCGATCCGCTCGCGGAATTTGCGCAGGGCCAGGGCGTTCTGCGCCACCTCGCCGTCGCCTTGACCGTAGAGGTCCAGGATGTCGCGGATTTCCGCCAGCGACAGGCCGACCCGCTTGCCGTTCAAGATGATCTGCAGGCGGGCGCGGTCGCGATACGAATAGATGCGGGCCATGCCCTGGCGGGACGGCGCCAGCAGGCCCTGGTCCTCGTAATACCGCAGGGCGCGCGCGGTGGCGCCGAACTCGCGGCAGAGCTGGGTGATGGTGAAGGTCATCGCCGGGCGGCGAAGCTTGGCGGTCATTCTGTCCTCCCTGGGATCGCGGGCTGTCTCGCCCGTCGAGGTGAAGTCTGCCCTTCCCTTTACGTGAGCGTCAATCAGCTACGTCAACTAACGGGGCCTGCCGTTGGGTCACGCTTGTCGGTCTTTTCACCGCGGGGGAGGATCGCGGAAACGGGAGGCCAGGCACATGAGCGACCTCGATTTTGGCGACAAGACGGCGCTGGTGGTCGGTGGCTCCAGCGGCATCGGCAACGGCATCGCCCACGGCTTCCGCGAACGTGGGGCGAAGGTGCATGTCTGGGGCACGCGAGCCAACGCGGCCGACTATGATCCGGCTGACGGCTCGGATCTCGCAGGCCTGTCCTACGCCAAGGTCGATGTGGGAAATCGCGCGGAGATCGAGGCCGCCGCCGCCATCGACCCGCTGGACGTCCTCGTCCTCTGCCAGGGCACGGTGGTCTACAAGCGCGGCGAGTTCGGGCCCGAGGGCTGGGACAAGGTCATGGCGGTCAATCTCGACAGCCTGATGGCCTGCGCCATGAAGTTTCACGGCGCGCTGAGCAAGGCCAAAGGGTCGATCATCATCGTCAGCTCGGTCTCGGGCTTCCAGGCCAATCGCGGCAACCCGGCCTACGCGGCGTCGAAGGCCGGAGCGGTGAGCCTGACCAAGACCCTGGGCCAGGCCTGGGCCGGCGACGGCATCCGGGTGAACGGCCTGGCCCCGGGCCTGGTGGACACCAAGCTGACCAAGGTCACCACCGAGCATCCCGACCGCCTGCGCGGCGCGCTTGCCCGCATCCCTGTGGGCCGGATGGGCGAGCCTTCGGACATGGCCGGCGCCGCGCTTTTCCTCGCCTCACCGCTCGCCGCCTACGTGGTCGGACAGACCCTGGTCGTGGACGGAGGCCTGAGCCTGTGAGCGCGCCCGGACGATCCCTTCAAGGCTCCCGCGTCCTGATCACCGGCGCCGCCAGCGGCATGGGCCTGGCCACCGCGCGGATCTTCGCCCAGGAGGGGGCGGAGGTGGCGCTGACGGACTACACCGCCGCCTCGGCCGAGGTCGCCGCCAAGGCGCTCGCCGATAAGGGCCTGACGGTTCACCCCTGGAAGCTGGACGTCTCCGACGCCGGGGAGATCGCCGCCGTGGTGGCGGAAATCGCCGACCGGCTGGGCGGCCTGGACGTCGTGGTCAACAACGCCGGCATCTCGGCCTTCTCGCCCATCGACAGCTACGACTACGAAACCGTCTGGACCCGATCTCTCTCGATCCTGCTCACGGCCCACCAGCGGGTCATCCGCGCGGCCCTGCCGCATCTGCGGACGTCCGCCGCGCCGCGGATCGTCAACATCGCCTCGACCGAGGCCCTGGGCGCCACCGCTCGCGACAGTCCCTACGCCGCGGCCAAGGCCGGCGTGGTGGGCCTGACCCGGGCGCTGGCCGTGGAGCTGGGCCGCGAGGGGATCACGGTCAACTGCGTCTGCCCGGGGCCGATCAAGACGGGCATGACCGCGGCCATCCCCGACGACGCCAAGGCGACCTTCGCCAAGCGCCGCACCGCCATGGGCCGCTACGGAGAGCCGGAGGAAGTGGCGCACATCACCGTCAGCCTGTGTCTGCCCGCGGCTTCCTACATCACCGGCGTGGCGATCCCGGTCGACGGCGGCCTGATGGCCCGCAACGCATAGGGGCCGATTGACGTCATAGTTTGTATGGCATACAAATAAGCCATGCCCAACGTCCTATCCTTGGCGGAGCAGCGTGGCCGGCGCGAACCGGGCAAGCGCATGCGCTCGCGGCTGCTCGACGCGGCGGTGGATTTGTTCAAGGCGCAGGGGCTGGCCGGCGTCTCGGTGGCCGAGATCGCCGCGGCGGCCGGGGCCTTCCCCAGCCAGGTCACCTATTATTTCCGCACCAAGGAGGCCCTGTTCGTCGAGGCCGCCTGCCGCGAGGTGCTCTATGTGGCGCGCCAGGCCGAAGCGGCCGCGGCGTCCGCCGTCAGCGGCCGGGACTACAACCGCAGCCTTGTGGAGACGGTGATCGGCTCGCCGGGCCTGGCCCTGTTCGTGGACGCCTTGTCCCTCACCCGCCGTCGGCAAGATCTGGCTCCGCTGATCGAGCGCACCTTCGAGCGCCTGCACGGCCAGGGCGACCGCGCCTATGCGCAGGTGCGCCAGCAACGCGGCTGGTCGGGCCGTGACGACCCGGCGACCACGGCTCGACGCTTCTGGACCCTGGCCCTGGGCGTGGCCCTGCGTGACGGCGCGACGGATGTCACCGGATCGGCCGCCGTCGACGAGATGCTGGCCCTGCTGGGCCATTCCCACATTGCCGGAGGACATGCCTGATGCCGGCCGCCGCCCGCCTCGATCCCAAGGACTATTTCACCGCCGAGGAATGGGCGCCCCTGGCGCGCCGCTCGTCGTGGAAGGGACCGGCCATGATCGCCCACGCCTGGGCGACCATCTTCGCGGCCGGGGCCATGGTCGTGGTCTGGCCCTTCACCCTGCCGCTGGCGGTGATGATCATCGGCACGCGCCAGCTGGGTCTGGCCATCCTGATGCACGACGCGGCCCACGGCGCCCTGCACAAGAACCTGAAGGTCAACGATTGGCTGAGCGAATGGCTGACCGGCGGCGGGGTTCACACCTACCGGCCCTATCACCTCACCCACCACCGCTTCGGCCAGCAGAGCGAGGACCCCGACCTGTCGCTGTCGGCGCCCTTCCCGATCACTCGGCTGTCCCTGCGCCGCAAGATCGTCCGCGACCTCACCGGCCAGACCTTCTTCAAGGCCCGCTTCGGTCGCTTCGTCGGCAAGCTGAAGGCGCGAAAGTCAGGCGAGCCCCTGCTCCCCATCCTGACCGTCGAGTTCAAGCGCCATCGCCGTTGGCTGGCCATGGGTGCGATCGTGACCGCCGTCGCCGCGCCCTTCGGCCTGTGGTGGGTGTGGCCGGTCCTGTGGGTGCTGCCCCAGGCGAGCTGGTATCCGCTCGTCACCCGCCTGCGGAACATCGCCGAGCACGCCTGCATCGCCGAGAACGAACCCGACCCCATGCGCCAGGCGCGGACCACCAAGGCCAACCTGCTGGAGCGCATGCTGATCGCGCCCTACTACGTGAACTACCACTGCGAACATCACATGTTCATGCACGTGCCCTGCTACAGCCTTCCGCGCGCCCATCGTATCCTGGCCCGCAAGGGCGTGACCCAGCGCATGCTGGTGGAGCCCGGCGGCTATCTGAAGGTGTTGAGCCTGGCGTCGTCGAAGCCCGCCTAGCCCCGCACGTCCTCCATGCTAGATGGCGGGATGATCGATCCCTCCCTGGAGGGCCGCCAGGCCTTCATCCTCGCCAACACCCGGCTGCAGCAGCCTCCGCATACGCCGGAGCTGACCCTGCACCTGGCCGACGAGATCACCCCGATCTGGAAG
>NZ_JANOCX010000347.1:0-11653 GCF_031412415.1 Phenylobacterium sp.
TCGATCAGGGTGTCGCGGAACACCTCCCAGTTCAGATCCTCGGCGACGCCATTGACCTTCTCCAGGGCCTGGTAGATCGGCACCGTGCCGATCGGCACCGGGCTGTTGCGAATGATCCAGTCGCGGATGTTGTGGATGTTGCGGCCGGTTGAGAGATCCATGACCGTGTCGGCGCCCCACCTCGTCGCCCAAACAAGCTTGTCCACCTCATCGGCCACGGTGGAGAGCACCGCGGAGTTGCCGATGTTGGCGTTGATCTTGACCAGGAAGTTGCGGCCGATGGCCATCGGCTCCAGCTCGGTGTGATTGATATTGGCCGGGATGATCGCCCGGCCCCGGGCCACCTCGTCGCGCACGAACTCAGGCGTCACGAAATCGGGGATCGAGGCGCCGAAGTCCTCGCCATCGCGAATGAAGGGATCGCTCTCCTGGCGGCGCAGGTTCTCGCGGATGGCGACGTATTCCATCTCCGGCGTGATGATCCCACGCCTGGCGTATTCGAGCTGAGTGACCGCCGCGCCGCCCTTGGCGCGATAGATGCGGCGCGGCGCCATGAACTGCGGCGCCAGGTGCTCGCCCTTGGTGAAGCCGTTGTCCTCCGGCTTCACCTCGCGGGGGTTCTCGACGATCTCGATGTCGCCGCGCGAGACGACCCAGGGCTCGCGGGTGCGCGACAGGCCCTTGTCGATATCGATGGTGACGGTCGGGTCGGTGTAAGGCCCTGAGGGATCATAGATGGTGATCGGCGGCTCGTTGGCGGAGGGATGCACCGCCACCTCGCGAAACGGCACGCGGATGTCGGGCCACAGCACGCCGGGCTGATAGACCTTGCGCGAGCCGGGGCGCTCGCCGGTGGGGATGGCGTCTTTGATGGGCGTTTGAATGTTCACCGACGAGGCTCCGTTTTAGGGCCAGCGACGACGGAATCCGGACGCTCAGGTCCGTTCCCTTCGCCGGCATGACCCGGATCAGGTTCTACGGGTCGCGGGCTCGCCCGCCTCTCAGCCGCCCATGCGCGGCCCCCCGAGGACGGCGCGACCATAGGCGCGAATCCGAGCGACGAAAAGGCCGCGATCTCGCCGCAAAACCGGTGCAGATTTCAGCGCCAGGAGATCGCCCCATGAAAGCCGCCGCCAACGCCTTCGTTCTCGCCGCCCTGGTCGCCACCGCCGCGCAGGCCCAGCCGACCGCGCAGCCCACGCCTGGAGCGTCGGCCAGCCGCGACTGCTTCCGCATGAGCCAGTTGCGCGGCCACAAGCGGGTCGACGCCAGGACCCTCAACATCGAGACCGGCAGCGGCGCGATCTATCGATGGGAGATGAGCGGGTCCTGCCTCGCGGGATCGTCCGGAAGCGATCCCCTGGTGATGAGCCCCACGAGCGGTTCGGACATGATCTGCCGGCCCATCGACCTGGATCTGAAGGTGAAAAGCGGCTCGATCCTCAGTCCCTGCATCATCAAGAGCTTCACCAAGCTGACCCCGGCCGAGGTCGCGGCCCTGCCGGCCAAGCAGAAGCCCTAGCGAGGGGTCGCATCGCGCCTTGGCCCTGTGATAGTCACGCGGCCAAGGAGCCCCCCATGCATCTCGCCCGCTTCCCTCGCGCCCGTTTCGCCCATCTGCCGACGCCGCTTGAGCCCCTGCCCCGCCTGGGCGCCGAGCTAGGCGTCGACCTCTGGGTCAAGCGCGACGACTGCACCGGCCTGGCCGGCGGCGGCAACAAGACCCGCAAGCTGGAGTTCCTGCTGGGCGAGGCCTTGGCCCAGGGCGCCGATACGCTGATCACCCAGGGCGCGGTGCAATCCAACCACGTCCGCCAGACCGCCGCGGCCGCCGCCCGCCACGGCCTGGCCTGCGAGGTGATCCTGGAAGAGCGGACCGGATCGAAGGCCATCGACTACACCGCCTCCGGCAACGTGCTGCTGGACCGGCTGATGGGGGCCTCGATCCGCAATGTGCCGGGCGGAACCGACATGAACGCGGAACTCGCCAAGAGCGCCGAGCTGGTTCGAGCCAGGGGCGGCAAGCCCTATGTGATCCCCGGCGGGGGATCCAACCCCGTGGGCGCGCTGGGCTATGTGGACTGCGCCATCGAGCTTGTGGCCCAGGCCAACGCCCAGGGCCTGGTGATCGACCGGATCGTCACCGCCACGGGCAGCGCGGGGACCCACGCGGGTCTGGTGGCCGGTCTCGCCGTCATTGGCGCCGACATCCCGGTGCTGGGCATCGGCGTGCGGGCGCCCAAAGAGACCCAAGAAGCCAATGTCCACAAGCTGGCGGTGGAGACCGCCGCCCTGCTGGGCCATCCCGAGCGCGTCACACGCGAGATGACGGTGGCCAACTGCGACTATGTCGGCGCCGGCTATGGCCTGATCGTCGAGGCGGTGATCGACGCCCTGAAGCTGGCGGCCCGCACCGACGCCCTGATCCTCGACCCGGTCTATACGGGCAAGGGCATGAAGGGTCTGATCGCCCTGGCGCGCCAGGGATTCTTCGGCGATGAGACGGTGGTGTTCCTGCACACCGGCGGCGCGCAGGGTCTGTTCGGTTATCAAGGCGAGATGCAGGAGGCCCTGGCATGAGCCTGGTGCTGGGCGTTCTCGGCGGCATGGGCCCGGCCGCCACCCTCGACTTCCTGACCAAGCTCCAGGCCCTGACCCCGGCCGAGCGGGACCAGGACCACATCCGCACCATCGTCGACATCAATCCCCAGGTGCCCGACCGCAACGATCCCTTCGCCAAGCCTGGTCCCGTCCTGGCCGAGATGGCCGGCGCCCTTCACGGCGCGGGGGCCGACGTCCTGGCCATCGCCTGCAACACCGCCCACGCTCACGCCGACCTGATCTCGCGCTCCTCGGGCCTGCCGCTGATCGACATGATCGGCACCGCATCGGCGGCCGCGCGCGACACGGGCGCCCATCGCGCCGGCGTCCTGGGCACCCGTCCGGCGATCAAACTCTATCGCGAGTACCTGGCCGCCCAGGGCATGGGCCTGGTCACCCTGCCGCCCGAGCGCCAGGAGGCGTTCATGGCCCTGCTCTACCGCATCAAGGCCGGCGAGCGTTCCAAAGAGGTCGGCGCCGCCATGGCCGGCCTGGCCGCAGAACTGGTGGCCGACGGCGCCGAGGCGGTGATCGCCGGCTGCACCGAGGTGCTGCTGGTGCTGGACCCGGCCGCCGTCCGCGCGCCGGTCATCGACGCCGCGGCGGTGCTCGCCAAGCGCTGCGTCGCCGTCTGCCTGGGCCTAGAACCCGTGCCCGAGCTCGTCGCCTAGAGCCGTGCGGCCTTGAAGGTGTCGCAGGCGCCGGGATCGCCGCTCTGCACACCGGTGCGGAACCACCGCATGCGCTGCTCACTGGTCCCGTGCGTGAAGGCGTCGGGCATCACCCGGCCCTGGGACTTTTGTTGCAGCGCGTCGTCGCCGACCGCGGCGGCGGCGCGGATGCCGTCCTCGATGTCCTTCGGGTCCAGCGACACCTGGCCGCCGGAGGCCTCCGCGGCGTGGGCCACCCAGACTCCGGCATAGCAGTCAGCCTGCAGTTCCAGGCGCACCGCGGAACTGTCCTCGCCGCGCGAGCCGCGCTCGACCCGGTCGGTCTGGCCGGTCAGGTGCTGGACGTGATGGCCGATCTCGTGGGCGATCACGTAGGCGCGGGCGGCCTCGCCCTGGGCGCCGAACTTGGTCTCGAGCTCGTTCCAGAAACTCAGGTCCAGATAGACCTTGCGATCGGCCGGACAATAGAACGGACCCATGGCCGCCTGGCCGGTCCCGCAGCCGGTGCCGGTGGCCTGGCTGTAGATCACCACGGCGGCCGGCGGATCGTAGCTCTTGCCGGTGCGGGCGAAGATCGGGGTCCAGACGTCGGTGGTCGAGGACTCGATCACATCGACGAACTGCCCGCCCTCGTCGGCCGTGGTCCCGCGCGCGCCGGCCTGCTCCTGCTGCGCCTGGCCGCCGGCGCCCTCGACGACCGCGAGCGTTGTGGAAGGATCGATGCCGAAGACGAAGTAGCCGATGGCGGCCAGGATCACGCCGCCGACCCCGACGCCGCCGACGCCCGCCGCGCTCATGCCGCGACGATCCTCTATATTGCCGCCGCGGCGACCGCCCTGCCAACGCATGCCGTAACTCCTGAACGTCCGATGGCCCAACGCGCGAGCCGGCCGCCAGGATGCGGCGTATCAGCGTTCCTGTCAGCGCCTGTTTTGGCTGGCCTCGCGGACGCGCCTGTTCGACGCCGCCAGCGCCGCATCGGGAATGGACGGGAACGGTCCGACACTGGCCGCCTTGGCGCCGGTGGAGGGGACGTATGGCGCAGGCACGACGGGGCGCTGCGCCTGGTCACGCATATCGCGCAGGCGCAGCTCCGTCCCGACGCGCGCATCCAGGGTGTTCAACTGGTTTTCGAGCGCCACGGCGCGTTGACTCTGAAGCTGCTGCTGCGCCCAGAGGTCGTTTTCGCGGGCGAGCTGGGCGGCGTCGACCTGGGCCAGGGCGGGGGCCGCACCGACCGCGCAGATCGCCAGGGAGATGAGGAGCGAGCGCATCAACCTCAAACGCGCTCGCCGACCTTAAGCTCCGTCAGCGCCGCGAAACGCTGAAGCGGGTGAGCTGCTCACGCGGAGCTGTCCACTCCGGATTGATCTCAACGGCCTTCTGGTAATCGTAGTAGGCCGACTTCACGTCATCCATGCCTTCATGGGCCAGGGCGCGGTTGTAGTAGGCCTTGGCGGGCTCATCGACGCCAAGCTCCAGCCCGCGATTGATGTCGGTGAGGCTGGCGGCGTAGTCCCGCTGCCCGATGAAGGTGGCGCCTCGGTTCACATAGGCCTCGCCCATGTCCGGCTTGATCCGGACCGCCTTGTCAAAGTCCTTGCGCGCATCGGGATAGGCCTGCCGCCGCAGCTTCAGCACGCCGCGATTGACATAGGTGCCTGCTCGGTCGCGGGCGTTCATGAACTCGGTCTCCAGCGCCTGTGTGCAGAGATCCTGGAACTTGATGTCGTTCTCGCCGCCGATGGCCGCCTGGGAACAGGCCTGGGCCAGTCCTCCACCGATCACCGTCACCGCGGCCTGGGCCGAGCCCGCCGCCGCCAAACCCATGGCCGCCAGACCCGCGACCGCAACTGTCCTGAACATGGCGCTGTCTCCGTGAGACTAGCCAGCCCCGGAAATGCGCGGCCCGGCTGTCCCAGCCAGACTCTTCCCGTAACGGAGGTCTGTCAATGTGAGCTTTTCTGAGCCGCCCTGCGCCCAAGATGTTGATTTCAGGCGCAGTTCCGGTGTGACGGCTATCGACGGAACCGTCGGGTTTCCCGCAGCAGGATGTAGACCCCGCTGGCCGCCACCACGCAGGCGCCGACCAGGGTCGCGGCGCGCGGCAGCTCGTCCCAGACCAGGAAGCCGATGATGCTGGCCCAGACCAGCTGGGTGTAGTCGAAGGGCGCGACGACGGCGACCGGGGCGCGGCGCAGGGCCTCGGTGAGGAACAGTTGGCCCACCCCGCCGAGAAGTCCGGTGCAGATCAGCATGACCAGCGTCGTCGTGTCGGGAATCACCCAGCCGCCGAACGGCAGGCTCGCCAGGCCCAGCGTCATTCCGGCCAGGGTGAAGTAGAAGACGATGGTGGGCCCAGGCTCCGTGCGGCCGATCTCACGAATGGCGATCATGGCGCCGGCCGCGCCCAGCGCGCCCACCAGGCCGAAGACGGTTCCCAGGGTGGCCATGTGGGTGGGATCCGGGCGGATCATGATCAGCACGCCCAGGAACCCCACCACGACGGCCGCCCACCGATGACCGCCCACTCGCTCCTTGAGGATCGGCGCCGACAGCGCGGTCATGAACAGTGGCGCGGCGAAGGACAGCGCCGTCGACTCGGTCAGCGGCAGCATGGACACGGCGGTGAACCCGCAGACCATGCCCACCAGGCCGATCCCTGAGCGCGCCAGATGCCCGCCCGGCCGCGCCGTCTTCAGCACCGAGAAGCTGGAGGTTCGCCAGATGTAGAAAAGCACCGGAATGAAGGCGAAGGCGTTGCGGAAGAAAATGATCTCCAGCACCGGGGCGCCGCGCTCGGAACAGGCCTTCACCAGGGCCGCGAGCCCCGCCATGCAGGCCATGGCCGCCACGCGCAACAGAATGCCCAGGCCGTTTCGCTGCAGGACGGCATGGGCGGGCGGCTCGGCGGACAAAGGACGCTCCTTCGAACGCCGGGCTTAGCCGCCCCTCGTCCGCGGCGCCATCCCTCGCGGCCGCGGCGCGCGCGTCCTCGGCTAGCTGGCCGGCAATTGCGACATGATGGTCGCGGTGTCGAAGTAGTCGCGCCAGTAGGTGATCAAGCCGTCATGCACTTCGTAGACGCCGGTCACCGGCAACTCGACCCATTTGTCCCCGAAGAGGTGCCGGTCGAGACGCTCAAGTATGACGATGGGGCCTGCGGTGGCCTGTCGCAGGACCTTGAACTCATTTTCCAGGGTCGGCCCGAAGAAGGGCTCCAGCACGGCGCGGATGCCGGCCGGCCCGTGCACCGTGCCGAAGGGCGGCGGGTTGGTGTATTCGCAATTGTCCGACACGAGCTTCAAGGCCGCGTCGTAGTTCAATGGCTCCATGAGCTTCATGAACTGCTCGACGACGTCGGTCGGCGACAAGGGTGATCCTGACATGAGAGCTTCCTGCGTGCTGATGTCTGATGATCGTCGGGCTGCGCCGCGCTGAGCGCAACGACCTCACAGGTTATCGCCCGTCCCCGGCCGCGGCGCTGCGGAACAGGGCTTCGGTCTCCGCGTCCGCCGGGAACATGGTTTCGATCCTCAGCTCATCGGCGGTGACGTCCTGGGCGGTGCCAAAGGTCGCGACGACCGCGAACATCGAGATCCGCACACCCATCACGTCCATGTTGAACGGCATCACGGGCACCAGCGCGGTATCGGAGGCCGACCAGAGGCTCTCCTCGTCCTGAAGGGGCGCCAGGTCGTCCAACACCGCCTGCATCTCCAGTCCGCCCAGGGCCTCGGCTTCCCGCTGGGCGCGCCGCCAGATCAAGGGCCCCACCGCCGACCAGTTGGTGATGAAGGGACGGATGCCCTGCGGATGGAAAAACAGCCGCATCAGATTGCGCTGGTCGCCACCGACACGCGCCCAGACGTCGTCGCCCAGCATGGCGCCAAGCAGATCGAAAGACCGGTTCGACATCCGGACATTCCAGGCTCGGTCGAGGGCGACGGCTGGGAAAGGTTCGTGCGCGGTCAGCATCATGCGCACGGCGCCCATGACCTGCGCCATCTGCGGATCGTCGAGGCTGCGGCTCCGGAAGACCGGGGCGAAACCCGCCGCCGTCAGCCAGCCGTTGCGGTCGCGGAGCGGAACCTCGAGCGTCTCGCTCAACTGCAGGATCATCTTCCGGCTGGGGTTGGCCCGGCCGGATTCCAGATAGCTCACATGACGCTGCGACACGCCCGAGCTGAGCGCGAGATCCAGCTGCGACAGCCGTCGCTTCTGGCGCCATCGCCGCAACAGACGGGGAAAGGCCGCTTCCGCCTCTGGACGCGATTCCTGGATCGAAACGGACACTCGGAGCCTCGCGGTTTGGCCATCTTTCGCGCGACCTCGAACGCAATTCAACGACCTGAGAGGTTATTGCCTCGCATTGGCCGCTCGCCGCCTGTCGGTGGCTCGACGTTCCTAGGTTGCGCGCGGATACAGGATGATCTGGGTGCAACGGAACGCGGCCATCAGCTTACCAGTCGCCGCGTCCTCGACCCTGGCGTCCCACACCTGGGTGGTGCGGCTGCCATGCAGCAAGGTGGCGGTGCAGATCGCCTCGCCCTCGCGCAAGGTCCCCATGAAGTTGGCCTTCACTTCCGCCGTGGTGAACCCGTTGGCGCCGTCGGGCCAGGCCGTGGAGACCCCGTAGGCGCAAAGGATGTCGGCCACCGACAACACCGCGCCGGCCAGCAGATAGCCGGTATGCGCCACCAGATCCTGCCGCACCGGCAGCCGGCCCACCACCTTACCCTCGGCCACCTCGGTGATGACCAGGCCAAGATGGCCGGGCAGCTTGCCGACATTGGCGTGGTTAAGCTTCTCGACGCTGGTGTTGTTGGTGGTCGTGACCATGGAACGCTCTCCCTGGTCCAACGCTTTCGGCCGATTCCCGGCGATGCTGAAGTCGGCGCGGAGACGGGCTCTCGCCTAACGTGACGTAACGGTGTTCACTCTCGCGAACCGAACGGGAGGCGGTGTGACATGACGATCGACCTGATGATGGCGGCCTGGACCCTGGTCCTGGCCTTCGTGCAGATCCTGCTCTTCGATATCGCCAGGACCAGCCAGTACGGCCTGAAGTGGAACACCGGTCCTCGCGACGGGGAAATGCCGCCGCTGAGCGCCCGGGCCGAGCGCCTGCGCCGCGCCCAGGACAACCTGTTCGAGACCCTGCCCCTGTTCCTGGGCGCCGTGCTGATCGCTCATGTGGCCGACCGCGCCAACGCGACGACGGCGCTGGGCGCGCAGATCTATTTCTGGGGTCGGGTCGCCTATGTGCCGCTCTACGCCTTCGGCGTGACGCACATACGCTCCCTGGCGTGGCTGGTGAGCATCGCCGGCCTGGTCATGGTCGCCTCGCAGATCCTTCTGCCTTAAGCGCCGACGAACTTCGCCACGAGCGCAGGGTCGGCATCGTAGACCCAGCACTCGCTGAACTGCCCGTCGCGCACGGCATAGACCAGCACGCGCTCTAGCTCCGCCACGGCGTCGTCCCGGCGGAAGACTTCACGCGCCACGATGGCGCCGCGCTCGGGGCCCGACAGCACCGCCACGATGCCGCTGAGCTTGCGGTTGGTGCGCCGGGAAAACTCCGCCAGCGTGGCCAGGGCGGCGGCCTTGCCGACATGGTCGCCGGAGAGCGCGTGGTCGCCGCCATAGTGCAGGGTGAAGGTCTCGTGATAGAGGCCGGTGATGGTCGCCAGATCGCCGGCGCGCCAGGCCTGGGCGTAGCGTTCGACGGTGGCGCGGATCTCGGTTTCGCGCGGGTCCATGGTTTGATCTCCGGCGGTCGATGGGGCGGCCACGGCCGCTAGGGCGGCGGCCAGGAAGCCGCGGCGGGCGAGGGCCACTGGTTTAGGCGGACTTCACGAGGGCCGAGGCGATCAGGGCCGCGGCCACTGCCGTCTCGATGCCCAGGAAGATCGTCGGCATGCGACCCAGGCTCTGATCGATTCCGGCCGAGACCAGACGCCCCGCCACCATTCCGATGCAGGCCGCCGCGACGCTGAGCGCCACGGGGGTGCGCAGCTCGGGCCGCGCCAGGCTCGCGAACAGCAGGGCCGACCACATCAACGGCAGGCCGCCATAGACGGCGCGGATCTCGTTGAACCCGTCGACGGTGGCGACCTTGATCCCGTAGCTGCCCAGCAGACCGCCCGGAAAGCATATGGCCGTGACGCCCAGCCAGGCGAAGAACCCGGCGCAGGGCAGGATGAGCAGGATCTTGATCATGAGATCTCCGAGGTGGGGCTGGCCGGACGCGGCGTCATGAGCCAAGCTTGCCGCGTCTTCCCCGCCCTCAGCTTTCGAGAAGTGGCTATGGCGCCCTCGGCGCGACTCTATTCCTGGGGCGCCCGCGCGCTCTTCCTGGGCCAGGCTCTGGGCCTGACGCCGCACCGAAACGCCGTCGGCGTGCTGGCGATCGGCCTGGAGGCGCCCTTCGAGGTTGCTTGCGATCCGGCCGATCTCCTCGCCGGGACGCGCCGCTGCCGCACCGCCCTGATCCCGCCCAACACCCTGCATCACCTGTCGGCGACCACCGGCCTGATGGCTTTCCTCTATGTGGACGCCCGCGGCCCCGACCTCGCACGGCTGCGGGACCTGATCGGCGATCCCGGTCTACGCGTCGGCTTCGACCTGGCCGGAGAGGATGAGTTGATCGCAGTCCTGTCACGGCTGGCGCGGGGCCAGGCGACCTGGGCCGAAACCAAGCCCGATATCGAGATGCTGCTCGCCGGATCCGGCCTTCGGCCGAAGGACTCCCGCGTGCGCCAGGCGCTCGAGCGCCTGCACGCAGACCCCGCCGCTCGCCCCTCCCTGGAGACCCTCGCCCGCGGGGCCGGCCTCTCGACCTCGCGCTTCATCCATCTGTTCAAGGCGGCCACCGGCGTGCCCCTGCGCCGCTACAAGCTGTGGATCGCCATGGGCGCGGCCATGCGGGCGGTCATGGCCGGAGAGACCCTGACCAACGCGGCCCTCGACTCAGGCTTCGCCAGCTCCGCGCACTTCAGCGCCAGCTTCCGCGACATGTTCGGAATGGAGCCGTCGCGCCTGGCCGCCGGCCGGCTGATCGCCGCTTAAGCACCTGTAACTCTTAGAGAACATTTGCGCCGACCGCTTGCTCTCGATGGCATGACGCCGCAAACCGCTGGCGTGTTCCCGTCAGACCGGAGTTCCCGTGAAGCGCATCTACCTTGCCGGCCTCGCCACATTGGGCGTCGCGATCTGTCTCGGCCAGTCGGCCGCCGGCGCCATCGAGGAGCCGGCCTATCCCGAGGGATATCGGCGCTGGACCCACGTCTTGACCGGCGTCTCCGACGCCAGGTTCAAACGCTACGAGGGCATGCACAACATCTACGCCAACCCCAAGGCCATCGAGGGCTACAAGGCCGATGGCGCCTTTCCGGACGGCTCGGTCATCGTGTTCGACCTTTTCGAGGTCGTCGACCAGGAGGGCGCGACGGTCGCCACCAAGCGCAAGTTCATCGACGTCATGGTCAAGGACAGCAAGCGGTACGCCGCGACCGGCGGCTGGGGCTACACCGAGTTCCTCGGCGACAGCCGGACCGACCGCGCGTTCACCCAGGACAAGGCGATGGTCAGGTGCCACGCCTGCCACGTCGCCACCCCAGGGCGGGACTCCGTGATCACGCGGTTCAAGGATTGACCGGGACCGCGAACCTCGGGGTTGCATCCGGCGCGCAGGCCGGTTTGGTTAGCGCCAACCTGATCAGGAGCGCGCCCCCGAATGCTCTACGCCATCCTCTGCTATAACTCCGAACAGATCGTTGGTTCCTGGACCCAGGAACAGGACGACGCCGTGATGGCGCGCCTTCAGGTGGTCCACGACGACCTGAAGGACAAGCTTGGCCCCGCCATCCGCTTGAACGGCACCAAGGCGGCCGCCACGCTGATGAAGAACGAGGAGCCCCACTACGTGGTCGACGGTCCCTATGCCGAGACCAAGGAGGCTTTGCTCGGCTTCTACATTCTCGACTGCGCCGACGCCGACGAGGCGATGGACGCCGCGCGCCAACTGGCCGTGGCCAACCCCGGCGGCGCCTACGAGATCCGGCCGATCATGCGCTACTTCCCGGGCTTGGCGATCGCTGAGATCTAATCTGCAGGTTTTCGCGGCGTCGCTGTCGGAATTGGTGCGGCTGCGGAGCCTGTTTCCGATCCGGCGCTAGAGCGTCCGCGCGGTCTGGAACTCGCCGCGATCGCCTGCTAGACGGACCACCGTCACCGAAACGACGCGCGGGCGTGGTGGAACTGGTAGACGCGCCGGACTCAAAATCCGGTTCCGAAAGGAGTGTCGGTTCGAGCCCGACCGCCCGCACCAATCTCGCTCAGGCCGCAGAGGGTGGCGGAGCGCGCCGGAAGCGGCCTGA
>NZ_JANOCX010000348.1:0-6945 GCF_031412415.1 Phenylobacterium sp.
CGCGCTGGCCGACGCCGAGGGACTGTCGGCCCTTTCCATGCGCCGGGTGGCCGACCAGCTGAAGGTCGCCACCATGTCGCTCTACACCTATGTGCCATCGAAGGCGGAGTTGATCGACGTGATGCTGGACCGGGTCTATGGCGAGACGCCCAAGGCCTTCGCCGCCGGCGCCGGATGGCGCGCCCGCTTGGAGCAGGTGGCGCGGGACAACTGGGATCTCTACCACCGCCATCCCTGGATGCTGCAAGTGGTGATGCACCGCCCGGTGCTCGGCCCCAACATGATCGCCAAGTACGACTTCGAACTCCGCGCGATCGAAGGCCAGGGGCTCGACGATATCGAGATGGACCAGGTGATCAGCCTTCTCTCCAACTATGTGCATGGCGCGGTCCGGAGCGCGGTCGAGGCCATGCAGGCCGAGAGCCGGACCGGGATCAGCGACGCGCAGTGGTGGGAGATCAGCGGCCCGTTGCTGGAGAAAGTCTTCAACCCGACGCAGTTCCCCGTGGCCGCCCGCGTCGGCGCCGCGGCGGGCGCGGCCTACGAAGCGGTCGGCGACCCAGAGCGAGCATTCGCCTTTGGCCTGGAACGTGTCCTGGACGGGGTCGAGACCCTGGTCAGGACACGCTCGGCCTAGAGACCACGAACGCCGCGCAGGCGCCCAGGGCCACCGCCACGGCGACCGCCAGCCAGGGCCGTGGCTGCGCGGTCAGGATGAACACACCGAAGCCCAGCGCCATGCCGCCGCAAGCCATCGCCTTGGCCGACCTGGAAATCGCCCCGTTCTCACGCCAGGCGCGCAGGGTCGGACCGAACCTGGCATGGTTCAACAACCAAGCCTCCAGACGCGGCGAGGACTTGGCGAAACAACCCGCCGCCAGGATGAGGAACACCGTCGTGGGAAGAAGCGGCACGAAGGCGCCGACGACGCCCAGCGCCGTGAAAACCAGACCGAGAACCAGGAACAACGTGCGGGCCATGCCGAGCGACCCTCTACGAGAAACGCGAGTTGCGAAAGACCCGCAACAACGAAATCACCCCAGGCCGGCGATCCGCGCGGCGAGCGCGGTGTTGACCGCCTCGTAGGCCGGGACGAAGTCCCTGGCGACGCGCACAGCGCTCCAGGTCGCCGGCAGCAGGCCCGAGAGCGATTCGGTATGGACCACGCGCGTGCCAGAGCCTTCGGGGGTCAGCAGGAAGCCATGGCGCCCCTTGAAGATCAGCGGCACGTTCCCCGCCCAGGCCAGCTCGCGGGCTGGCTCGACGGCGACGATGCGCACGGTCTGGCGGATGAGCGACCCTGGCTTGCCCGGCAGGTTTCGGAACACCATCGCCACGCGCGCGCCGACCTTCGCCTCACCCACCGCCTCGAGATTCAGTGGGTTCCAGTCGGGATAGCGCGCGAAGTCGGCCAGAACCGCCCAGACCTGCTCCGGGCGCGCCGGGATCCAGGCCTCGGTGCGGATGCGGTGCATGGGCTAGCGGCTGACCTTCATGGGAAAGGTGTGGGTTTCGTCCTCGAACACGACTCGTACGGTGATCTCGGTCACGCCCTTGGGCAAGGCCGCCAGACCGAGATCGGTCATGTGCTCCTCTCCCGACGCCAAGCTTGGCCTTGGCGATATACACGGGAAAGATGCATCCGAGGCGTTACGAACGCCTTATCGCTATTCTCCCAGCAACCCTTCGACGAATTCCGGCAGCCAGGTGTTGCGGCCGGGCTTCATCCGCTCGGCGCGGTAGATGTGGCCGAGGTCGGCATAGGCCCGGTCGAAATTCTTGTTCACGATCACGTAGTCGTAGAGGCCCCAGTGGGCGATCTCGTCCTTGCCGAGCTCCAGGCGCTGGGCGATCACCTCCTCGCTGTCCTGCGCGCGGGCGTGCAGGCGGCGCGACAGGTCCTCCCACGAGGGCGGCAGGATGAAAACCCGGACGCTGTCGTCGGGCGCCTTCTCAGCGATCTGCTTGGCGCCCTGCCAGTCGATGTCGAACAGCACGTCCTTGCCGTCCAGCAGGGCTTCCATCACAGCGGCCCCGGGCGTGCCGTAAAGGTTGCCGTTGACCTCGGCCCATTCCAGGAAACCGCCCTCGGCGATCTTGGCCTCGAAGGTCGCGCGGTCGACGAAGAAGTACTCCCGCCCTTCCTCCTCCCCAGGCCGCGCGGCGCGGGTGGTCCAGGAGATCGACAACGTCATGTCGGCATGGTCGGCGACGAGCCGCCGCGATAGGGAGGTCTTGCCCGCGCCGGCGGGGCTGGACACCAGCAGCAGCAGGCCGCGCCTCTGGGTCTCCCAGGGCTTGGCGTCCCCATCACTCGACATTCTGCACCTGCTCGCGGAACTGCTCGATGGTGGCCTTGAGGTCCAGGCCGATGTTGGTCAAGGCTGAGAGGGTCGACTTGGAGCAGAGCGTATTGGCCTCGCGCATGAACTCCTGGGTCAGGAAGTCCAGCCGCCGGCCCGACGGTCCTTCGCTCGCGATCAGGGCTCGCGCGCCGTCAACGTGCCCGGCCAGTCGGTCCAGCTCCTCGCGGACATCGGCCTTCACCGCCATTGCGGCGGCCTCCACCACGATCCGATCGACGGGCGCGGCCTCGCCCAGCAGCTCGGCCATGCGGGCCTCGAAGCGCGCCTTGATCGCCGCGGGCTGGCCGCCGGCGACCTCGCCCGCCTGGCGCACCAGTACGTCGATGCGATCCACGACCGAGATCAGGACGCTGGTGAGCGCGATCCCCTCCTCGCGCCGGGCGATGGCGAGTCCATCCAGCGCAGCGCCCAGGGACAGGGCCATGGCGGCCTCGACGGCGGCCTGGGCCGCGGGGTCGTCCAGGGTCTCGGCGGCCTCGACCACGCCGCGCAGGGCCAGCAGGCCGTCCAGGCTGGGCGGCGCGGCCTTACCGGATGAGACTAGGCCGGCGCCGGCCTCGATATAGCGCTCGATCTGATCGAGATTGATCCGGACCTGGCCGCCGCTGTCGCTCCGCTTGGCCTGGATCCCGACCGTCACCTGGCCTCGAGCGAACCGGGCCTGCGCGCCCTCTCGGGCGGCGCGATCCAGGGTGTCGAAGCCCGGCGGTCCGCGGAAGCGGACCTCCATGTTGCGGCCGTTGACGGAGCGGGCCTCCACCGACCAGCTCCAGTCGCCCGCCGCCCCCTCGGCCCGCCCGAAGCCGGTCATTCCGTTCAGCATGGCTAGCGGTCCTTGAGGGCCTTGGCCCGGTCCTGCAACGCCTCGGTCTCGCGCTTGCGCTCGATGGCTCGCCAGCGGTCGACGTTCTTCAGGTGCTCGGCGTAGGTGGCGGCGAAGACATGGCCGCCGGTGCCGTCGGCGACGAAAAACAGCGAGTCGCTCTTCGGAGGATCAAGCACGGCGGCCAGGGCGGCGCGGCCTGGATTGGCGATGGGCGTCGGGGGCAGACCGTCGATCTGGTAGGTGTTGTATGGGTTCGGCTGGGCCAGTTCCGAGGCGCGCAGACCCCGGCCCAACGGCTTGCCGCCGGTCAGGCCGTAGATGATCGTCGGGTCGCTCTCCAGCCGCATGCCCTGGCGCAGGCGATTGACGAACACCGCGGCGACGCGGGGCCGTTCCGAGGCGACGCCGGTCTCCTTCTCGACGATGGAGGCCAGGGTCACCGCCTCGTCGGGCGTGGCGATCGGCAGGCCGGGCTGGCGCTTCGACCACAGCAGGCCCAGCAACTCTTCGCGCGCGTCCATCATCCGCTTCAGCACCGCGGCGCGGTCCTCGCCCCGCTCGAACTGGTAGGTTTCCGGCAGGATCGAACCCTCGGGCGGGGCCGGCGCGGCGCCGGTCAGGTCGGGCTCGGCGGCCAGGGCCTCGACCACGGCTTCGGAGGTCATGCCTTCCGGCACGGTGATCTGGTGGACCACGATGCGGCCGTCGCGGACGTCGCCCAGGACGCTGGCCATGGAGGCGCGGCTCTTGAATTCGTACTCGCCGGCCTTGAGCGACCGGGCCGCGCCGGTGAGCTGGGCGGCGGCGGCGAAGATGGCGTCGGACCGGACCACGCCGGCGCGTTCGAGAGTCGCGGCGATCTCGGAGACTCCAGCGCCTTTGCGCAGCATCACGACGGTCGTTTCGCCGTCCTTGGCCGCGGGTCCAGGCCCCTGGAAAGACCAGAGCGCCCAGACCAGGACCAGGACGACGAGAGCCGCCAGGGTGGCCGCGGCGCTAGCGGCAATGATCATCAGGCGGCGCTTGGGCGTCAGCCCGCCGCCGAACCGCGCGAGCGGGCTCACGAGACCTTCTTGAACACCACCGAGGCGTTGGTGCCGCCAAAGCCGAAGCTGTTGGAGAGCACCACCTCGATAGCCATCGGCTTGGCCTTGTTCGGAACCAGGTCGATCACGGTCTCGACCGACGGGTTGTCCAGGTTGATGGTCGGCGGCGCGATCTGGTCGCGGATGGCCAGGCAGGAGAACACCGCCTCGATGGCGCCGGCCGCGCCCAGCAGGTGGCCGGTGGCCGACTTGGTGGACGACATGGTCACGCCCTTGGCCGCGTCGCCCAGGATACGGGTGACAGCGCCCAGCTCGATCTCGTCGCCGAGCGGGGTCGAGGTGCCGTGGGCGTTGATGTAGTCGATCTCCGACGGGTCGATGCCCGCGTCCTTGATGGCCGCCTTCATGGCGCGGAAGCCGCCGTCGCCGTCCTCGGCCGGGGCGGTGATGTGATAGGCGTCGCCGGCCAGGCCATAGCCCAGGACCTCGGCGTAGATCTTCGCGCCGCGCGCCTTGGCGTGTTCGTACTCTTCCAGCACCAGAACGCCCGCGCCCTCGCCCATCACGAAGCCGTCGCGGTCCTTGTCATAGGGCCGGCTGGCGCGCTCGGGCGCGTCGTTGAAGTTGGTCGACATGGCGCGGCAGGCGATGAAGCCCGCCATGCCCACCGGACAGATGGCAGCCTCGGCCCCGCCGGCGATCATCACGTCGGCGTCGCCGTACTTGATCAGCCGCGCGGCGTCGCCGACGGCGTGGGCGCCGGTCGCGCAGGCGGTGACCACCGAGTGGTTCGGACCCTTGAACCCGTAGCGGATCGAGACTTGGCCGGAGGCGAGGTTGATCAGGGCCGAGGGAATGAAGAACGGGCTGATCCGCCGTGGGCCCTTCTGGAAGAGCTCCACCGAGGTCCGCTCGATGGTGGCGAGCCCGCCGATGCCCGAGCCAATGATGACGCCGGAGCGTTCCTTGTCCTCGTCGGTCTGCGGGACCCAGCCCGAATCCTTCACCGCCTCGTCGGCGGCGGCCATGGCGTAGAGGATGAAGTCGTCGACCCGGCGTTGATCCTTGGGCGCCATGGTCAGGTCGGGATCGAAGGACCCCGGCACGTCCGGACCGCCGCCGCCCCGGCCATCGACGCGAGGAACCTCGCAGGCGACCTGGCAGGCATATTCCTCGGGATCGAAGGTGGTGACCCGTCCCGCGCCGGACTTGCCGTCAAGGATGGCCGCCCAGGTGAGCTCGACGCCCTGTCCGAGAGGGGTCAGAAGACCGATACCGGTGACGACGACTCGACGCATGGGCGGGTCTCCAAACGCAGACCGCCGCGAGCTCCGGGGAGCGACGCGGCGGCCGAAACTTCAATGATTTCCGAGCTTAGGCGCCCAGACGCTCACCGATGAACTTCACCGCGTCGCCAACGGTCTGGATATGCTCCGCCGCGTCGTCGGGGATTTCGATATCGAATTCTTCTTCGAAGGCCATGACGAGTTCGACGTTGTCGAGGCTGTCAGCGCCCAGGTCGTCGATAAAGCTCGCCTTCTCGGTGACCTTCTCCGGATCGGCGTCGAGGTGTTCGATGACGATCTTGCGCACGCGCTCGAGGATGTCGGACATTCGCTTAAGTCCCTGTTGTTCAAACTGATCCATCCGTGACGGCCGACGAGTTGTCAACCGCAACGGACCTAGGCTTCGAGACCTTAGCCTCGCCGGTTCGGGCGTCGCCGTAGCATGATCGCCACGCCCCTGCCAACCGGTCAGATCATGGCCATGCCGCCGTTCACGTGCAGCGTCTGTCCGGTCATGTAGGCGGCTTCGTCGCTGGCCAGATAAACGCAGGCCGCGGCGACATCGGTTCCCAGGCCCAGGCGGCCCGCCGGGATCGTGCCCAGGATCTGTGACTTCTGCGCGTCGTTCAGCGCCTCGGTCATCGGGCTCTCGATAAAGCCCGGCGCGACGCAGTTCACGGTGATGCCTCGGGTGGCCACTTCCTGGGCCAAGGCCTTGGAAAAGCCGATCATTCCGGCCTTCGAGGCGGCGTAGTTGGCCTGGCCCGGATTGCCCATGACCCCCACCACCGAGGTGATGCCGATGATCCGGCCGGCGCGCCGCTTCATCATGCCGCGCATGGCCGCGCGGCTGAGGCGGAAATAGCTCTCGAGATTGATCTTCAGGACTGACTCCCAGTCCTCGTCCTTCATCCGCATCAGCAGGCCGTCCTTGGTGATGCCCGCATTGGCCACCAGGATGTCGAGGCCGTTCCCCGCGGCTTCCTCGGCGCGAGCGATCAGGCCGTCCACCGATTCGGCGTCGGCGAGGTTGGCCGCGGCGATCGAGGTGCGCTCTCCCAGCTCCTTGGCGAGATCGGCCAGCACCGCCTCGCGGGTGCCCGACAGCACCACATGGGCGCCGGACGCGTGCAACGCCTTGGCGATGGCGCCGCCGATGCCGCCCGTGGCGCCGGTGACGAGGGCGGTCTTTCCGGTCAGATCGAACATGTCAGAGGCTCTTGGCGAAGGCTTCAAGGTCGGCGGGGGTGTTCAGCGGCGTGGCCTCGGCGTCCGGGGCGATCCGCTTGGCCATGCCCGACAGCACCTTGCCCGAGCCGGCTTCCGCGAAACGGGTGACCCCGCCCTGTTCCGTCAGCCAGATCATGCTCTCGCGCCAGCGGACGCGGCCGGTGACCTGGTCGACCAGCAGGCGGCGGATC
>NZ_JANOCX010000349.1:0-8264 GCF_031412415.1 Phenylobacterium sp.
GCCGAGGCGAAGGCCTGGCGCGGGCTGACCAGGACAAAGGCGGCCAGGCCGCAGGCCAGGGCGAGCAAGACGGCGACCCATAGACGCTGCGCGACACCCCGCGCGTCGCCACGCTTCCAGGCCAGCAGCGGTCCGGCCGGCAGCAGGATCGCCAGCGCCGCCATCAGGGGCGTGAAGGTCAGGTTGAAGAACGGCGGGCCGACCGAGATCGCCTCGCCGGTCGCCGCCTCCCGGATCAGCGGATAGAGCGTGCCCAGCAGGACGGTCGCCGTGGCCGCAGCCAGCAGGATGTTGTTGAGCACCAGCGCGCTCTCTCGGCTGACCGGGGCGAACACGCCGCCGGGCTTGAGCGCCGGCGCCCGCCAGGCGAACAGCGCGAAGGCCGACCCGGAGGTCACCGCCAGGATGATCAGCAGCAGCGTTCCCCGCGTCGGGTCGACCGCGAAGGCGTGGACAGAGGTCAGCACACCGGAGCGCACCAGGAACGCGCCCAGCATGGAGAACGTGAAGGCCGCCAACGCCAGGAACACCGTCCAGCCGGCGAGCGCGCCGCGCTTCTCGGTGACGATGGCCGAGTGCAGCAGGGCCGTGGCCACCAGCCAGGGCATGAAGGAGGCGTTCTCCACCGGGTCCCAGAACCACCAGCCGCCCCAGCCCAGCTCGTAGTAGGCCCAGAAGGCGCCCAGGGTGATGCCGACGGTGAGCGCGCTCCAGGCCCCGAGCGTCCATGGCCGCACCCAGCGGGCCCAGGCGGCGTCGACCCGGCCCTCGATCAGGGCGGCCACGGCGAACGAGAACACCACCGAGAGACCGACGTAGCCGAGGTAGAGCATGGGCGGATGGAAGGCGAGCGCGGGGTCCTGCAGCAGCGGATTGAGCGAGCGCCCCTCGGTGGGCGGCGCGGGCAGACGTGCGAACGGATTGGAGGCGAAGACCGTATAGGCCAGGAAGACCACGCCCAGCACGCCTTGCGCGGCCAGGGTCAGTGACTTGAGGCCGGACGGCAGGCCGCGTCCGAGGCCGGCCACCGCGGCGCCGCAGCCCGTCAGGGCCAGGCACCACAGCAGCATCGAGCCCTCATGACTGCCCCAGGTCCCGGCGATCCGGTAGAGCAGCGGCTTGTCGCTGTGGGAGTTGGCCGCGACATTGGCCACTGAGAAGTCTGAGGTCACGAAGGCGTACATCAACGCCATGAAGGCGACGGCAAGGCCCGCGAACCCCGCCAGCGCCGCGCCCTCTCCGGCGCCGGCCAGGACCTGGGAGCGCTTGACCCGCGCCGCGCCCGCCAGCAGCGCCTGGGCGAACGACAACGCCAGCGCCAGCGCCAGGGAGAAGGCCCCGATCTCGACGATCATCGGTCGCCCTTGGCGTAGGCCGGGGGCGCCGCGCCCTCGCCTCGCCACTCGCCCTGTTCCTTCAGCGCCTTGGTGATCTCGCGCGGCATGTACTTCTCATCGTGCTTGGCCAGCACCTGCTTGGCCTCGAAGCCGCCGTCAGCGCGGAAGGCGCCCGTGGCCACGATCCCCTGCCCCTCTCGGAACAGGTCCGGCAGGTCGCCGGAGAAGGCGATGCGGGTGGTGGCGAGCTGATCGGCCACGGTGAACTCAACCCGGCCGTCGGCATGTTTGACCACGCTGCCCTCACGAACGAGCCCGCCCAGCTGGATCGCCCGACCCGGCGGCGGCTTGGCCTCCAGCGCCTGGGACGGGGTGTAGAAATAGGAGATCGAGTCCGACAGCCCCCACAGAGTCAGGCCCGCGGCCAGGGCCAGCACCGGGGCGATCGCCGCAACCAGCATCAGACGCCGCCGCGCCTTGGGCGACTTGGGCAGCCAGCCGCTCATCGCGTCACTCCAGCCATGGGCGGTGTCTTGGCGGCGATATCCAGCGCCTGGAGGATCTCGGGACGGTCGGCGTAGCGCGCGCGCGCCTTGGCCAGGACCGCGTCGCGTTCGGCGTCCTGCCCCAGCACGGCGTGCGACCTCACCAGCCGCACCCAGCCCTCGGGATCTTCCGGCGAGGCGTCCAAGCGCGCGGCGAGGCCGGCGACCATGCCGCGGATCGCCGCCATCTGGTCGGTCGCCACGGCTGGCGTGCCTTGCGCCTCGGCGATTGCGGTCTCTATGGCCGCGCGGCGGGGATCGCCCAGCGGCATCTCGGCGGCCAAGGTCCGCCACTGCGCCAAGCCGCCGGAACGATCACCGGCCGCGATGCGCGCGCGCGCCAGGTGGAATCGGGCGATGGCCGACTTGGGATCGCGCTTCAACGCCTCCTCGAAGGCGCGCCGGGCGTTCGGCGAAACCTCGCCGCCGGCCTCGATCATCAGGACCTCGCCCAGACCTTCCCAGAGATCCACCCGCTGAGGCGCGATCTCGATCGCGCGACGCAGGGCGCGGATGGCGCCGCTGGGGTTGTCGGCGGCGATCTCGGCCTTGGCCAGGAAGCCGTAGGCCTCCGCGTCGGGTCCACGCTCGGCGATGAGGTTCTTGAGCACCGCCGCCATCTGCGGGGCGGTCAGCATGGACGGCTCCAGGGCGCGCCAGGCGGCGATTCGCGTTCGGATCGGCTGGTCGGGCAGGCCCGGCGCGCCGACGGCGAGATAGAGCCCGAGGGCCACCAGGGGCGCGAGCAGGGCCGCGACGAGAACGGGCCGGCGATGGCCCACCTGCGCAGTCCACGGCGCGCTGCTCGCGTCATCCGCCGAGAGTAGGCGTCGCGCCGCTTCGGCATGGGCCACCTGGCGTTCGCCCGGCGCGATGAGACCGCGCTCGGCCAAGTCGTCGATCTCACGGAGTTGACGGCGATAGACCGCGCTCGTCGGGTCAAGCGCCCCGTCGCGTTGAGCCGCGCGTGCGGCGGACTGCAGGATGAGGCCGGCGGCGGCGGCGGAGAGGACGCCCGCGACAACCCAGAAGGCGATCATGCGCCGCGTTTATCTGAAACCGGGGGGTTGTTCTAGACCGGCTTGGCCGGGTCCTCGGCGAAAACCGGCGGCTGAGGTTTCTTGACACCGAAAGCGGTGGCGGCGCGACGGCGCACGATGTCGCCGGCGCGGGGTTCATGGATGGGGGCGGCGAACTCGGCGGCGGCCTGGAGAAAGCGCGCGGCGATCTCCCGGTCGGGGACCTCGTGGTCGCGCACCAGGGAGAGGACCTCCTCGACATAGTTGTCGAGCGTCTCACCGGCGGCCTCCATGACCTTGGCGCGGGTGGAGGCGAAACCGCCATAGTTGGCGCTGGGCCGGATCGCCTCTGCGAAGGCCAGCAGAGTGCGGCAACGATCCACCAGCTTGGCGTCGGGCTCCAGGGTCAGGCGGGGCTCGGTTCGCATGGTGCGCGCCACGCGGACCTTGTGACTGGGCAGGGCCTGGCTCAGCACCTTGTCCAGTTCACGCAGCCGACCTTCGACCACGGCGGCCAGGGTCTGCTTCTGCTTCTGAACCCGAAACCCCCAGCCGCTCTCACGCGACAGCTCGACGGAGTTCTCCATCTCGGCGATCTGCAAGGTCAGGGTCTCGACCGTCGCCGCGGCTAGCAGGCCGCCCGTGACACCGCTGTTCAGGTCGAAATCGGCGACCTTCTTCAGATTGGCGTCGATGGTGTCCATCAGTCGGATGGCGAAAATCGCCAGCTCCGAGGCCGCCAGATAATGTTCGTTCGGCCGGTCCATGACCGCCGAGACCACCCGCAGGATGGTCCAGGGCTCGGCCAGCTGGGCCGAAAGCATTTCAAAGAAGCGCGGTCCTGCGTCCTCGGCCTCGAGGCCGGCGTCCTTGTAGGCCACCCGGGCGGCGGCGGCGTTCTCCTCGGTGAAGCGGCCGATCCACTCTGGCAGCCGCAGCGTCGACTGGCGCACGATCGGGGCGAGCGCCAAGCATGAAAGCAGGTGCTGGGTCCCGCCGGGACGCGCCGGCTCGATGACGCCGATGGCGGCGGCGAAATCGCGCTGCCCGCCCAACCGCAGGCCGTCGGCCGCCATCTGGGTCAGCAGGTCGAAGGGCTCGGTGGAGCTGAAACCCGGCCGATACTCCAGGAGCGCGCGGGCGGCGCTGGCCACCTCGGCCGGCGCCTGGGCCTTCAGCCCGCGCCAGATGAGCGCGAGCGCGGCCTTCGGAAAGGCGATGTGGTTCTGATCGCCGGGATCACCCGCGAAGAGCGGCGCGACAGGCTCCAGCACACGGTTGCGGAGGTTGCGATCGGCGACCTCGGCTTCGACCACGCGCCGAACGCCAGCCAGGGCCGTGTCGCCTGCCGCCGCGGCCAGGGCGTTCTGAAGACCCGTGACCACCTTGTCGGGCGCATGCTCGACGAGGGTGCGGACGATGTCGATCTTGGCGTCGGGCAACCCGGCCATCGTGGGGGAGACTCCAGGCGCGAGTACATTTCGCGCTTGAAGCACTTATGCTTGCCGCCAGTTAAGGCTTTCCGAAAATCCAGCTAATTCAAGCCTCGGCGCGGGGCAGATCCAGCTCAACCAGAAGTCCGCCCAGACGCGCCTGGCCCAGCTTTAGCGAGCCCCCATAGGCCCGTGCCAGCTCGTCGATGATCGAGAGTCCAAGGCCAGAGCCAGGCGCGCTTTCATCCAGCCGCGCCCCGCGGCGGACCACTTCCTCGCGTTCCTCTGGGGTCAGGCCAGGCCCGTCGTCCTCGATAGAAAGCCTGAAACGCTCTGGGGAAATGGCTGCCGTGCGGATGCGAACCTTCGACTTGCACCACTTGCCGGCGTTCTCCATGGCGTTGCCGGCCAGTTCGAGCAGGTCCTGTCGTTCGCCCAGGAAGAAAAGGTCGTCGGGGGCGTCCCAGTCGATCTCGACGCCCTTGTCGAGGAAGATGCGCTCCAGGGTGCGCGACAATTCGTCAAGCACCTCGGCGACCGAAGTGCGCTCGCCCGAACCCTGGGTGCGCGCCGCGGCGCGGGCGCGGCGCAGGTGGTGATCGACCTGCTGGTGCATGGCCTGGGCCTGTTCCTCCACCACGTCGGCGAGGCCGCCCTTGGTTTGACGCGCCTCGGTCAGCATCACCGAAAGCGGGGTCTTCAGCGCATGGGCCAGGTTGCCCACATGGGTGCGCTGGCGCTCGACGACCTCCTGGTTGTGGGCCATCAGCGCATTGAGCTCGTCGGCCAGGGGCGAAAGCTCGCTGGGATAGACCCGCACCACCCGCTCGGCCTTGCCCCGGCGCACGGAGGCCACCTCCCGGCGAAGGGCGAACAGCGGGTTCAAGCCTACCCGAACCTGGATCACCACGGCGGCCACCATGCCGACGCCGAGCAGGATGAAGACCACCGCCGTCGCCGTCATGAATCCGCGCACATCGCGGTCGACCGGGCCGCGGTCCTCGGCGGCCATGAAGATCACCGGAGCGGCGCGGTTGGGCAGCTTGACCTGGGTGGCCATGGCTCGCAGTGGCTGGTTCAACTCGTCGCGGGTGTCGTAGGAGACCGGACGCCCCGGCTGGGCGGCCAGCTGGCCGGCGATGTCGGTGGGCGCCTTCAGCTCGGAGTCCCACAGCGAGCGTGAGCGCACCAGCACATGGACCCCGCCGTTCGGCGTCGGTTCGGCGATCTGCCAGTACTTGCCGGAAAAGGCGCGCAACGCCCGCAGGTCGGTGAGCGCTGGCGCGATCACCTGGCCCCGGTCGTCGATCGAGGTGCCGGCGGTGAGGTTGTCGATCAGTTCGGCCAGCCCCTGATCGAACCGCCGGATAGCCGCCTGCTGGAACAGCAGGGCCAACACAAGGGCGGAGACCAGGAGAACCGCGAGCGTCCAGCCCGCCGCCAGGATGACCAGGCGTCGGACAAGGGAGGGACGGCTCAGGGCCTCAAGGGTCACGTCGCCGAGCCGCCCAGCTCCTCGGCGGGCGCTGTCAGCCGGTAGCCGAGGCCTCGGACGGTCTCGATACGGTCGGCGCCGATCTTCTTGCGCACCCGGCCGATGAACACCTCGATGGTGTTGGAATCGCGGTCGAAGTCCTGGTCGTACAGGTGCTCGACCAGTTCGGTGCGGCTGATCACCCGGCCGTCGTGCATCATCAGATAGTGCAGCAGCCGGTACTCCAGGGAGGTCAGCCGCAAGGGCTCGCCGTTCACCGAGGCGCGCGCGGCGCGGGGATCCAGCCGCAGGCCGCCGATGGAGAGGCTGGGCGCCGCGTGACCGGCCGACCGACGCAGAAGGGCGCGCAGCCGAGCCAGCAACTCCTCGGTATGGAAGGGTTTGGTCAGGTAGTCGTCGGCGCCGGCGTCGAAGCCCGCCACCTTCTCGCTCCAGGCGGCGCGGGCCGTGAGGATGAGCACAGGCGTCGACATGTTCTCGCGCCGCCACCGCTCCAGCACCGAAACGCCGTCCACCTTGGGCAGGCCCAGGTCCAGGATCACCGCGTCATAGGGTTCGGTCTCGCCCAGGAACTGGGCTTCCTCGCCGTCGGGGGCGTGGTCGACCGCGTAACCGGCGTCGCCAAGCGCCGCCTTCAGTTGCCGCGACAGGTCAGGATCGTCCTCGACCAGCAGGATGCGCATGGAAACCCCTTAGCCGCCTTGGCGGGAAAGTATCGCGCCGCTCTGGGCGTCGACGATGAAGATGATGACCCGGCCGTCATTGGTCTGCCATTGGACGAAATAGGCCGAGCGGCCTCCGAATTCGCCCTGGGTGGTATTGAGCTGACGGCCCGGCGTGCGCGAGGCGATCATGGCGATCACCTGGGAAAGCGGCACCTGGCGGCCGCCGCGAACGGCTTCGCGCGCAGTGTCCTGGTCGCCACGCCCGCCGCCGTACGACGGCCGCCCATAGTCCGGCCCAGGCTGAGCGCTCGCCCCGATCGGGGCGGCGGCCAGCAGGGCGGCGATGACAAACAGACGCTTCATGGCGCTAGGTCTACCGCCCGATCACTGAACCAGGGCTGAATGGCCGGTTTATGCCGGGGTTGCGACGGTCTGTCACGCCGCCAACCGCTTATCCCTTGCGGCGCGGCGTGTAGGGCCGTGTCTTTCGCCAGGCTTCGGCGAAGGCTTCCAGCTCCGGGTCGGGCTTGTCCGGCAGGAACAGCACGATGCGCCCCAGCAGGTCGCCGCGCTTGCCGCGCGCGTCCGACAGCCCCCGGCCCTTCAGGCGCAGGGATTGGCCGCTGTTGGCGCCCCTGGGGATGGTGAGCGAGACCGTCCCGTCCGGGGTCGGCGCCTCGACCTTCCCGCCCAGCACGGCGTCGGGGACGCTGACGGGCAGGTCCATGACCAACGCCGATCCCTCACGACGGAAGATCGGGTGGGGCTTGACCGCCAGCTCGATGAAGGCGTCGCCGGGGCCCGCGCGGCCGGGTGAGCCTTGCCCCTTCAGGCGCAGGGTCTGGCCTTCCTCGGCGCCCTTGGGGATGGTCACGTCGATGGTGCGGCCGTCCGAGAAGGCGATGCGCTTCTTCGCGCCGTGAATGGAGTCTTCCAGGTCGATCTCGAGCTTGGCGCGCACGTCCGCGCCCTTCTGCGAGAAGCCGCCGAAGCCGCCGCCGGCGCCGCCGGCGCCGCCCTGCCCGCGCCGGCCCAGGATCTCGCTGAAGAGGTCGCCCAGGTCGCCGCTCTCGGGACCGTCCTGACCGCGCGTGGTGTTCCACTGTCCGCCCGGCTGACCCCAGGGATTGCCGCCGCCGAAGCCACGCGCGGTCTCGCGGCCGTCGGCGTCGATGTCGCCGGCGTCGAACTTCTTGCGCTTCTCGACGTCGCCCAGGATGTCGAAGGCCGCGCTCACCTGCTTGAAGCGCTCCTCGGCGGCCTTGTTGCCCGGATTGGTGTCGGGGTGGTGTTGTTTGGCGAGCTTGCGGAACGCCTTGCGGATCTCATCGGCGGTCGCGCCGCGGGATACGCCAAGCTCCAGATACGGATCGCGCGCCAAGGAAGCAGACCTCATCGACAGTGGGGGAAGGTTGACCGCCTTCAATTAGGCGGTTTGTGGCGGCGCGCAAGTTCTGTTGTGGCATATATATCACATACACTCTACCGAGCGACGCGCTAGGCTGGGCTGTTGCGAGGCGGGCGTATGTACTGGGTCGGGGTGCTATTTTCGTATTGGGGGCGGATCGGACGGCGGACCTTCTGGGGCGCGTCGGCCGGACTGTTCGGGTTTCTGCTCGTCTATCAATACCTGACCGGCGGTCTGATCCTGGAACTGATGGGCTGGGCGTTGTGGAGCTATGTCCAATCGGCCTTGCTCGTCAAACGCCTGCATGACGTCGGGTGGACCGGCCTCTGGGCTGTCGCGCCGGGCGGCGGCCTGTTCGCCGG
>NZ_JANOCX010000350.1:0-3001 GCF_031412415.1 Phenylobacterium sp.
GTAGGTGACGCCGAGCGTGCGGCCGATCTGGTGGGCCGAAATGCCCTTCTTCGAAGACGACATGAGGTAGGTGGCGAGCAGCCACTTGTTCAGCGGAACCTTGGAGCTTTCAAAAACGGTCCCGACCATAACCGTGAACTGCTCACGGCAAGCGTTGCACTGGCAGACGCCCTTCCGCACAGCCCCGGTCGGGTTCGCCTTGGTCGGGCGACCCCTCTGGTCAGGAAGGCGAGCAGCCTGACCCACAACGCCACAGTGAGGGCAGATCGGACCATCGGGCCAGCGGGTCGCCTCAAGATGGGAGCGGGCTTTGTCGGCGTCGGTGAAGATCGGATCGGTCAGGTTCACGGCGGTAGCTCCTCAGTGAGAACAAGCTACACCAGCGATCCTGCTTTGTCACGTATATAACTGCCTTGAAATGTCAAGAACAAAACAAGAACATTAAGACACCCCTCGTGCCACCTCGTCGAGCAGCCGGCCCACATCTTCCTCCGTCACATGCAGATGAGGCGCGAACCGCACAGCGCTCCCCCGCTGGCTGACGAACACGTTCCGCCCCCGCAACGCCCCGACCAAGTCCCCGTCGAACCCCTCCGGAACCCGCGCCCCGAACATGTGCAGGCAGCGCAGTTCGGCGGGCGGAAGGGTGAAGCCCAGGGACTCCAGGCGTCCGGCGATCTGGGCGTTGACCGCGCCGAGGCTCTCGGCGATCTCCGCCACACCCCAGGCCTGCAGCTGTTCCAGGGCCGCGATCGCACCCGGCAGGACCGTGGTCACGCAGGTCTCGCCCACGTCGAAGCGGCGCGCGCCGTCGCGGTAGCCGTCGCTGTACTGGGCGAGGTTGTTGAAATCGCGGGCGTTGTCGCGGACCAGCCACGTCTCCTCAAGCGGCCGCGCCTGGCGCCAGGCCGGGGCGACGTACATCAGGCCGAAGCCGTAGGGGCAGAGCAGCCACTTGTAACCGGCCGCCACCAGGAAGTCGGGGGCCACGGCGTCCAGGTCCAGCGGCAGGGCCCCCAGGGTCTGGGTGGCGTCCAGCACCAGGGCGGCGCCGACCGCGCGGCAGGCTTCGCCGATGGCTTCGAGGTCCAGCCGCGCCCCGTTGGTCCAGTGGCAGTGGCCCAGCGCCGCGACCTTCACCCGCGGGCCGAGGTGGGCCAGGACCGCGGCGGTCCAGTCGCCGTCGGCCGGCGTCGGCACGGTGACGACCTGCGCGCCCGTCACCTGCGCCACCCGTCGCCAGGGCAGGACGTTGGAGGGGAACTCATCCTCCATCAGCACGATCTGGTCGTGGGCGCGCAGGGTCGGCTCGATGGCGCGGGCCGCCGTGCTGATCCCGTAGCTGGCGGCCGGGATCACCGCCCAGCCGTCAGCCCCGCCGCCGAACAGGTCCGCCGCCAGCGTCCGCGCCCGCTCGGCGTCGGCGAAGAAGTCGTCGGGGGTCCGCTCCCAGGGCCGGCTCTTGGCCCCGGCGGCTGTCGCGAGAGCATCGCGGGAGGCGTTGAGCAGCGGGGCGTTGTAGGCGGTGTTGAAGTAGGCGACCCCCTCAGGGATATCGAAAAGATGGCGTTGCGAGGGGAGCATCCGGTCTCCTGAAACGCGACGCCGCCTTGAAGCCGTCGCAAAGAAATGTTGCACTGCACCATCGAGAGCCGCGCGATCCGCGCCGGAGAATCTCTGATGGACCCGATGAAGCCCGCTCGCCGCCCGCACCGCAAGCGCGCCGGGGTCGCTCCACGCGAGACGCACAAGTCCTGCGCGACGCCCTTCGAGAGCGTGGCCCTGCTACTGCAGGGCGGCGGGGCGCTGGGCGCCTATCAGGCCGGGGTCTATGAGGCGTTGCATGAGGCCGGGATAGAGCCGACCTGGATCGCCGGCATCTCCATCGGGGCGATCAACAGCGCCATCATCGCCGGAAATCCGCGCGAACACCGGGTCGCCAGGCTGCGCGCCTTCTGGGAGCAGGTCAGCGAGCCCCGCGACGGCGGCTGGGCCGACCAGTGGACCAAGCTGATCACCTTCGACGCCGCGCGGGGCTGGCTGAACCAGTTGGCGGCCGGGCAGATCATCGCCAACGGGGTGCCAGGCTTCTTCACTCCGCGCACGCCGCCGCCCTACCTCACCCCGCCCGGCGCCCCCGGCGCCACAAGCTGGTACGACACCACAGCCCTGCGCCCCACCCTGGAACGGCTGGTCGATTTCGACCTGATCAACAGCAAGGCCATGCGCTTCAGCGTCGGCGCGGTGAATGTCGGCACCGGCAACTTCGCCTATTTCGACAATGAGATCGATGTCATCGGCCCCCAGCACATCATGGCCAGCGGCGCCCTGCCGCCCGCCTTCGAGGCGGTCGAGGTGGACGAGGAGTTCTATTGGGACGGCGGCCTGGTCTCAAACACCCCTCTGGACTGGGTGCTGTCGGCGCGGTCGGACCTCGACACCCTGATCTTCCAGGTCGACCTGTGGAGCGCCCGGGGCGAGCTGCCGCGCGACCTGTCGGAGGTCGCCGTGCGGATGAAGGAGGTGCAGTTCTCCAGCCGCACGCGGGCGGCCACGGAGTCCTTCCGCAGGATGCAAGAGCTGCGCGCGGCCTTCAACGAACTGCTGGCTCAGATGCCGCCGGAACTGGCCGCCACGCCCCAGGCGCGCCTGCTGGCGGAGGCATCGGACCCCGCCGTCTACAACATCGTCCAGCTGGTCTATCGCTCGCCCACCTATGAGGGCCAGTCGAAGGACTACGAGTTCTCCCGCCGCACCATGGAGGAGCACTGGCAGGCCGGGCGACGCGACGCCCTGCTCACCCTGGCCCATCCCGAGGTGCTGATCCCGCCCACCGCCGCCCACGGCGTCGAGGTCTACGACTTCGTGACTCCGAAGGCCGAAATCCTTCAACCTGAGAAAGACCCAGCATGATCCTCAAGGACAAGGTCGCCATCGTCACCGGCGCCGCCAGCGGCATCGGCAAGGACATCGCCAAGGCCTTCCTGGCGCAGGGCGCCAA
>NZ_JANOCX010000351.1:0-20158 GCF_031412415.1 Phenylobacterium sp.
TGCGGATGCGGTCTTCCATGCTGCGCAGGTTCTGCGGCAGGAACCAGGCCTGGGTCAGGACCCGGTACTTCATGTGATCAGGCGCATCCATATGGATCAGGGTGCGCAGCAGGTGCGGGCTGCCGCCCGTCATCTCGCGAACGCGGGTGTCCACCGCCTGGCTGACTAGGGTCGGAGAGCGCACGCCGTTGGCGTAGAGGGCGTTCTGGCGGCTGACCTCCAGGATGTCGGCGTGCTTGGTGGCCACCCAGAAGGGATCGACGCCCTCGATCTCGGCACGGCCGAGCGGATTGTTGGCGCGCAGCCAGGCATAGGTCTCGTGGATGCGACCGTCGGCATAGGCCGTGGGGTCGACCAAGGTGGCGGCATAGTCATCTGGAATACGAAAATTCTTGGCGCTCATCTACATCGCCCAGCCCACCGAGAGCGCCCCGTAACCTTACGTGGCGTCAGAGCAGGGCGTCCTCCCTTGTCTTGTTATCTTTGTTCACTTGATACTGCGCCGACACGCGCGGTCGCAATACATAGAACACAGATCGCCGCCCCGGAGGACGCCCCATGCTGACCAAGGCCGATGACTACCCGATCCACCAGACCCCTGAGCCCATCGCCTTCTCCGGCACCGACCGCAATTTCTACGACCGCTATTTCTTCAACGGCTACGACCCGGACGGGACGGAGTTCTTCGCCGCCGCCTTTGGGGTCTACCCGCACCTCAACATCGCCGACGCCCACTTCTCCGTGGTCCGCGACGGAGTGCAGTACTGCCTGCACGCAAGCCGCATCCTGCACATGGAGCGAATGGACCTGAGCTGCGGCCCGATCCGCATCGAGGTCCTGGAGCCGCTGCAGAAGTTAAAGGTCACCGTGGAGCCCTCGAACGGCTTCGCCGCCGAGATCGTCTTCGAGGGCCGCAGCTTTCCGGTCGAGGAGCCGCGCTTCATCCGCCGCAACGGCCCGCGCGCCTTCATGGACTACACCCGGCTGACCCAGAACGTTCGCTGCACGGGTTGGATCGAGGTCGACGGCGTGCGGCGCGACCTGGCGACCGGTACGACGGGCACCCGTGACCGCTCCTGGGGCGTGCGCCCCATCGGGGCGCCGGACCCACAGCCCCCGGTGCCGCAGACCATCGGCGGCTTCTTCTGGCAGTGGACGCCGCTCAACTTCGCCGACCGCAGCGTGTTCTTCCACATCAACGCCGACCCCGACGGCAAGGCCTGGAACACCCGCGCCGTCATCGCCCCTGACGGCGCGGGGCCCGACGGCTTCCACGAGACCGAACATGCGGTGATGGAGGATGTCAGTCTGGTCGCGGGCACGCGCCACGCCCGCGGTGGAACGCTGAACGTCCCCCTGGCCCAGGGTTCGGCCAGCATAAGGTTCGAGCCGTTCCTGACCTTCCTGATGCGCGGGATAGGCTACGGCCACCCCGAGTGGCGGCACGGCGGCTTCAAGGGCGAACTGGTGGTGGAGCGGGAAGATATCGACCTGGCCACCGTCGACATGGCCCTACCGCAGCACATTCACATCCAGGCGCTCAGCCGGGTCACCCTAAGCCTGCCAGGCGGAGAGTCGCTGAAGGGCATGGGTGTCTTCGAACAGCTCATCGCCGGCCCCTACCGGCCCTACGGCCTGGGATACGCCTAGCGGGTCACCACGTCGCGCTTCATGGGGGCCAGCTTGGACAGGAGCTGGTTCTGGGCGCGGTAGGGCACGCCCTCCTTGTCCATGGCGTGCTGCATGTGTTCGACCAGGGCGTTGAACTCGGCGGTGTTGATCCCCTGATCCTTGTGAGACGACTTCATATCGCGGCCCGTGTAGGTCACCGGTGCGCCCAGCAGGTAGGCGATCTGCTCCTTCAAGGTGCGGCGCAGGCGGACCAGGTCGGTGGCCTTGAAGATCTCCGCGGTGCGGGGGTCGACGATGCCCTGGTCGATGGTCGCGTCGACGATCCGACCCACGCCGTCCTGGCCGTGGAACGCCGCCAGCAGCTGCTCGCCCGTGAACGGCGTCGCCCCCGCGTTGGCGTTGGACTGCACATAGGGATCGACCGGCTTTTCCACCTGCGCCGCCACGGGCGATGCGGCGGCCAGGGCGGACACGAAGATCAGCCTGCGGATGAACATGCGGCGCTCCCTAGAACCCGGCCTGCAGCGAGACATAGAGGCCGCGTTGGTCCTTGAATGTGGCGATGTTGCCGAGGTCGGCATAGGCCACGGTGACCGAGAGATTCTTGTTCACCGCATAGGCCGCGAACACGTCGAACCAGTCGTCTTCCTTGGCGAAGCCGAGGTTGTTGGGCTTGGTCCTGTACTCCGCGCCGACCAACAGGCGCTTGGAGACCAGATAGCCGGCCGAGCCCTCGAACTGTGCCGAGTAGCTGTCGTCCTTATCGCCGCCGAAGCCCAGCAAGCCGGTCTGGTTGGCCTTGGTCAGCCGCACCGTCCCGTTCAGCACCAGGCTCTCGTTCAGCAGCACCTTGGTGGCGGCCACATAGTAGTCGACCCCCTGGTGATCCTTCCCGCCCACGGCCCGGACGATGGCGCCCTGGTCGTTGCGCTTGAACTGCACGCCCACCGCCACCTGCGGCATGAGCCGGTCCTGGTCGTAGACCGCATCGCCCAGCACCCGGAGCTTGGCCCCCACCACGTTCTGCTTGAAGGTGAAACCGTCGCCGAGGCCCAGCTTGGCGCCCGTCGCCCCGGTGTCGAATTCCTGGTGCGCGTAGGACAGCTCGACCCGGTCGTAGAAGCCGACCGCGGCGCCATAGGCGCGGAACTTGTAGTCCGGCAGGCTGACATTGGTCGCGTGGATATTGGCGCCGATCCCATCGCGGGTTTCATAGCCGGTGATGGTGGCCCAGCTGGCCAGGCCGCCGCCACCGGCGCCCTCGATATTGGTCACGCCGCCGGTCAGCAGCAGCTTGCCGCTCGGGACCAGATCGGCGGCGCTCGCCGCGCCCCCCGACATCGCCAAGACGGCGCCCAGCGCCGCGACCACCCGTGTCATCACGTCCGTCCCGAATGCGACGCGCAATCTGGAATAGGCGCGCCTTTCGCAGATTCGCCGGAAAATCTTTATTTTGCGTAGACCTGCCGACATTGTAGGCAGCGGTAACACTACTCTTGGTATAGTGCTCCGTGTCTGCCCGAATCGCCGTTCGGTCGTATAGTCGTCGACATGCGCACCACAATTTTCGCCTGCCTCGCCGCCATGGTCCTGTCGTCGCCCGCGGCCGCCGCCGACCTCGCCGTCAGCATCCGCGACGCGGCGGGCCGTCCCGTCCGCGACGCCGTGGTGACGATCAAGGCCAGTGGCGCCGTCGCCCCAATCCGCTTCACCTGGCCCTATTCGGTGAGCCAGCGGAGTATCCAGTTCGATCCCTTCGTGCTGATCGTTCCGGTGGGCTCGGACGTGACCTTTCCGAACAAGGACACCGTGCGTCACCACGTCTACTCCTTCTCACCGGTGAAGAAGTTCGAGCTCAAGCTGTACGGCAAGGAAGAGGCGCGCAGCGTTCGTTTCGACAAGGTCGGCGTCGTGCCCCTGGGCTGCAACATCCACGACCAGATGATCGCCTACGTCTATGTGGTCGACACGCCCCATGCGGCCAAGACCGGCGCCGACGGCGTGGCCGTCCTGCGTGGCTTGCCGGCCGCCGCCCACCAGATGACCGTCTGGCACCCGCTGATGAAGACCACCCGCAATCAGGTGGTGAAGCCGGTGACGGTCGCCGCTGCGGGCGCGAAGACCACGCTCAGCGTCGACCTGCGCCCCACGCCGGCTAACCACCCGCACTGAGCCTCCGTCAGCCGTAGCTGCGCTGGGTGTCGCGGTCCTCGTTGAGGAAGCTCAGCAGTTCCTTGAAAGGCATAGGCTTGGCGATCAGATAGCCCTGGATGCTGTCGCAGCCCATGGCGGCCAGGAGTTGGAAGGCATTTGCCGTCTCCACGCCCTCGGCGGTGACCTTCAGGCCCAGGCTGTGGGCCAGGTCGATGGTCGAGCGCACGATCAGGGCGTCGCGCTGACTCTCCGTCAGGTCGGTGATCAGCGACTTGTCGATCTTCAACTCGTGACCCTTGATCTGCTTCAGATAGGCCAGGGACGAGAGACCCGATCCGAAGTCGTCGATCGAGATGCTGATCCCCGCCGCGCGGAAGCGGTCCAGGATCTCCAGCGCCATGTCAGGGTTCTCGATGACCGCCGTCTCGGTGATCTCGAAGCACAGCTGCCCTCGCGCCTCGCCCACCGTGCGGTCGACGAAATCGGCGAAGTCGCGGTCGCCCAGCAGGCGGCCCGAGATGTTGACCGACATCTCCAACTGGTGGCCGGCGCGGTCCATCTTGATCTGGTCGGCGATGGCCTGTTTCAGCACCCAGTCGGTGAGCGTCCGGATATGGCCGGTCTCCTCGGCCATCGGGATGAACAGGTCCGGCCGCAGCAGGCCCCGGGTGGGGTGGCGCCAGCGGACCAGGCCCTCAACGCCGTTCACGCCACGACTGCGCAGGTCGTACTTCGGCTGGTGGTAGAGTTCGATATGGCCCGAGCGCAGGGCCCAGAGCATGCCGCTCATCAAGGCTAAATTCGAGGATGGATCGCCGTAGGCCTCGGCGTCGAAGAAGGCGAGCTTCTTGCGCGCGGCCCTCGCCTGGTCGAGGCCGATGTTGGCCCGCTCGATGGCCGCCCCGCCCGGCTCGCCCGGCGCGAACGCCGAGAGCCCGACCGTCAGGGCCACGTCGATGGCGTCGCCGCCGATCCGCAACGGCTGTTCCAGCTGGCGCAGCAGCCGCGCCATCTCGATCTGGGCCGCATCGTCGTCAGCTGCCTCGAAGGCCATGCCCAGGACATCGGTCGAGATCCGCGCAACGAAGGCCTTGGGCCGCAGGTCCGCCAGCCGTTCGCCGACCTGGCGGATGGCCTGAGCCGCCAGGGCGTAGCCGATGGCGCCGCGCACGTGGGAAAAGCGATCAACACCCAGCAAGGCGGCGTAGAAGGTCCCGCCCTCGGTCGCGTTCAGGCCTTCGATCGCCTGCTCCAATGACAGACGGTTGGGGAGATGGGTCTCGGCGTCATGCAGCGCCAGATGCGTGATCCGCCGCTCGCGCTCGCGGATCTCGGTGGCCATCACGTTGAAGCTCTCGGCCAGATGGCCGATTTCGTCGTGGCTCTCGACCTCCACATGGCCGTCCTCGCCTTGACGCAGGCGATTGGCGGCGATGGCCAGGGCCGAGATCGGCTGGGTGACGCCCCGCGCCAGGGCCCAACTTCCCGCCACCACCAGCGCCAGACCCAAAAGGCCAGTGATCGCGATCGTGGCGAGCAGGGGGTTGTAGGGCGCGAGAGCCAGGGCCAGAGGATAGGTCAGAACGAGGACCGCGCCGTCCTTGCCGGTAAGCGACGGCAGCGACTTCACCAGGCCGATGGAATCGCCCTGCGGGGTCGCCAGGATGGCGGGCGCGCGGGACTTGGCCGCCAGAGCGCCGTCGATGAATGCGCCCAGCCGCGCCTGATCGTCCCGGCCGGCGGCGAGCTGCGCGCTCCACGCCTTGCCTGAGCGGTACAGGACGTTGGCGTTCAGCGGGATGGCCGATAGCTTCTCGAGCGCCGACATCTCGGTACGGTCAAGCCGCGCGGCGAACACCACCCAGCCGACGAGGTCGGGCGACATGATGGGGGCGGCGACCATCTGATAGGGCGCGCCGTTCAGGACGAAGACCCCGTTTGGCTCGTCCTGCTGGTACATCGCGTCGACCAGGGCGTCGGCGTTGGGGTTGAGGGCGGCGGGGTCGGCCGCGGTCACCTGGCCGTCGACGCCGACAATGAAGGCAAGGTCGATACGGAACCGTTGGCGCAGATTCTCCATCGCCGAGACGATCGTCGCCTCGTCACGTGTGGCCACGGCCTCGCGGAAGCCGAAGTCCTTCGACAGCAGCACGGCGCCTTGGTGGAGCTGCTCCGAGCGCATCGACCAGACGCGGTCGAACACCGTGCCCGACGAGGTCAGCTCGTCCCGGACCTGTCGTTGAGCCGCACTGCTGATCGCCGAATAGACCGCGCCCGAAACCAGCAGCAGCGCCACGCCGAACAGCGCCGCGTACAGCACCGCCAGCTTGGTCCGCAGGCGCTGGAACCGGGGCAGACGTCCGACGATGGAAGTGACCAGGTTGCGCATTAACCGCAATATCGGCGAAGGAAGTGAAGTCCGGGTAAAGCAAAGCTCGGCGCGCTCCTGGGGGATTGGGGTTGCATCGCATGGCGGCGCCTTGGCACACTCGGCGCATTGAAGGCCTTCCCGACGCGGTTGCGCGTCACATTTGAGAGATTCAGGTTTTGACCATTACCCCGACCGTGGCGGTCGCTCCCGTCGCGACGTCTCCTTATCTCACTTCGGTGGACGCCCTGATCCAGGGCCTGGCCGATGTCGGCTATATCGCCTCCAAGCGCATCGCCACGGCACTCTACATGTCCGTGCACCTGCAAAAGCCGATCCTGGTCGAGGGTTCGGCCGGGGTGGGCAAGACGGAGCTGGCGCTGTCGACGGCCAACCTGCTCGGCCTGCCGCTGATCCGCATGCAGTGTTACGAGGGCCTCGACGAATCCAAGGCCCTGTACGAGTGGAAGTACGGCAAGCAGCTCCTCTACACCCAGATCCTCAAGGACCGGATGGGCGAGCAGCTCTCCGACGCCAAGGACATGGACGCGGCCATGGAGCGGCTGCATGGCATGGGCGACCTGTTCTTCTCCGAACCTTTCCTGGAGCCGCGGCCGCTGATGAAGGCGCTGCGTGAGGACAATGGCTGCGTCCTGCTGATCGACGAGATCGACAAGTCGGACGAGGCCTTCGAGGCCTTCCTGCTGGAGGTGCTGTCGGCCTACCAGGTGTCGATCCCCGAGCTGGGCGTGATGGTCGCCAAGACTCCGCCCTTGGTGTTCCTGACCTCCAACAACGTCCGCGACCTGGGCGACGCGCTCAAGCGCCGCTGCCTGCACCTGCACATCCCCCTGCCCGACGCGGCCCTGGAGCGGCGGATCGTCGCCAGCCGGGTGCCGGACATCGAGGCGACGCTGGCGACCCAGCTGGTCGACTTCGTCCAGTCACTCCGCACGCTCGACCTGCGCAAGTCGCCCTCCATCTCCGAGACCGTGGATTGGGCCCGCGCGCTGATCCTGCTCAACGCGTCCAGCCTGGATGGCGAGGTCGTGCGCGACACCCTCAATGTGCTGCTGAAGTTCGAGCAGGACATCGCCGCGGTGGAGCCGCAGATCGTCGAGCTGATCCGCCGCCCGGTGAGCTAGGGCCATGCAAGCGGCCATGGAAGACTTCTTCCGCGCCCTGCGCGCCGCGGATGTGAAGGTCTCACCCGCCGAGGCCATCGACGCCCACCGCACGGTGGCGACGGTGGGCTTTTCGGACCGCGAGCTGTTCAAGGACGCCCTTTGCGCGACGCTCGCCAAGACCGCCGACGAGGTGGGCCGCTTCGACGACGTGTTCGACACGTTCTTCAGCCGTGACTCGCTGGCCCCCGCCGAGCCGCCGCCGCAACGCGGCGACGGTGACCCCATGGACGGCCTGCCGCCCGAGGCCGCCGAGTCCGAGCTGACCCGCATGATCATGGAGGGCGATGCCACGGGTCTCGCCCAGGCCATGGAGGAAGCCGCCGAGCGCGCCCAGGTCTCGCAGATCCGCCTGACCACCCAGCGATCCCGCATGAGCCGCCGGCTGCTGGAGGAGATGGGCCTGGCGGAGATCGAGTCGATCATCTCCGCGGCGCGCAAGCTGGAAGGCGGCGGCGACGCGGCGGACCGGCTGGAGGCGGGCAAGCGGCGCCTGGCCGCCGAGGCGCAACGCTATGTCGAGCGTCAGCACAACCTCTACGCCTCAGGCTCGGGCAAGATGCTGCGCGAGGAACTGTTGGCCCGGAAGGCGCTGAACGCCGAGGGCGGCATCGATCCCGTCGACCAGGCGATGATGCAGGCCCTGGTAAAGAAGATGGCCAAGCGGTTGGCCGACCGCTATTCGCGCCGCCGCAACCGCGCCAAGAAGGGCCACATGGACATCCGCCGCACCCTGCGGAAGTCCATGCCCTACGGCGGCATGCCGTTCGAGATCATCTGGAAGACCGAGAAGATCGACAAACCGTCGATCGTCTGCATCTGCGACGTGTCCAAGTCGGTGGCCGCCGCCGCTCAGTTCCTGCTGACCTTCCTCTATTCGCTCAACGAGGTGGTCGACCGGATGGAGGCCTATGCGTTCTCCGGCCGACTGATCAGCGTCAACGACATCCTCGACGACGAGCATGTCGACGTCGCGATCTTCGAGGTGCTGAAGCGCATCGGCTTCCAGCAGACCGACTATGGCAAGTCGCTGGAGGACTTCTGCGAGAACCACCTCGATCACGTGGACAGCCACACCACGGTGATCTTCCTGGGGGACGGGCGTTCCAACTACGCCGACCCGCGCATGGACCTGATGGCCACTATCCACAAGCGCGCCCGCTCGGTCATCTGGCTGAACCCCGAGCCCGAGAGCTACTGGAGCCAGGGCGACAGCGTCATGCACCGCTATGAGCGCTTCTGCCACGTGGCCAAGACCTGCAACACCCTGGGCCAGCTGGAACGGATCATCGAGGACGTGCTGCGAACGTATGTGCCGCACTAGGCCTACCAGCTATCGATCCAGCGCAACTTCTTCTCCGTCCGTACAGGGATCGGCGGCAAGGCCTTTAGCCCTGACATGATCCACCGGCGCGTGTCAGCGGGGTCGATGACGTCGTCCAGGGCCGGGCTGGTGGCTTGGGATAGGGCCTTGCCCCGCGCATAGGCGGCGGCGACCATCTCGTCGAACTTGGCCTTCCGCGCCATCGGATCCTCGATGGCGGCCAGCTCGTTGCGGTAGCCCAGCTTGACCGAGCCCTCCAGGCCCATGCCGCCGAACTCGCCGGTCGGCCAGGAGACGGCGAACATCGACCCCTGGTAGCTGCCGCCGGTCATGGCGATGGCGCCCAGGCCGTAGCTCTTGCGCAGGATCACCGAGAACAGCGGCACGGTCAGGTTGGCGCCGATGACGAACAGCCGCGAGCAGTGACGGATCAGGCCGGTTTTCTCCGCTTCCGGTCCCACCATGTTGCCGGGCGTGTCCGACAGCGACAGCAGCGGGATGTCGAAGGCCTCGCACAACTGCATGAAGCGGGCGGCCTTGTCGGAGGCGTCGGAGTCGATGGCGCCGCCGATGTGATGCGGATTGTTGGCGAAGACGCCGACCGGGCGTCCTTCGATGCGGATGAAGGCGGTGACCATGGCCAGGCCGAAATTGGGCCGCAGCTCCAGCACCGAACCCTCGTCGGCGATGAGCGCGATCAGCTTGCGGATGTCATAGACCCGTAAGCGGTTCTCGGGGATCGCCCGGCGCAGCAGGCGCTGGTCGGCGCAGGTCCACTCCGCCACCGGCCCCTGGAAGTAGGAGATATACTGTTTGGCCAGGCGCACGGCGTCGGCCTCGTCCTCGGCCAGGACGTCGATCGTGCCGTTGGCCTGCATGACCTTGACCGGACCGATCTCCTCGGGTCGGAAGACGCCCAGGCCGCCGCCCTCCACCATGGCCGGGCCGCCCATGCCCAGGGCCGAGTCCTTGGTGGCGATGATGACGTCGCAGCAGCCCAGGATGGCGGCATTGCCCGCGAAGCACCGACCGGAATTGATCCCCACCAGGGGCACCGCGCCAGACAGCCTGCCCCAGAGCTCGAAGCCCCGCGTGAACCCGCCGCCCTCGGTGTCGCCGGGCCGGCCCCCGCCGCCCTCGGTGAAGAACACGGTCGGCACCCGCCAGCGCAGGGCCAGCTCGCTCATCCGGTCCAGCTTCCAGTGGTTGTTACCCCCCTGGGTGCCGGCGAGCACGGTGTAGTCATAGGCCATGACCGCCACGCGGGACTTGTCCTGCGAGAACCGGTCGCCGTTGACCGAGCCCAGGCCCATGATCATGCCGTCGGCCGGGGTCTGGGCGATCAGTTCGTCCAGGGTGTTGCGGCGGCGGCGCGCGGCCACCACCAGCGATCCGTATTCGGTGAAGCTGCCGGGATCGAGCAGGTCCTCGACATTTTCCCGCGCCGTCCGTTGATTGGTCTTGCGCCGGCGCGCCACGGCGTCGGGCCGCGCCGGGTCCAATGTCCGGCCGTGTCGGTCCAGCACCTCGGCCAGGTCGGGACGGATGAAGTCCAGGTCGACGACCTCCTCCTTCACCCGGCCGCCGGCCGCCATCTCGACCGGCTCCAGGAAGGCCAGGGGGTGACCTTCGAAGACGGTGTCGCCCTCCGCCACGGTGATCTCGCGCACCACGCCGGAGACGTCGGCGGCGATGACGTGCTCCATCTTCATGGCCTCCATGACGAACAGCGGCTGGCCGGCCAGCACGGTGTCGCCAACCGAGACCGAAAGGCCAATCACCGTGCCCTGCAGCGGAGCCCGCAGCGCCTGGGTCCCCTCCGGGCCCTCCAGCGCCTCCTCGACGTCCTCGATCACCGCCTCGGCCTTGCCGTGGGTCAGCACGGCCAGGGGGTCGAGGGTGTCCACCGCCGCGCCTGCCCGCTTGGCCTGGGCGCCCGACGCCTGGGTTTCGAAGTAAAGCCGGGGCGCCTCGGCGCTCGCCGCCAACTCGCCCATGGCTTCTTCAATGAAGCGCGTATGGACCTGTCCCGCGGCCACCGCCGGATGGGCCAGCAGGCTTTGCAGGAAGCCGATGTTGGTCGCCGCTCCGGCGATCTTGAATTCCGAAAGGGCGCGGCGCGCCTTGGCCACGGCGACCGGAAGGCCGCCCGATCCGGCATGGACGATCAGCTTGGCCAGCAACGAGTCGAACCGCGCGCTGGTGCGGTAGCCGGCGTAGCCGAAGCCGTCGACGCGAACGCCAGGGCCTGACGGCGGCTCGAAGGCTGTGAGCAGCCCGCCAGACGGCTTGGCCGAGCCGTCGGCCGACATGGTTTCCAGGTTCACCCGGGCCTGCACCGCCACGCCGCGCGGTCGCGGAACTTCGGCCTGGGTGAGGTTCAGATCAGCCAGCGAGCGGCCACGCGCGACTTCAATCTGTATACGAACGAGATCGAGACCGGTGACCTCCTCCGTGACCGTATGCTCGACCTGAAGCCGAGGATTGGCCTCGATGAAGACGATCCGCTCGCCTTCCACCAGGAACTCGACCGTGCCCAGGTTGCGGTAGCGCGCGGCGCGGCCGAGTGCGATCGCCGCCTCGAACAGCCGCTCGCGGGTCTCCATCGGCAGCGTGTCGGCCGGGGCGATCTCGATCACCTTCTGCCGCTGGCGCTGGAGACTGCATTCCCGGTCCCAGAGGTGGGAGACCACATGGCCGTCGCCGACGATCTGCACCTCGATGTGGCGCGCCCGGGCCATGAAGGCCTCGACATACAGCGACCCATCGCCGAACGCCGCCTGAGCCTCGGAGGCGCACCGCTCGAAGGCTTCGCCAAGCTCGGCCGCAGATTGCGCGGGCCGCATGCCGCGCCCCCCGCCGCCGGACACGGCCTTCACCATCACCGCGCCGCCCTCGCCCTGGTTGGCGAGGAAGGTCTGCGCCTCCGCCAGCGTCGTCGCGCCAGCGGTGCCGGGCAGGATCGGCACGTCGCACCGCGCGGCCAGGGCCCGGGCCGCTCCCTTGTCGCCGAACAGATCCAGGGTCTCGGGCGAGGGGCCGACGAAAGTCACGCCGGCCTCGGCGCAAGCGCGCGCGAAGGCGGCGTTCTCCGACAGGAAGCCATAGCCAGGATGGATGGCGTCGCAGCCCTCCGCCTTCGCCGCCGCCAGGATTTGCGCCCCATCGAGATAGGCGGCGGGGCCCGAACCCTTCAGCGCGACCGCCGCGTCGGTCTTGCGCGTATGCAGCGAGGCGGCGTCGTCCTCGGAATAGACCGCCAGGGTGGCGATCCCCATTTCGGCGGCGGTGCGGGCGATCCGAACGGCGATCTCGCCACGATTGGCGATCAGAAGCTTCTTCACGGATCCATCCCCGGCGAACGTTTGTTTGACACCTTGCCCGGGGCAAGGCGTCCGCGTCTACGCCTTCCGGAGCAGCCCGCCGAACATCGCTCTTGGGCCGAGGCTAGGCGGTCCCCAGGATCGCCGCATCGATGGGCAGTTGGCGGATCCGCTTGCCGGTCGCCGCGAAGATCGCGTTGCACAGGGCGGGGATCACCGGCGGCAGCGCCGGTTCGCCGAGACCAGTCGGCGAGTTGTCGGACTTGACGAAGTGCGTCTCGATCGGCGGGGCCGCGCTGATCCGGATCAGCGGGTAGTCGTTGAAGTTGGACTGCACCGCCGCGCCGTTCTCGATGGTGACCTGCTGGGTCAGGGCCTCGGAAATACCGTCCAGAACCGAGCCCTCGATCTGGTTCAGCGCGCCGAAGGGATTGATGATCTGACGGCCCACATCGGCGCCCACCCAGACCTTCACCAGCTCGACCGCGCCATCACCGGCCACCTTCACCTCCACCACCTCGGCGAAGTAGCCCAGGTGGCTGAAGTGGAAGCCCACCCCCAGGCCAGAGCCCTTGGGCAGTTTGCGGCCCCAGCCGGACTTCTCGGCGACCAGTTTCAGCACGCCGGCCATCCGGCCGGCGTCGTAGGCGTCACGGCCGACGACGCCGACCAGGCACTTGTCGCCCAGCAGCTTCAGGCGGAAGGCCACCGGATCGGCGCCGGCGGCGTGGGCCAGTTCGTCGATGAAGGACTGCACCACGAAGGCGATGGCGTTGGAGCCCGGCGCCCGCAGCGGCCCGGTCGGCACGCCGCAAGGCATCAGCGACAGGTCGTAACGGTAGTTGGGCACGAAGCGCGCGGGGAACTCATGGGCCGCCATGCCGGCCGAGCGCCCGAACTGCCCGTTCTCGCCCAGCGAGACGAAGTGGTCCTTCCAACCGACGATGTCGCCCTTGGCGTCCACCCCGCCCTGCAGGAAGTGCCAGCCGGCGGGGCGGTAGAAGTCATGGCGCATGTCGTCTTCACGCGTCCAGATCAGCTTCACCGGCGCGCCGACCTGTTTGGCGATCCAGGCCGCCTCGACCATGTAGTCGTTCATCAGCCGCCGGCCGAAGCCGCCGCCGCAACGAACCATGTGGATGTAGACGTCCTCGTTCTTCACCCCGAGCGTCTTGGCCACCAGCTCGCGGCCGGGCTGCGGGTTCTGGGTCGGCGCCCAGATCTCGAACTTGCCGTCCTTGAACTGCGCCGTGCAGTTCTGGGGCTCGAGATTGGCGTGCGACAGGAAGGGGTAGGCGTAGGCCGCCTCCACCGTCTTGACCGCGCCCTTCAGCGCGCCATCCACGTCGCCGTCATTGCGCTCAGTGCGCAGGGGCGCGGCCTTGGAAAGCTCGACCGCCTTGGCCGCGAAACCCCGGGAGGACTGTCCCGAGGTCGGGTGTTCGGCCCACTTGATGTTGAGCTTGTCGCGGCCCTTGCGAGCCGCCCACCAGCTGTCGGCCACCACCGCGACGCCGGGCAGCAGACCGTCCAGGCTGGTCCCGCCCTCGACCACGAAGGCGTGGCGTACGCCCTTGACCGCCTTGGCGGCCTCGAGGTCGGCGCTGGCCACCTTGGCCCCGAACACCGGCGCCTTCTCGAAGGTGGCGTACAGCATGCCGGGCACGACCACGTCGATACCGAACAGTGGCTTGCCGGTGACGATGGCGGGGGTGTCGACCTGGGCGATCGAGCGCCCGATGATCTTGTAGTCCTTGGGGTCCTTCAGGGTCAGGGTCTTCAGGTCCGGGGCCGGCAGGGTCGCGGCCTTGGCGGCGAGCGATCCATAGGTGGCCTTGCGGCCTGAGGCCTTGTGATGAACCACGCCCGACGCCGTCGTGCAGTCAGCGGCCGGCACGCCCCAGCCCTGGGCCGCGGCGGCCACCAGCATGGCCCGCCCCGCCCCGCCAACGCGCCGCAGCTCGTCCCAGTGCAGCGGGGTCGCGGCGCTGCCGCCGGCGAACTGACGGCCGTAGAGGGCCGGGTCAGAGGGCGCCTGGACGCTCTTCACCTGCTCCCAATCGACGTCCAGCTCCTCGGCGATGATCATCGGCAGCGAGGTCTTGATGCCCTGACCCACCTCGGGGTTCTTGGCCATGATCGACACCGCCCCATCGGGGGCGATGGAGACATAGGTGTTGAGCTTGGCCGTCGCGGCCTGGGCCGCGCCCTTGCCGGCCAGGGCGAAGCCCAGCATGAGGCCGCCGCCGGCGCCCACGCCGGTCTTGAGGATGTCGCGGCGCGAAGCGCTGAGGGGGAAGGTTCCGTCGGCGGCCATGACTATGCCTGCGCCTTCTGGCCCGAGGCCTGTTTGATAGCCGCCCGGATGCGGGTGTAGGTGGCGCAACGGCAGATGTTACCGCTCATCGCAGCGTCGATGTCCGCGTCGTCCGGCTTGGCCTTGCCCTTGATCAGGGCGGTGGCCGACATGATCTGGCCGGGCTGGCAATAGCCGCACTGGGCCACGTCCAGGGCGCTCCAAGCGGCCTGGACCTTCTTGCCCACCGGATCGGCGCCGATCCCCTCGATGGTGACGACCTTGGCCGCGCCCACGCCTTCGACCGGGAGCGAGCAGGAGCGCACCGGCGTCCCGTCCACATGGACGGTGCAGGCGCCGCACTGGCCGATTCCGCAGCCGTACTTCGGGCCAAGGATGCCAAGGGTGTCGCGCAGCACCCAGAGCAGCGGCGTGTCGCCATCCACATCGGCGGAGTGCGCCTTGCCGTTCACATTGAGCTTGAAGGCCATCGAGCACCCTCCCCTATCTGGTTTCGTTGAAGCCTAGTGGGTTGGCGCCACTACCCGCAAGCGGAGGAATTCTATGGGCGCGGCGCGCGAGACATCGCGGTGACCTCGGCCACGGCCGCCACGATGGCGTCCGGCTGGTCGAAGATCATCATGTGCGAGGACTTGGCCACCACCCGTTGTTCGCCCCGGGTCGAAAGCGCCGCCACCTCGCGGTGCAGGCCGGCCCAGATGGCGTTGGCCCTGGTGCGGTGTGGCTCGGGGACCTGGGCATAGGCGTCACCGGCGGTCAGGACGATCAGCGGCGTGTCGCCCAGCCCGCCCGCCGCGGCGACCTGCCGCGAGGTTTCGACCCACAGGGTGTCGACCTCCGAGATTTGGGTGCGCCAGTTGGCAGGGCTCATCGCCTCTGCCAGGCGCGCGGCGATGGTCTCCGGCGGCTGGCCCTCCCGCGCCTTTGGGGTGCAGACGACCAGCGACTCCGCCTGCGAGGGCAGGGCCTTGAGTTCCGCGGCCTCCAGGCAACGGACCGCCCGGTCGCGAATCGCCCCCAGGCCGCCGGCGCCAGGACCGAAGGCCGCGGCGAGCCGTCGGTCCTGGAACTCCACGGAGGTGTCCACCAGCACCATGCCCGCCACCTGTTCCGGCCGACGTGCGGCGAAGAGGCGGACATAGAGGCCGCCGGCCGAGTGGCCGACCAGCACGAGCGGTCCCTTGATTCGGGCGGCTCGCAAGGCGTTGTCCAGGTCGCGCGCCGTGGCCGCCCCGTCGCGCGGCGCGGGGCCCTCGTCGCTGAAGCCGTATCCGGCGCGGTCATACGAGCAGACGCGGTTGGTGGCGGCGATCTTGGGCTGGACGCGGCCCCAGGCGAGCGAGGGGGCGGCGAAGCCGCTTTCCAGCAACACGGTCGGCGATCCGGCGCCCGAACACCTCAGGTTCAGCCGCCGACCGTCGGGCAGGCGCACGAGCTGACCGGCGGTTGCCTCGGGATCCCGCCCGGGGGCGGCCTGGCAACCGCTCACCATCAGGGCCGCGAGGCCGGCGGCGAGGAGGAGGATGAGGCGGGGTCTGGCGGTCATGGCCCAGCCTAACGCGAAAAGGGCGTCACGCCCGTCAGGATCGCCGCGGCCAGCAGGACCAGGCTCAGGCCCACCGCCCAGGGCAGGGTGTAGCGCTGGTGCTGCGCCAACTCGACCCGCACCAGGCCGACCAGCAGATAGGTCGACGGCACCAAAGGCGACAGCAGGTGAACCGCCTGGCTGGTGAGCGCCGCCCGCGCCATTTCTTCTGGCGCGATCCCATAGGCGCCGGCCGCCTCCGACAGAATTGGCAGGATGCCAAAGAAAAAGGCGTCGTTCGAGATGAAGAAGGTGAACGGCATCGAGATCAGGGCGGTGATCGGCGCCATGTAGGGACCGAGGCTGGGCGGAATGGCGCCGACCACGCTGCCGGCCATGGCGTCGGTCATGCCGGTGCCGTTCAGCACGCCGGTGAAGATTCCGGCAGCGAAGATCAATGTGATGACCGGCAGGATGTTCGGCGCGTGGGCGGCGATCCGCGCCTTCTGGGCGTCGAGCGAGGGATAGTTCAGCAGCAGGGCCAAAGCTGTGGCGATCATGAACAGCACCGGCAGCGGCAGCAGGCCGGCGACCAGCGCCCCCAGCAGACTCGCGGTCAGCGCCGCGTTCAGCCAGATCAGCCGGGGCCGCTCCGTCAGGTCGTTGCCACGCACCAGATCCTCGGCGAGGTCGTCGGGGACATGCAATCGTCCGTCAGCGGACAGCCACTCCAGGCGGCGACGCTCTCGGCGGCCCAGAACGTAGGCGACGGCCAGGATGAACACCGCGCCCGCCAGCATGGCGGGAATCATCGGCACGAAGATGGCCGCGGGCTCCAAGCCGAGCGCGCTGGCCGCCCTGGCCGTGGGACCGCCCCATGGCGTGATGTTGGTCACTCCGCAGGCCAGCATCAGCAGGCAGGCCAGGATCAGCGGGTTGAGGCCCATGCGGCGGTAAAGGGGGATCATCGCGGTGCAGCAGATCAGATAGGTCGTCGACCCGTCCCCATCCATGGAGACCAGCAGGGCCAGAACCGCGGAGCCGACCACGATCCGCACGGGATCGCCGTGCACGACACGCACGATGAGGCGCACCAGGGGGTCGAACAGGCCTGCGTCGGTCATCAGGCCGAAATAGAGGATCGCGAAGGCCAGCATGACGCCGGTAGGCGCGAGGCTCCTGACGCCTTCCAGCATCATTGGCCCCAGTTCCGACCCGAATCCCGCCAGCACGCCGAACAGCACCGGCGTCACGATCAATGCCACCAGGGCCGAGACTCGGCCCGTCATGATCACGGTCATGAAGCTCGCCACCATGGCGAAGGCGAGCAGGGTCAGCATCGCGATCTCATCCGGCGACGGTGGGGAATTCCAGCAGGGCCTGGAAGCCATCCGGCTCGAACCGCGCCTCGACCTTTCCGCCCTGATTGCGCAGCGCGGCCTGCATGAGCCTGGTGCCGAAGCCCGGTGTGCTGGGAAGCCGGGGTGGCGGGCCGCCGATCTCGCGCCACGCCATCCGCGCCAGGCCCGCCTCCGAGCCTAGCCGGCTCAGTAACACGCGGCCGGCAGGCGCGCTCAAGGCGCCGTACTTCACCGCGTTGGTGGCCATTTCGTGCAACAGTAGCGCCGCGCCCGTGCCGATCTCGCCGCTGATCATCATCCGGTCAAGGTCGGGATCGATGTCGAAGCGGCTCAGTCCAAAAGGAGCCAGGACCTTGCGCAGCAGATCGCCAAGGTGCGGCGAGGCTCCGCCCCCCTCCGTGATCAGGTCCTGCGAAACCGCCATGGACGACAGCCGGGCGGTCAACAGGTCCGCATACTGCTCCACCGAGCCGGCGTTGCGCGCGGTCTGGGCGACGATGGCCATGACCACCGCCAGGCCGTTCTTGGCGCGATGCGCCATCTCCCGCGTGAGCAGGGCATGGCGCTCTTCGGCCGCGCGCCGTTCGGTCACGTCCAGCGAGGTGCCCACCACCAGCGACTTGCCGCCAGGCTCGGACACCAGTCGGGCATGGGCCAGGATCCAGCGGGTCGCGCCGTTCGGGGCGGCGGCGCGGTACTCCATGGAGAAATCGCCGCCCTCAGGCCGCGCCCGGGCCTCCGCGTAGGCCTTCCGAATGACCTCGCGGTCGTCGGGATGCACGGCCTCCATGTAGCGAGCCATGTCCACGGGGCCGCCCGACGGCAGACCGAACATCGCCCTATTGCGCTCCGACAACGTTAAACTGTCGTCGCCGGGCGACCACCGCCAGAAGCCGAGGCCGGTGGCTTCCACCGCCAGGGCCAGGTGGTTGCGCTGCTCTTCCAGTTCCAGTTCGGCGCGTTTGCGCTCCGTGATGTCGATCTGAATACCGTCCCAGAGCACCGAACCGTCGGGCCACGGAACGAGCCGTCGCGCCGAGGCGATCCGGTTCCAGCGGACCTCGCCGCCGGGGAGGTTGAAAGCGAGCTCGACGTCGAACGACCCGCCGCCTTCCGCGGCTTGCCGTTCAGCCTCGGCCATGCGCGCGCGATACTCGGGCGCGATCAGGCCATAGAGCGCGCTCGGATCGGCCAGAGCGTCAGCGGCGCTCACGCCGTTCAGGGCCTGGCAGCTCTCGGAGATGAAGATGAATCGGCGGCGTTCGCCCCCGGGCGCCACCAGGATCTGGAACGCCATGCCCAGCGCCATGGTGTCGGCGAGCGCCCGGAACGGCGGGTCGATCATCGACGGCGCGGTGTTCGCGTTCCCCAACCCCAGTGCTCTCCCGCCAGCCGCCTGCGCCCCAACCTTAAGCGTCGCGAGCTTTCACGTAACACGAAATGTGACCGAGATGTCGCGTCAGCGCGAGCCGGCGGCTTGCATGATCTTGTCTGACGACGGACGCCCGGCCAGACCCTCGCCCGGCGCGACCGTGATGCGCATCTCCGAGCCGTGCACCGCCGCCGACGGCTTGCGACCCTCAACCAGCTTCACCTTCTTGAACCGCGCCAGCAGGCCCTTGCCGTCCGGACGGCGTGACATGCGCACCACGGCCTCGGCGGCGACCATGGCCGCGTCGGCCACCACCGCGGACGACGCCGGCGAGGCGTCGGCCTCGAAGGGGATCAGGCGCCGCGCGGCGCGCGTCGCCTTGGCGCTGGCCTGGGCCAGGCGTTCCAGCAACGCTTGGGGACCCATGGCCGGCAGACGAAGGGTCAGGCCGCCGCCGGACATGGCGGCGGGCGAGCCGCCGGGACGGTCGGCGGTGAAGATGGTCAGGCCGCCCAGCCGCGTGGCCCGTAGCATCGGCTCGCCCAGGTCGTTCTTATAGATGACGTCGCCGCGCGGCGCGGGCTGGGGGTGCAGGGCCCAGACCTCGGGGCTGTCGTCGAATTTCAGGAACGCGCGCGGCTGGCTGCGGTCCAGGACGAAGCCGTCGCCGTCCTGGCTGACATACCGCGCGACAGGCGGGATCGATCGGCGGCCCGGCGAAGGGCGGTCGCCGAACAGACCCTCCCGAAGAACCTCCGGACCAGCCAAGGCGGGCGGCGCGCAGGCGTGGCTGCCCGCCGCGGCGAGCGCCGCGACGAGGAGGTGCAGATACGCATGCGCCGATCTTTCGCTCGCCATCACGAGAAGCAGATGCTCCGCGAGTGGGGCGCTTTTTGGACGACAGCCGCCAAGCTTTAGCCCGCCATGTACTGACCGCCGTTGAGCGAGAGGGTCGAACCGGTCACGTAGCCGGCATGTTCGCCGGCCAGGAAGGCCACCATGTCGGCGATCTCCTCGCCCTTGCCCAGCCGTCCGACGGGGATTTGGGCGATGATGCCGGCCAGCACGGCCTCGGGCACCGCCTGCACCATTTCAGTGTCGATATAGCCCGGTGCGATGCAGTTGACCGTGACGCCCTTGCGGGCGTTCTCGAGGGCGAGCGCCTTGGTGAAGCCGATCACCCCGGCCTTGGCGGCCGAGTAGTTGGTCTGGCCCATCTGGCCCTTCTGGCCGTTGATCGACGAGATGTTGATGATCCGGCCCCAGGACCGCTCGCGCATGCCCTCGATCACCTGGCGGGTCATGTTGAAGACCGAGTCCATGTTGACCCGGACGACGTCGGACCACTGTTCCGGGCTCATCTTGTGGAACACCCCGTCGCGGGTGATGCCAGCGTTGTTGACCAGGATGTCGATGGGGCCGAGCTCGGCGGTGACGTCGTCGACCGCGCGCTTGCAGTCGTCGAAGACGCCGACATTGCCCTTCACGACCATGACGCCGAGGTCCCTGGCGCAGGCCACGGCCGCCTCTTCATTGCCGGAATAGCCCGCGGCGACCTTCATGCCGTCGGCCTTGAGCCGCTCGCAGATCGCTCTGCC
>NZ_JANOCX010000352.1:0-2050 GCF_031412415.1 Phenylobacterium sp.
CCGGCGTGTCCCAGCTGGGTGCAGGGATCGCAACGTTGGGTCAGGTGTTCTTGAAGGGTGAGCTACCGTCGGGGAGCGGGCTCAACGCCGTGGTGAACGGGGTGTCAACGGCAGTCCAAATGGATGTCAAGACCCGCTACGAAGACGGGTCCGCCAAGATGGTGGTCCTGTCCGTGGAGCGGCCGGCGCTCACCCCCGGCGGCACCATCGACCTCGCCCTGGTTTCCTCCACCAAGGCGCCGACGAGCGCTCTCAACCTGGCTTCCGGCTTGGTCGGTCATTCTTTCGTTGTTGACATGCGGGTGCAGGGGGGTGCGCATCACCAGGTTGACGTGCTGGCCGAGCTTGCGAAGGCGTTGAGCGCGGGCACCGCCACCTTCTGGCAGAAGGGCGAGCTCGCGACCGAGGCGCGGGTCGAGGTGACGCTGGGCGGGTCCCAGCGCATGGTCTTCGACGTCACCGTGTACAAGGGTGGCGGCTTCGGCGTCGATGCGCAGTTCAACAACGACCGCGCCATGGGAAGCACGGGCGGCACCGTCGCCTATGATCTGGCCGTCTCGATGGATGGGCGGCTCGTCGCGCAGGAGAGCGTCACCCAGACGCAGTATCAGAACTTCCAGCGCTCCTTCACGAGCAACGGCAGCGATGGCGGGCAGGGGGCCGGGTCTCCCCAGGCGGGGTGGCTCAACATCCAGCAGGACATCGCGCACCTCCAGGCCACGGGCGCCGTCGCGAAATACGACCTCGACCTGGACCTGAGCGCGACCCTGACGTCCAGGCTGGAGGGCATGGCCCAGGCGCCCGACTTCGGCGACGCCCTGTCGGTGAACGGCGTGATGACCTACATGCCGAACACGGGCGGGCGGGACGACATCGGCTTCACCACGCTCGGCAACGTGGCTTGGCTGCTCACCCAGGATGCCGACATCGCCAAACTGGCGCTCGGCCAGGCGCAGACCGCCGGAGCGGTGCCGTGGAACTTCTGGAACGCCCAGGCCGGCACCTGGCTCAACACCGACGCCTACCCGCGGCTGTGGACGGATGGGCGCGGCGGGACCGGCACGCCGGGTGACGCAAGCTCCGGCGGGCTGACCCAGCAGGTCTCCGGCTCCAGCGGCTGGACGCCGGACACGGCGCATCAGCCGGACCTGTCCTACGTGCCCTATCTGCTGACCGGCGAGCGCTGGATGCTGGACAACCTGCAGGCGCAGGCGTCCTACAACATCATGTACACCTGGCCCGACGAGCGGATGGACGCGATGTCCATCGTGGTCAACGGCGGCCAGGTGCGTGGCGGTGCCTGGGCCCTGCGGCAGATCGGCGAGGCAGCCTGGTCAAGTCCCGAGGGCAGCCCGGAGAAGGCGTACTTCTCGAAGATCGCCGACGGAAACTGGAAGTGGCTCGTCTCCAAGATCCCGGAGTGGACGGCGACCCAGGGCGAGTTTCATGGCTACATCCCAAGCACCTACATGTATGACGAACTCAAGCCGTGGCAGGACGACTACTTCGCCTCCACGACGATCGCTGCCGCCAAGCGCGGCAATGCCGACGCACTGACTTTTCTCAAGTGGCAGGAGAACTTCCTGGTTGGCCGCTTCCTGCATGAGGCGGACGGCTTCAACGCGCGCGACGGCGTGGCCTACGTCCTGTCTCGCGTGGATGCCGCCACGGGCAAGATCGCCACCACCTGGGCCGAACTGGGGGCGAGCACCGTGGCGCGCGGCTGGTCGAACGGCGACGGTTGGGCCCAATCGGCGGGCGACTACGCCCAGCTCGGCATGGCCACCTTGGCCGGCATCTACGACCTGACGGGCAATCCAGCCGCGAAGACGGCCTACGACGCGCTGATGGCGAAGGCGCCGCCCTTCATGAGCGCGTCCGACCTCGCCAAGAACCCCGCCTACGCCATCGCCGCGCCCGGCACCGTGCCGCAGACCAAGATCCAAGAGGTCGCCACCGGGGTTGTCGGCCAAGCTCCTCCCGTGGCCAGCACGCCGGCCGAAGCGCCTGTGGTGGACGCCGCCGCGAAAGTCTCGCTCGCCGTCGTCCT
>NZ_JANOCX010000353.1:0-7536 GCF_031412415.1 Phenylobacterium sp.
GTCTGGTTCTCGCAGAACGCGGCGTTACCGAACGCCACCGCGCTGCTGCTGGCGCCCGACGCTGGCCGGCTGCTATCCGATTCTCAAGCTTGGCCCCGCCTCGTGGTTCCACGACAGCCCCGAGGGCATGCGCCGGTTCCGCGAGCAGACGACGGAGACCGCGGGCTTCTACAACACCGTCGGCTTCAACGACGACACCCGCGCCTTCCTCTCGATCCCGGCCCGTCACGACGTGGCCCGGCGCGTCGACTGCGGGTTCCTGGCCAGGCTGCTGCCGAGCATCGCCTGGACGAGGACGTGGCCCGCGAACTGGCCATCGACCTCGCCAACAACCTTCGCAAGCGGGCCTATCGGCTGGATCGCCAGCCCGCTGCTCCGATAGCGCTAATCGCCTGAGACCCAAGGATCTGATCATGTTCAAGAAAACCTATCACGCCACACACCCGGACATGATGAAGGGTGCTGACAACGACGCCCTGCGCGACCGTTATCTGGTCCAGGACATGTTCGCCGCCGACACGGTCAGCCTGAACTACAGCCACAACGAACGCTTCGTGATCGGCGGCGCGGCCCCGGTCTCCAGGGCCGTGAAGCTGCCGGACCAGACTGAGCCTGCCAGCGCCGCGGGCCACCCTTTCCTGGAACGTCGTGAGCTCGGCGTGGTCAATGTGGGCGGGGCGGGGAAGATCACGGTCGACGGCCAGGCCTTCGACATGGCTCCCCGCGACGGCCTCTACGTGCCCATGGGCTCGAAGGACGTGGTCTTCGAGGCCGCCGATCCGGCGACGCCCGCCAGGTTCTATCTGGCCTCGACGCCAGCCCATAAGGTTTGCCCAATCACCAAGATCGCCATCTCACAGGCCAATCCCCTTGAGCGCGGGACGCCCGAGCAGTCCAATGAACGGACCATTTTCCAGTATTTCATCCCTGGGGTCTGCGAGACCGCCCAGCTTCTGCTGGGGGTGACCTTCCTGAAGCCTGGCAGTGTCTGGAACACCATGCCGCCGCACCTGCACGACCGGCGCTCGGAGATCTACTTCTACTTCGACCTGGCCGGCGACAATAAGGTCTTCCACTTCATGGGCGAGCCCGACGCCATGCGCCACATCGTGGTCGGCGCCGACGAGGCGGTGATCAGCCCGCCCTGGTCGATCCACATGGGGGCCGGGACCTCCAACTACGGGTTCATCTGGGCCATGGGCGGGGAAAATCTCGACTACACCGACATGCATGTCCTCGATATTTGCCAGTTGAAGTAGGCGCCCCATGTCGCTGAAAATGTTCGACCTCTCGGGCAAGACGGCCATCGTCACCGGGGCTAATACGGGCCTCGGGCAGGCCATCGCCGAGGCCCTGGCCGGCGCCGGCGCGGATATCGCCGCCGTGGGCCGCACGCCGCCGGTGGATACCCGTTTCGCCGTTGAGGCCAAGGGCCGGCGCTTCCACGACATCACCGCCGACCTCGGGAGCCTGGAGCCGATTGAGCGGATCGTCGCCGAGACCGTCCAGCACCTGGGCGGGGTCGACATCCTGGTCAACAACGCTGGGATCATCCGCCGCAACGACGCCCTTGAGTTCACCGAGGACGACTGGGACTCCGTGATGGACGTCAACCTGAAGACCACCTTCTTCCTGACCCAGGCGGTCGGCCGGCGGATGGTCGAGCAGGGACGGGGAGGGAAGATCGTCAACATCGCTTCGATGCTGACTTTCCAGGGCGGTATCCGGGTGGCGTCCTACGCCGCCAGCAAGAGCGGCATCGGCGGGATCACCAAGCTGCTGGCCAACGAGTGGGCGGCCAAGGGCATCAATGTGAACGCCATCGCCCCTGGCTACTTCGCCACCAACAACACCGAGGCCCTGCGCGCCGACGAGGGCCGCAGCCGTGACATCCTGGCCCGCATACCCGCCGGGCGCTGGGGACGGCCGGAGGATCTGGGTGGGGCCGCCGTTTTCCTGGCGTCCAGCGCCGCCGACTACATGCACGGCGCGATCGTGCCCGTGGATGGCGGATGGCTGGCCCGCTAGGCGCGCAAGCCCACGGGACGGTCCAGGACGATCCCCCTGCGAAGGCGATGTCGGTGCGGCCGACCAGAGGGTGTGCGACCATCGGGTCGGCCTGCATGTACGTTTCGTGGCAGCCAGTCGGGTGAGTGGTCTTGCGAGTGCCGCCGTTTCATGGCTATGCTTCGATGATACCGGTGTCAAAAATTGCAAGCGGCAATGACACCGGTGTCATTTTGGGGACTGGAGAAACGCCCGCCCGACACGCCGCTTGGCGCACGAGGTGAGCGATCTCCGCAGGGAGGATGTCATGGGTCGGACTTCAACGATGTCGCGCGCGCTATTGGCCGGCGCTTCACTCTTCGCGCTCAGCCTGGCTACGCCGGCCTTCGGGCAGCAAGCGGACTCGGAGGTCGACGAGGTCGTCGTCACCGGGTTTCGGGGGAGCCTTCAGCAGGCGCTGAACCTCAAGCGTGACTCCTCGGTCGCCGCGGACACCATCCTGGCCGAGGACATCGGCAAGTTTCCCGACCTGAACCTTTCGGAATCGATCCAGCGGATCTCGGGCGTGGCCCTGGCGCGCGACGCTGGGGAGGGGCGTCAGATCACCGTGCGGGGGCTTAGCCCGCAGTTCACCCGAGTGCGCATCAACGGCATGGAAGCCCTGACCACCGCGGGCGGCACCGACGCCTCGGGCGGCACCAACCGCGGGCGCAGCTTCGACTTCAACATCTTCGCCTCTGATCTGTTCAACTCGATCACGGTGCAGAAGACGGCCTCGGCGACGACGGAGGAGGGTTCGCTTGGCGCGACTGTGGACCTGCGCACCGCACGGCCGTTGGACTACAACGGCTTCAAGTTCGCGGCCTCCGCTCAGGGCAGCTACAACACCCTTTCGGAGAAGACCTCGCCCCGCATGGCGGCGATGATCTCCAACTCCTGGGCGGACAACACCGTGGGCGCCCTGCTGTCGGTGGCCTTCAACAAGCGCAGCCTGCTGGACGTCGGAACCTCGACCGTCCGCTGGGCGACGGGGAACGCGATAGCGCCGGGCTTCGACGCCTTGCCGAACGCCGCGGGCCTGCCGACCACGGCCAACCCGGCCGCCGCCGCGGTGAACGCCGCCTACCACCCTCGTATCCCGCGCTACGACCGCTACGATCAGGAACAGGACCGCCTGGGCGCGACCCTGGCCCTGCAATGGAAGCCCACGGACCGCACCGAACTGACCTTCGACCTGCTCTACGCCAAGCTCGACGGGAACCGCGAGGAGCAGTTCCTGGAAGTGCCGTCGTTCAGCGTCAACGCCGCCTGCACCGCCGCCAACGTCAATACGAGCTGCGGCATCGCCGACACCAACGTCACGGCCTCCACCATCGACGCCAACAACACCCTCGTGGCGGCGACCTTCAACGATGTCGATCTGCGGGTCGAGGATCGCTACGACGAATTGACCACCACCTTCACTCAGTACTCGCTCGACTTCACGCACGAGTTCTCCGACAGCCTGCGCATCCACGCCCTGGCCGGCCACTCGAAGTCGGACCATGACAATCCGGTCCAGACCACGATCATCTGGGATCAGTTCAACGTCGACGGCTATCGCTACGACTACAGCCAGGGCCGGGCGCCGCTGCTGACCTATGGCAACGCCAACCTGACCAACGCCAACGCCTGGACCCTGACGCAGGTGCGCATGCGCCCGCAGACGGCCAGCAACACCTACGACACGCTGCAGGCCGAGGTGATGTTTGAGCCCAACGAGATGTTCAAGATCTCCGCCGGCGTGAACTGGAAGAGCTATGACTTCGTCAGCACTGAGCTGCGCCGCACCAATGGCACCAGCGCCAACCAGGAGCCGGTGATCCCGGCGGCCGTGGCGGCCATAGCGCTCGCCAGCTACGCCAAGACCGTCAACCTGCCGACCAGCGGGTTGGGCGCGCCGGCCGGCACGGTGACCTCATGGGTCTCGCCCGACTACTTCGCCGCGGCCACGGCGTTCAGCCTGAACGATCCCAGCGCCTTCGGCGGCGCCTGGCGGCTGGGCCGCGAGCCCGCGCTGGGCAACAATCGCGGGGTCTCGGAGGAGGACATGGGCGCCTTCGTCCAGGTCGACTGGACCACCGAGCTGGGCGGCATGCCGTTCCGCGGCAATGTCGGCGTGCGCTACGTGGAGACTCAACAGAGCGCCTCGGGATTCACCTTCCTGTCGGGCGCGGCGGTGCCGATCACGGTGGATCGCACCTATGACGACACCCTGCCGTCGCTCAACGCGGTGCTGGAGCCGATGGAGAACCTGTTGATCCGCTTCGGCGCGGCCAAGACCATGTCGCGGCCCGACCTGGGGAACCTGACCCCCGGCGCGACGGTCAGCGTCTCTGGCACCACCCGCTCTGTGACCGCCGGCAACCCCAACCTCGATCCGTTCCGCGCCGACGCCTTCGACCTGTCCTTCGAGTGGTACTATCAGCCTGAGGCCTTGATCAGCGTCGCCCTGTTCAAGAAGAAGATCGACAGCTTCGTCCAGACGCTGGCCACCGGCATTCCATTCACCGGCAACCCGTTCGGCATTCCCGACAGCGTGGCGACCGCCGCTTGCGGCGCGACCCCGGGCTGCAGCCCCTCGGCCAACTGGCTGTTCTCCACGCCGCGCAACACCCCCGGTGGCGAACTGGATGGCTTTGAGATCAGCTTCCAGCAGCCGCTGAGCTTTCTCCCCGGTCGGTTGGCGAACCTGGGGGTGCTGGCCAACTACACCTATGTGAAGTCGTCCATCGACTACCTGAACGCCAGCGGCGCGGTGGTGGCGACCAACGACATCACCGGTCTGTCGCGCAAGGCCTACAACGCCACGCTCTACTACGAGGACACCAAGTTCAGCGCGCGGGTCTCAGCCAGCTATCGTAGCCGCTACCTGACCCGGGTCCCCGGCGCCGAGGCCGGCACCACCTTCGACGGCACCAACGAGACCTTCAATGTCGACGCCTCGTTCACCTACACCTGGAATGACAACCTGAAGTTCACGCTCGAGGGCGTGAACCTGACCGACGAATTCCAGGACCAGTTCAACGACCAGACCGATCGTCTGTCGTTCTACCACCACACCGGCCGTGAGTTCCTGGTCGGCGTTCGCTACACCTACTAGGCGCACGCTCCTGAAGAGCGGGCGCCATCGGCGCGTCGGGCTCACCGGCGCGCCGCCCGACCTAAGGGAGATCGTCTGAGTGGCCCGCGTCGTCTGTTTCGGGGAAGTCCTTATCCGGCTCTCGGCGCCCGACGCCGAACTGCTGCTGCAATCGGCCACCCTGAAGGTCTGCTTCGGCGGGGCCGAGACCAATGTGGCGGTCTCCCTCGCGCGGTTGGGTCACGAGTCCGCCATGCTCTCGATCGTCCCGGACAATGCGCTGGGCCGCGCGGCAATCGACGAGCTTCGCCGCTACGGTGTCGACACCTCCCGCATCGAGATCAGGCCGGGCCGCCAGGGGCTCTACTTCCTCACGCCCGGCGCGGCGCAGCGGGCGTCGCATGTCCTCTACGACCGGGCCGGCTCGGCCTTCGCCCTGGGGGCAGGCAGCCTGGATTGGGACACAGCCCTGGCCGGTGCGGACTGGCTGCACGTCTCGGGCGTGACCGCCGCCATCAGCCAGGAGACCGCCGACGCCGCCATCGCCGCGGTGCGCGCCGCCCACCGCCTGGGGGTCAAGGTCTCCATGGACTGCAACTACCGCGCTAGCCTCTGGCAGGCCTGGAACGGCGACGCGCCCGCGATCCTCGCCGAGATGCTGAGCCACGCCGACCTGGTGTTCGGCGACCATCGCGACATCGCCCTGATGCTGGGACCGAAGTTCCCGGCGGCCCAGCCGGGAGAGAGCACCGGGGACCTGCGCCGACGCGCCGCCAGCGCCGCGTTCGTGGCCTTCCCGAAGCTGCAGCGGATGGCGTGCACCGAGCGGGTTCAGCACACGGTCAATCACCACGACATCTGCGGACTGGTGTTCACGCGGGAGCGAACCTGGCGCACCGAAAGCCGGCCGCTGAACCCCATCATCGATCGCATCGGCGGTGGCGACGCCTTCGCCGCGGGCGTCCTGCACGGTCTGTTGGCTGGGCTGGAGGAGGGGGCCGGGCTGGAGTTCGCCATCGCCGCCGCGGCCCTGAAGCACGCCACGCCAGGCGACTTCAACCTGGCCACCCGCGCCGAGGTCGAGGCCCTGGTCGCCAGCGACAGCCTGGACGTGCGCCGCTGATTCGCCGATGAACGGCGCATGGCGCCCAAGCCCTTCCCCCACCGTCCCGTGACGCCGTGGTAGCCCAGGTCGTTAGCATCGAGGATCCGGACGACCCGCGCGTCGCCGCCTATCGAGACGTGCGCGAGCGCGATCTTGTCGGCCGCCAGGGCCTGTTCGTGGCCGAGGGCGAGGTGGTGCTGCGGGTCCTGGCCCGTTCGCGCCTGCATCGTCCGGTCTCGCTGCTGATCGCCGAGAAGCGGGTGGCGGGGCTGTCGGAAATCCTCGAGACGATCCCGGACGACGTCCCCATCTACGCGGCGGGCCAGGCGGTGATGGATGCGGTGGTTGGCTTTCCCATCCATCGCGGCATCCTGGCCCTGGGAACCCGGATGGCCGAGCCCGACCCCGCCGAACTGTTGGCGGGACTACCGGCGCGAGCCCTGGTCCTGGTGCTGAGCGCGATCGCCAATCACGACAACATGGGCGGACTGTTCCGCAACGCCGCGGCATTCGGCGTGGGCGCCATCCTGCTGGACGACGATTGCTGCGACCCGCTCTATCGCAAGGCCATCCGGGTTTCTGTGGGCGCGGTTCTGGTCACCCCCTTCGCGCGACTGGCGGCGGGCTCGGACCTGCTGGGATTGCTGGAGCAGAGGGGGTTCGAAACCGTGGCGCTGAGTCCCCGCGGCGCCGTGACCCTGGCCGAGCTGTCACGGCCGCCAAGGGCCGCGGTGATTCTGGGCGCCGAGGGGCCCGGATTGCCGGACGCCCTACTGGCGCGGGCGCGCACGGTGCGAATCCCGATGGCGGATGGCTTCGACAGTCTCAACGTGGCGGTGACCGCGGGCGTGGTCCTGCACCACCTGGCCTTCGCGGCGCCCGAAAGCGCCTGACTGGACCTAGCGGGCGCGGCGAACGGTGGCCGCGCCGTCGTCGGATTCTTCGATCAGCGAGCGGGTCAGGTTGAGGATCGCGGTGCGCAGGGCCGGTTGCTGGACGCTGGCGAAAGCCTCCAGGAGCTGCACGGCGCCGGGGACGGCCAGCTTTTCGAACAGGCTCTCATCGCCTTGCGCGCTGGGGGATTCGCCAACCAGCTCGCCGACCGAGGTGTCCAGCTTCTGGGCGATCTTGACCAGCATCGAGGCCGACACCCGATTGGCGCCGCGCTCGTACTTCTGAACCTGCTGGAAGCTGACGCCCAGGTGATCGGCCAGCGTCGACTGCGAGATGCCCAGCCATTTGCGGCGAACCCGGATTCGGTGACCCACCGCAACATCGATGGGGTCTGGGCCTTGATCTTCGC
>NZ_JANOCX010000354.1:0-12055 GCF_031412415.1 Phenylobacterium sp.
CGTCTCGACCCGCAAAGGCATTGATGCACGCCTGGGCGACCTGGCGCAGCTAACCGGGCAGACGGTCCAGGACCTGGAAGACCTTTCGCTTCCCGATTTCGGCCTAGGCGAAAACGGCGTGGCGACGTTCCGGATCGGAGAGGCCCGCGCGGACCTGACCGTGGCCGCCGACGGGCACCGGCTGCAGTGGTTCAGCCGCGACGGCAAGGCGCTGAAATCCGTCCCGGCCGAGGTCCGCAAGGATCACGCGACCGCCCTGGCCCATCTGCGACGGAGGGTGAAGGAAATCGAGGAAGCGCGCGCCAGCCAAGTGCTCCGCCTCGAGCAGTCGTGGGTCGAGGGGCGCGGCTGGAGCCTTGCCGACTGGCGCGAGCGTTATCTGCGCCATCCGTTGCGCCGGCCCGTTGTCCGGGCGTTGATCTGGCGCGTCGGGTCCTCGGACCTGATGGTCGCGGGTGATAGTTTTATCGATGTGGAGGGGCGCGCGCAGGAGGTTCCGGCCGATGCTCGAGTGCGTCTTTGGCACCCCCTCGACGCGACGGCGGAGAAGGTCCTCGCCTGGCGCCGGCGTGTTCTCGACCTGGGCGTCACGCAGCCGATCAAACAGGCGCATCGTGAGATCTACGTCCTCACCGAAGCCGAACGCCGGACCGGGGTCTATTCGAACCGCTTCGCCGCTCACATCCTGCGGCAGCATCAGTTTCGCGCGCTGTGCCAGGCGCGCGGCTGGCGATACGGCCTTATGGGCGGCTGGGACGGCTACAACACGCCAACCCGGGCTCTCCCCGGCCTGTCGGTCGAGTACCAGGTGGAGGTCATTGATGATGGCCGCCAGACGGCTTCGGGTGTGGCTCTCTACCTCACGACAGATCAAGTCCGCTTTACCGACGACCGCGATCAGACCGTTGAGCTCGATGCCGTTCCGCCCATCGTGTTCTCGGAGGTCTTGCGCGACGTCGACCTCTTCGTGGCCGTCACGAGCGTGGCCAACGACCCCGGTTGGACGGACGGCGGGCCTGAGGGTCGCAACGCCGGCTATTGGCGGGAATGGGCCTTCGGGGATCTCGGTCAGTCCGCCCAGACGCGCCGCGAACTGATTGCTTGGATCGCGCCCAGGCTTTCCATCGCCGACAAGCTTGAGGTGACAGACAAGTTTCTGGTCGTCACAGGGCGCAGGCAGCGCTATGCGATCCACTTCGGGTCCGGCAACATCCAGACGCGGCCTGGCAACCGCTACCTGTGCATCGTTCCAGACCGTGATCCGGCTGAGGCGGCCGCCATCAAGCTGCCCTTCACCGGCGACGGCCTGCTGTCGACGATCTTGTCGAAGGCGTTCCTCCTCGTGGACGAGGACAAGATCAAAGACCGGACCATCCTCAGCCAGCTGTGAAGGTTTGCGTCCCGGAGCCTGACCGACCCGCGGCGGGACGGGAGGGAGCTGCGACATGCGAAGGCCAGACTCAAGCCAGCCCGAGCAGCGTTGGACGCATCTTCGGCCGCCCTCGATAGAACCCTGATGGCGCTCTCCGATCCCATTCGCCGGCAGATTCTGCAGCGACTGGCGGCGTCGGAGGCCCGGGTCACTGACGTGGCCAGCGAGTTTTCGATCTCCCTGAACTCGGTGAGCAAACACATCCGTCTGCTGGAGAGCGCCCGACTCGTCGAGCGCACCGTCATTGGTCGCGAGCACCTTCTGCGCTTCCGCCCCGAACCGCTTACCGAGGCGGAAGAATGGATCGCGAGACAGCAAAGCTTCTGGGCTCGCCGCCTCCAGGCGATCGACGACCTTCTGACCGCCGAGGACGCCGCAAACGAGATGCCAAACTTGAGGGAGAACTACAGTATCGAAGACCGTTGAAGCGAAGACCGTCCATGAGTTCAAGGCGTCCGCCGAGCGCGTCTTCGACGCTTGGCTCGATCCTGCGAAGGTTTGGTCGTGGTCGTCGCAGCCTATCGCCGGGCGGCCTCCTGCGGATATCCGCAGGGTCGAGATCGACCCCCCGCGTGGGCGGAGCGTTCACGTTTTCCGATATGCGCGAAGACGGCGAGGCGGTCCAACGGGGCACTTACCTCGAGATCGACCGTCCCCGGAGGCTGGTCTTCACCTGGTTTACGTCGGAGGAACAGGAGCAGGAGAACAGTTCAGTCGTCACCCTGACCATCGAGCCGTGCGGCAGCGGCTGTCGCGCCACCATCGTCCACAGCATGGACGAGCGATGGGCCGCATGGGTGAAGCAGACGGAGATGGGCTGGAGTTCAATGCTCGGCCAGATTGAAGCCGAACTTGCGTCCGAGGCCTGAGGAGCGGGGGCGCCTTAGCGGGGTGTGATCCAGCTCACTTGAGCCGATGCAGGCGCAGCGGCTTGGTCGCTTCCCGGGCGATCATACCCTTGGCCTCAAGGTCGAGCTGCACGCCTTTCAGCCACCAGCCGGCCGTCGCGCCGCCTGGGAAGAGCGTATCCGGCAGGAGGGGCAGGAGCCGGGTCTTGGCTTCCGCCACCGCCAGGCCCGGCGCGGACGGGGGCAGCACCGTCAGGATCGCCTCGCGCATGGCGTTGTACTTGTCGGCGTCGACCCGCACTGGGCGATCGGGGCTGTTGGGGTTCTCCATGAGGACCTTGTCGGGCTGCGCGGTCATGCCGGCACGCCTTCGACCTTGGGGATGCGGAAGCCCATCGCGACCCATGCCTTCATCAGCCGCCACATGAACCTGCCGGAATGGCCGGGATAGCTGGGGATGTCGCCCAGCAGCTCGACGCCGTCGGGCTTCTCCGCGGTCATGGTCCGCTCGTCCAGCGGCGGCGCGCCTTGCGCCATACGGTCGCGATAGAGGCTCAGCCAGTGGCCGCCCTTGAACTCGAGGGCCATCGGCGAATGGCAGCACTTGGTCACCAGACGCCGTGTCGTCGAGGTGGGCGTGAGCGTCAGCGCCTCCAACTGCTCGCCGCCCAGCACGCAACGCAGGCGGTCCTTGCGATGGAGCACGAAATCGGTTCCGGCGTCGGGGCGGAGCACGGGCGGCGCCTCGGCCAGCCCCTCGATCCGATGGCCCGCCTCTTGGCAGCTCTTGCAATAGCAGGCGACGCTGAGGATCGGCGGGCCGGCCGCTTCAAACGTCACCTGGCCGCATCGGCACGACGCGGTCATGGTTCCTTGGGGCTTGGGGGTCATCAAGGCTTTCCCATCCGAAGTCTTGAATAAAACTGGACGGTCCAGTACTACATGTCAATGGAGCCTCGGCCAAGAATGACGGCGAACGCGATTGGCCCGCTGAAGGGCGACGAACCAGGCCGCTCCGAACGCAAGCGCCGGGCGATCCTTGACGCCGCCACGGAGATCTTTCTGCGGCACGGCTATCTCGGAGCCAGCATGGATGACGTCGCCGCCCAGGCGGAGGTCTCCAAGCAGACCGTCTACAAGCAGTTCGAGAGCAAGGAGGCGCTGTTCGTCGAGATCGTCAGCGGCATGACCGGCTCGGCCGGCGACAAGGTGCAGCTCGAGATCGCCAAGCTGGGCGAACAGGACGATCCCGAGGCGGAGTTGCTGGCCTATGCGGAGCGACAGCTGATCGTCGTGCTGACACCGCGATTGATGCAACTGCGCCGCCTGGTGATCGGCGAGGCCAACCGCTTTCCGGCCTTGGGGCGGGCGCTGTACGACGGCGGTCCCGGCCGCGCCGTCGCGGGCCTGGCCCAGGCCTTCGCCCGTTGGAGCGAGCGGGGTCTCCTGGAAACCCAGGATCCACAGGCCGCGGCGTCGCACTTCAACTGGCTGGTCATGGGCGAGCCAGTGAACAACGCGATGCTGTTGGGCGACGACGCGATCCCGGAAGCGGCGGCGCTGCGACGCCACGCGGTGGACGCCGTGCGCGTCTTCATGGCGGCCTACGGCAAGCGACGCTGACCTGTCGATAATACATTAGTATTGACTCATGAATTAGCCCGCCCTAATTGGTTGGTCATGAACGAGGCCGCCACCATCAGCAGCGTCATGCGATCGCTCGCCGACCCCACTCGGCGCGCGGTTTTCGAGCGGGTCGTCAAGTCCGACGAGATCACGGTTGTCGAGTTGACCCGGGGAAGCGGGGTGACCCAGGGCGCCATCTCTCAGCACCTGAAGACCTTGAGGCTGGCGGGCCTGGTGGCCGAACGCCCCGAGGGTCGCAATGTCTACTACCGAGCCGAGCCTGAGGGGCTCGCGCCGCTCTTCGACTGGATGAGCCACTACGCCGCCTTCTGGCCTGAGCGGTTCGCCGACCTCCGAAACCTCCTGAAGGAGATTGATCCATGAACGACGCCGCGACCGTGGCCGGCAGCCGGGAGATCGTCGTCGACGAGGTGTTTCCCCACACCCCCGAAGTGGTGTGGAGAGCCATCACCTTGCCGGGCATGATGAGCCGGTGGCTGAAAATGGAACCCGTTGGCTTCGCGCCGACGGTCGGGACGCGCTTCACCTACAGGACCACGCCGGCTGGGGCGTGGGACGGCGTCATCCACTGTGAGGTGCTGGAGGCGACGGCGCCTGAACGTCTGGTTTACTCCTGGAAAGGCGGACACGACGGAAACGTCGGGTACGGCTCTCGGCTGGACACCGTCGTGACCTTCATCATCTCCGCGGTGGAGAAAGGCGCTCGCCTTCGCCTCATCCACGCCGGCTTCGTGTTCCCCACCAACGAGTCGGCCTTCAAGAACATGAGCGAAGGCTGGGTGAAGGTCGTCCGGACTATCGAGACCATCGCCGCGGAACAGGACTGACGCCCAGAGCGCGGTCGCGAGCGGCTGATCCGGAGACGCGTCCGCGACGGGCGCCTCCGCCAAAAATGCCTAAGCCTGAGGAGCCCAACAAGTGAACATCCCGCCGATTGTATCGCCAGAGGCATGGCAAGCTGCGCGTGCGCAGATGCTGGTGAAGGAAAAGGCCCACACCCGGGCTCGTGACGCGCTGGCCGCCGAGCGCCGGCGAATGCCATGGACCGCCGTGGAAAAGGCCTATGCGTTCGACGGGCCCATGGGGCGGGCGAGCCTTCTCGACCTTTTCGAGGGCCGCCGCCAGTTGATAGTCTACCGCGCCTTCTTCGAGCCTGGGGTCTTCGGGTGGCCCGAGCATGCCTGTCGCGGCTGCTCCATGGTGGCGGACCAGGTCGCCCACCTCGCGCATCTGAACGCGCGTGACACCACCCTGGCGTTCGTCTCTCGCGCGCCACAGCCCGACATCGCGCGGCTGAAGGCTAGAATGGGCTGGGCGATGCCCTGGTATAGCTTGACGGACACCTTCGACGCCGACTTGGGCGCGGACGAGTGGCACGCCACCAACGTGTTCTTCCGGGACGGCGACAGGATCTTCCGCACCTACGTGATCGACAGTCGTGGTGACGAGGCCATGGGCGGCACCTGGAACTATCTCGACATCACGCCGCTTGGCCGACAAGAGGTCTGGGAGGATTCGCCCGCGGGCTACCCGCAAACACCGCCGTACAAGTGGTGGAACTGGAACGACAACTACGACGCCGAAGCCGCGCCCGATCCCAAGTGGGTCGAGGTGTCCGACGCCGGCGAAGCGCTGTTCAAGACATCCGAAAACTAGTCGACCCGGCAAGCGCAGGAGATACGGCGTGCGCCAAGCGCGTTCCGACGAAGCCGCGCCCGAACTCGGCGTGGTCGGCTGCCTGGGCCTGGCGGCCGCGCCGACTTTCGCGGCCATGGCGCTGCTAACGGCCGTGAGCGGGGGGCCGCCCCACACACTGTGTTCGGTCGCGACCGCGTCACCGCTGACCGGAATGACCCTCATGTACCTGCTGATGAGTGCTTTCCATGCAGGGCCCTGGCTCAAACTGATCGGAACCAGACAAACGGGAACAAGACCATGAGCCACAACTATGCTCGCCGCTGCGCCTGCGGCGCGATCCGCTACGACATCTCCGCTGAACCGGTGTTCACGAACCACTGCCAGTGCCGCGACTGCCAGCGCGCCAGCGGTTCCGGGCACGGGACCTTCCTGACCTTTGCGAACCGGGAAGCGGTGAGACTTGAAGGCCAGGCGACGCGCTGGGACGTGGTCGCCGACAGCGGCGCGGTGAAAACGCACGCCTTCTGCCCAGCCTGCGGATCACCGGTGTATCTGACGTTCTCCGGCATGCCCGACCTCTTCACGGTGTCGGCCGGGAGCCTTGACGATCCGAGCCGATGCGCGCCGCAGGTCGTGACCTACGCGGTGCGCAGCCATGATTGGGATCACCTCGACCCCGCCCTTCCCAGGTTCGAGAAGATGCCTCCGATGTAAGGCGGTCGATTTCGACTTGTAGCGAACGCTACATTTCCGTAGTGAATCGGTCGTGTTCCCTACGGAAGGTGACCCATGGCAAGCCTGACTAGAGATGATCTCGCTGGATCGGCTGGAGGTCCCTTGCGGCGAGGTCAGGTCGTGACCCTCGTGGTTCTCGGCGCCGTGCTCTGGTTTCTCGCCGCGGTGCTGTTGCGCTTCGTAGGCCCCATGGGCGCTTTCGATGGAGTTGGGCTGATCGCGCTCTACGTGCTGACCGTGCCCGGGACATTTCCCTTGATCCTGCTCGCCCAGCGCCTTGCGAAGCTGGGGCGTGACCAGATCGCGATCGGGGTGACCGTCGCCACGGCGACAGCTGCCCTGCTGGACGGTCTGGCGCTATCTCAGTTTCCGACGCTCTATGGCGCGGACGCCTAGGCCGTCGCCGGCGCCGGCGCGGCGATCCTTTGGGGCGCGGGCGTCGCCCTTCTTCTGGGTTTGCTGATGAACAGGCCGGAGCGCGCCTGAGGCGGGGCTACAGCGCCTTACGACAGACGTCTTCGAGGCCGACGCTCCTCATCAGCAGCATGCCTTCGATCGTGACCATCAGCCTGGCCGCATCGGCCTCGCGCGCGTCGGGCGTGGGGCTATCGAGCTGCGCGGCGCCCCAGGCCAGGAAGCCACGCGCGATCCGCTCACCCACATCGCGATAGACGGGATCGCCCCGCGCCGCCAAGGCCGCGACTTCCAGCCATATGCGCATGTACGGCCACAGGCGCTCGGCGAACAGAAGGGTCAGCAGTTGCGTTCGCAGGTCCGCCAGCGGCAGCGGCGTCTTGGCCGTCTGGTCCTCAAGCAGGGCGACTAGCCTCAGGGAGACCTGGTCCAGCGTCGCGGCGATAATCTCAGCCTTGTCCTTGAAGTAGTACAGCAGCATCCGGTCGCTGGTTTGGGCCGCCTTGGCGAGCGGCCTGAGACTGGCGGCCGAAAGACCGTGGGCCAGCACGTGGTCGGCCAGACGATCCAGGATGGCGGCGCGGCGATCGTCTGACTTCATGACGTTGGAGCCGACCTCGTCGCGCGCAAGTCCACAGCCTCCTCCGTTCGCACGGATGGCCACGATGGGAAAGTTCCACGGACGCCGCGCAATCGGCGCGGTAGCGTCGAGGCGCCGGAATCAGCCGGCGAGCAAGGAGCGCGGCTTTGACGGTCACCATCCACGGCATCAAGGCCTGCGACACGATGAAGAAGGCGCGCGCCTGGCTGGACGGTCGCGGCGTGACCTACGCCTTCCACGACTACAAGGTGCTCGGCATCGACCGGCCGAGGCTGGAGAGCTGGGTAGAGCAGGTGGGCTGGGAGGTCCTGCTCAATCGCGCCGGCACGACGTTTCGCAAGCTGCCGGATGCGGAGAAGGCGCCGATGGATGAGGCCAAGGCGGTCGCCCTGATGCTGGGGCAGCCCTCGATGATCAAGCGGCCGGTCCTTGATCTGGGTGAGCGCCTGCTGGTGGGCTTCAAGCCGGAGATCTATGAGGCCGCCTTTGGCGGGCGAAGTTAATCTCGCGATCCCGCATCCAATCGGCGTCACGGCGGCGGCCTGGCTCCGGCCGGCGCGGCGATGGTGGCGGCCGCGGCGGTCGTGTTGCTGGCGGACGGCCCGGCCATGTCCCTGCTGGGTTTGAGAACATGACGAACATTTCATGCTCATCCTTGCATCTGTATGCCTGGTCCGGCGCCTCTTTCCTTTCAGAACCGGGCCGATGCGCCCACCAATCCTGAAGAGGGGAAGACAAGATGGAAATTCTGATCCCAATCACGATGTTCGCGATGATCGCGGCGATCGTCGTCCTGCCGCGCTGGTTCAAGAGCCAGGAACGCCAAAAGCTGCAGGAGACGTTGCGGGCGTCGATCGAGAAGGGCGCCGCGCTTCCGCCGGAGGTCATCGACGCCCTGACCAGCGACGTGAAGGCTCCGCCTTCGCCGTACAAGGACCTCCGCTCGGGGATCATCTGGCTGGGCGTGGCCGTCGGCTTCGCGTCCCTGGGCTTCGCGGTCAGCTTCGAAGAGCCTGACGCCTTCTACCCTCTGCTGGGCATCGCGGCCTTCCCGGGCTTCATCGGCCTGGCGCTGATCGCCCTGTCGTTCGTGACCCGCGGCAAGCAGTAGAGTCCTCGAGGGGATGGGGAAAAGCCCAGATGTCGGGCGCTAACAACACAAGGCTGGCCAATCTCCACGACGTGGAGCTGGCCGCCCTGGCGGCGGCGGGAGACCGTGCGGCCTTCGGGGAGCTGGTCCGGAGGCACGGCTCGGCCGTGCGCGGCCTGCTGCGACGGATGGGGTCTTCGCCGGCCGAGGCCGACGACCTTGCCCAGGACGCCTTCCTGATGGCCTTCGAACGGATCCGAGAGTTTCGCGGGGAGGGGGCGTTCGCGGGCTGGGTCAAGAAGATCGCGGCCCGACTCTATCTTCGCCGCCTGCAACGCGAGCGGCGGCTGACGGGGCTGGCCCAGGACGCCGAGGACGCCTCGGTCGACGCGCATCAACCGGACGCCGCGGCCCGGATCGACCTGGACGAGGGTCTGAAGTCGCTGAGCGCGGTCGAACGACTGTGCGTGTCCATGTGCTACGGCGCGGGTCTTTCCCACGCCGAGACGGCGGAGGCCTTGAACCTGCCGCTTGGAACGGTCAAATCGCATGTCAAACGTGGTCTGGAGAAACTCAGAACGCGACTGGCGCCTGGCGGCGCTGCAGTTGAAGGGAGGCGTGGCAATGGTTGAGCTTGAATTCGAGCGGCGGCTGGAACGCCTCTTCGCCGACCCCCCGGCCTTCTCCGACGAGAAGGCCTTCGCCGCGTTGGTGGAACGCAAGCTGGACCGTGGCTGGAACCTGCGTCGGATCCTGATCGGCGCGGCCGGCCTGGTGGGCGGCCTCGTGGGCGCCAGCCAGCTGATCCTGTCGAACTTCGTGGGTCAGGTTGAGGCGGCGTCCGAAGGGTCCAGCCGCATCCTGCGCGACGGCGTCGCCGAGTGGGCGCCGCGGGTGGAGCTGCTTTCGGCCCTGCCGGCCGGTGGTTCGGTGGTATGGCTCGCCAGCGGTCTGGCGGTCCTCGCCATGGGGTTCGTCCTGACCCGGGTCATCGAGGAGTTCTAGGTCATGTCGGCCCAGCGTCAGGATACCGGCAAGCGGCTCGCCGCGCCGGACATCGCCGCCCGCAAGGGCGGCGTGCCCATCGTGTGCCTTACCGCCTACACCGCCCCCATGGCCGAACTGCTGGACGAGCACTGCGACCTGATGCTGGTGGGCGACTCCGTCGGCATGGTGGTCCACGGCCTGCCCAACACGGTGGGTGTGACATTGGAGATGATGATCCTGCACGGCCAGGCGGTGATGCGCACGGCCCGGCGGGCCATGGTCGTGGTGGACATGCCCTTCGGCAGCTACGAGGGCGCGCCGGAGATCGCCTACGCCAACGCCGCGCGGGTGATGAAGGAAACCGGCTGCCAGGCCGTGAAGGTCGAGAGCGGCCCAACCGTTGTCGAAACCATCGACTACCTGGTCAAGCGCGGCATTCCGGTCATGGGCCATGTGGGCCTGCGGCCCCAGGCTGTGAACGTCGATGGCGGCTTCAAGGCCAAGGGCAGGGGCGCCGACGAGCGCGCCCGCATCCTGGCCGAGGCGAAGGCCACTGCTGAGGCGGGCGCCTTCGCGGTCGTCGTCGAGGGCGTCGCCGAGGGCCTGGCCCGCGAGATCACCGAAGCGATCAGCGTCCCCACCATCGGCATCGGCGCCTCTTCCGGCTGCGACGGCCAGATCCTGGTGACCGACGACATGCTGGGCCTGTTCGACTGGACTCCGAAGTTCGTCCGCCGCTACGCCGACCTGCGCGGCGAGATCACCAAGGCCGTCGCCGGCTACGCCGAGGACGTCCGCCAGCGCCGCTTTCCGGGGCCCGCCGAGATCTACTTCGCCAAGGCTGCGAATGCGGAATAGAGCGCCTCGATCCTCTCCATAAATTAAATCGATTGGGCCTATTTCCTGGTCGGTTCATACTCACGCCGAGAGCGAATACGCGCACGAACCTCAAGGTGCGCCACGCGGCAAGGGAGACGACCATGAGCCTCGCGACCAGCAAGACCCTGCAAAACCTCAAAGACGCCTTCGCGGGCGAGAGCCAGGCCAATCGGCGCTACCTCTACTTCGCCCAGAAGGCCGATGTGGAAGGCTACAACGACGTGGCCGCGGTGTTCCGCTCCACGGCCGAAGGCGAGACAGGCCATGCCCACGGGCACCTGGAATTCATGGAAGAGGTCGGCGATCCGGCCACTGGCCTGCCCATCGGCGGCACCTCGAACAACCTGAAGGCCTCCATCGCCGGGGAGACCCACGAATATACCGACATGTATCCGGGCATGGCGCGGACGGCGCGCGACGAAGGGTTCGACGAGATCGCCGACTGGTTCGAAACCCTCGCCAAGGCCGAGAAGTCCCACGCCGGCCGCTTCCAGCGCGCCCTGGAAGGCCTCGACGCCTAGCGCCGCCGGGCGGCGCGACGTCACCGCCCGTTCCTTCCTGACCGCCCCGTTTCTTCCCGACAACGAGGTATCCGTGGCCGACACTCCCGCCCGCGAGGGCAGCCTCGACGCGCCGTTTCGTCATCCCATCGCTTGGCGGGACGAAGCCTATTACGACCTTGAGGCCGTCGAGAGGGAGATGGAGCGTCAGTTCGACGTCTGTCACACCTGCCGGCGCTGCTTCAATCTCTGTGACAGCTTCCCGCGCCTGTTCGATCTGATCGACGAGTCCAAGACCGGCGAGCTCGATAGCGTGGCCAAGAGCGACTACGCCAAGGTCGATGAGGCCTGCACGCTGTGCGACATGTGCTTCCTGACCAAGTGCCCCTATGTCCCGCCGCACCCCTTCGACATCGACATTCCGCATCTGATCCTGCGCTACCGCGCCGCCAAGCGCCGCGCGGGCGAGAAGGACTTCATCCGCGACCAACTGGGCCAGACAGACCGCAACGGCAAACTGGCCAAGCCGGTCGCGAAAATCGCCAACTGGGCCACGGCGCGGAAGAACACGCCGCTTCGCAAGCTCCTCGACGCCATCGCCCAGATCGACGCCGAGGCCGAGTTGCCGCAGTACCACTCAAGGACCGCGACGGACCGGCTGAAGGTTCCGGTTCCGCCCAATCCAGAGGGCCCGGCCGTGGGTCAGCGCAAGGCGGTGCTCTACGCGACCTGTTTCGTCGACTACAACCAGCCCGACACGGCGGTCGCCGCCGCCCGGGTCCTGGCGCTGCAAGGCGTGCAGGCCGAGTTGCTCTATCCGGAATGCTGCGGCATGCCGCAACTCGAGGCCGGCGATCTGGCCGATGTGGCCGGGCGCGCCGAGCGGATCGCCAACGCTTTCGCCCCCTATATCGACCAAGGTTACGAGGTGGTGGCGCTGACCGCCAGTTGCGGTCTGATGATGAAGTTCGAGTGGCCGCTGATGCTGCCGGAGAACCACGCCGTCCTGCGACTGGCCGCCGCGACGCGTGACATCAGCGAGTATGTGGTCGACATCGCCAAGACCCACGGTCTGACGCCCGGCCTCTCGCCGGTCGCGGGCGGGGTGACGGTCCACCATGCCTGCCATGCGCGGGCGCAGAACATGGGTCAGAAGTCGGCAGAGATGCTGCGCTTGATCCCCGACACCCGCGTCGAGGTGGTCGAGCGCTGCTCCGGCCACGGCGGCACCTTCGGGGTGATGAAAGAGACGCGGCCATTGGCGGTGAAGATCGGCAAGGCCGC
>NZ_JANOCX010000355.1:0-9456 GCF_031412415.1 Phenylobacterium sp.
GGGTCGGCTGGCCGCAGTTCTGGCAGAACCGCCCGGAGGTCTCCGCCCCACAGTCGCTGCAGATCCCGGAGTGCTCGCCCGCTTGGCCCGCTGGTTTCTCGATCGCCGCGCCGATGAGTCCGCCCGTGGCCGCGCCGCCGACCGCATCGAGTTCCATGGACAATCCCCGTCACAGACGGCGGGACAGTTACAGCCGTTCGCCCCGGCGGCCAACGGGGGTAGGATGCTTGCTCACCGGATTTGGGGGAGTTGGCGCATGTATCATCAGGGCAATCGCGACATGCAGGACGCTTTCGGCAGCCGCGCCTTGGCCGACCGTCTGGAGGCGACCCTGCGTCGGTCGACGTTCAACGAAGCCGATACCGCCTTCATCGCGGCGCAGACCTATTTCTTCCTGGCCACGGCGAACGCGCAGGCGGCGCCCGACTGTTCGTTCAAGGGCGGGCCGGCCGGATTCGCGCAGGTAACCGCGCCGGACGAACTGATCTTCCCCGACTACGACGGCAACGGCATGTTCAAGAGCCTGGGAAACATCGCGGCGAACCCTCAGGTCGGACTGCTGTTCATCGGCATGGGTGAAAAGCCGCAGCGCCTGCGGGTGAACGGGATCGCGCGCATCCTGGACGACGATCCCCGCATGGCCGGGATCGCCGGCGCTCAACTGGTGGTCAGCATCACGCCGACGGATATCTTCCCGAACTGTCCGCGCTATATTCCGTCGCTGCAGTCGGTGGAGCCATCGCCCTACACCCCGACCGCCGAAGCATCGCCGGTGGAGCCGGCCTGGAAGAGCTTTTCGCTCTTCGCCGACGTGGTGCCGCCTCGACGGCGTTAGGCGCCCAAGTCCAGCATGCTGACGTCGACGCCGCCCGTGACGACCTTGACCTGGAGCAGGCGCATCTCGCCGCCCACGAAGCTCAGATCCGAGACCGCGATGCGGTTGTCGCGACGGATGTTCGAAGCGTCGCGGAGGGTCAGGCGAAGGGTCATATCCTCCCTAGACGTACCCGCCGCTTCGGCCGCCTCGATGGCCTTGCGGAAGGTCTCAGCCATCGACTTCGGCGCCACGAAGGCCGGGCGCTGAAGGGGAACGTCTTGGCTCATGGTGTCGCTCACAGGCTTGGCCTCGGGTTTGTGTGGATGGATCAGGCGGCGGCGAAGAAGCCGTGTTCGCCAGTCACCCGGACCTGGCAAGGCTTGCCGGCGTCCTGAGCGGCGCGCGCGCGGCGATTGGCGGCGGCCTTGGCCTCTTCCTTGTCGATCGAATGGTCGAAGTACTGCCCCTCGTGTTCCACGGCCCACATGTCGTCGTGGCGAGCCACGGTGAAGATGGATCGAATGAAAGCGTCACGGGTCGCCATGGGGGCTGCTCCTTCTTGGGGCCGGTCTGGAATGCGCCCGCAACCGGCGCGCGGCGCCGGTACGAGAATCCACAGATCTCGAGTGTGACAAGTTATCTACAGGCAATAGGCCGAAATGTCCGCGTTATTCTGGAAACCGCTCGTTTTTCCGCGACCTGCGGCGAGTCCATCGACGGGTTCTCGCACTGTAGACCAGCATGAATTCGGCTGTTCCAGGTCTGCGATAACTCGTGGGCGAGCACGTTTGCGCTGGCGGAAGTTCAACTAGCGTCGCCCCATCGTCTCCCTGCGGCGCCGCAGTATTTCCAGACTATTGCGGGACCGCCTCCGCAAGTTGGAGCTATCGGTTCAGCTCCTCCTCGACCTGGCTCAGCCGATCCTTGCCGAAGAACATCTCGTCTCCGACGAAGAAGGTCGGGATGCCGAAAACCCCACGGGTCGCGGCCCGTTCGGTCCCGGCCATCAGCTCGGCCTTCACGTCCGGGTCCTGGGTCGCCTCCAACAGGGCCTTGGCGTCGAGACCGGCCGTCGTCAGCACGCCGGCGACCACCTCCGGATCGTCCATCTTCAGCCCCTGTTCCCACATACCGGAGAGCACCGCCGCTAGGTAAGCCGTTTCGACGCCCATCCGGCGGGCGGCGACGAGGCCGCGCATGATCAGCAGGGTGTTGACTGGAAAGTGCGGATTCTGCGCGAACCGGGTGAGGCCGTGCCTGGCCACGAAGCGGCGGGTTTCCAGGCTCTCATAGGCGAGCTTGCCTTGAACGGCGCCGAAGGCCGTCATCGGCGACTGGTTACCGGTGATCTTGAAGATGCCGCCCAGCAGGGCCGGGCTGACCTTCAACTCGGCGCCGGCGCGCGCGGCGATGTCGGGCAGGACCTGCATCGCCAGATAGGCGTTGGGGCTGCCGAAATCGAAGAAGAACTCGACGGTCTTTCCCATGATGGTCTCCTCACCAGCTCTCGGACCAGGGACGCAGGTCCAGTTCGTGCGTCCAGGCCGAGCGGTGTTGCTTGTGCAGCCAGACATAGTTTTGCGCGATTTCCTCGGGCTTGAGGATGTTGTCGCGCGCGAGACGGTCTTCACGGTCGGCGATGTTGGCGCGGGCGAATACGCCGTCGATGGCGCCGTCGACCACGATGTGGGCCACGTGGACGCCCTGGGGCCCCAACTCCTTCGCCGCCGCCTGGGCGACCGCGCGAAGGGCCTGCTTGGCCGCGGAGAAGGCCGAGAATCCTTGCCGTCCCCGCAGCGAGGCCGAGGCGCCGGTGAACAGGATCGTGCCCCGGCCGCGCGGGATCATCACCTTGGCGGCCTCCCGCCCGGTCAGGAACCCCGCGAAACAGGCCATTTCCCACACCTTGTGGAAGACCCGCGCCGTGGTCTCCGTCAACTCGAAGCGGACATTGGCTCCAATGTTGAAGACCACGACCTCCAAGGGCCCGACCTCGCGTTCGATCTGCTCGAACAGCGCGACCATCTCGTCCTCCGCTCGCGCGTCGACGCCAAAGGCGCGGGCCTTGCCGCCGCTGTCGCGGATGGATTGGGCCAAGGCCTCGAGCTGATCGAGATTGCGCGCCCGCCGCGTGATGCAGACCTCCAGGCCCTCGGCCGCGAACGCCCTGGCGATCGCCCCGCCCACTCCATCGCCCGCGCCGACCACCAGACAGACCCCGGACATCGCGCATCTCCCATAAGTTTATTTTCTGGACTGACCATGGTATCGAATCTGTACCCCGTCAATGGTGGCCCTGAGACAATCCGGGAGATGGCGCGATGAAGTGGAACGAACTGGCGCAAGAGCCCTGCTCGATCGCGCGCTCCGTCGCGGTGATCGGCGACCGGTGGACCCTGTTGATCCTGCGCGACTGCTTCCTGGGCATAAGGCGCTTTGAGGCGTTCCAGGCACGGCTAGGGATCTCCCGCACTATCGTGGCCGACCGCCTGAAGCTGCTGGTGGAGGAGGGGGTCCTACGGCGCGCGCCGTATCAGGACAGCCCGGCGCGCCATGAGTACCGGCTGACCGAAAAAGGCCTGGACTTGCATCCGGTGGTGATGGCCATCGTTCACTGGGGCGACCGCCACTACTCCGGCGAGGCCGGGCCGCCGCTGCTGCACCGGCACAAGGCATGCGGCCATGACTTCCACCCGGTCCAGGCCTGCTCGGCCTGCGGCGAGGCGGTGGAGGCGCGAGCCGTCGAGACTCGCGCCGGCCCGGGAGCGGTCAGTCCATCAGCTGCTGGCTGAGATAGGTGTATTCCAGCGCTTGGCGCTTGGCCGTTTCGTTGAGGTTGGCCGCCGCGGCGTGGCCGCCGTCGATGTTCTCGTAATAGAGGTAGTCGTAGCCCAGCTCCTTCAGCCGCGCCGCGGCCTTACGGGCGTGGGCTGGATGAACCCGGTCGTCCTTGGTGGAGGTCTCCAGGAACACCTTCGGATAGGGCTTGCCCTTGGCCAGCAGCTGATAGGGCGAATAGGTGTCGATCACCTTGCGCTCTTCCGGATTGGCCGGGTCGCCGTACTCGCCGACCCAGGAGGCGCCGGCGCCAATGTGGGTGTAGCCGATCATGTCGAACAGCGGCACCTGGATGACCACGGCCTTGTACAGCTCAGGCCGCAGGGTCAGCGCCACGCCCATCAGCAGGCCACCATTGGAGCCGCCCATGATGCCGAGCTTCTTCGGGCTGGTGATCTTGCGCGCGATCAGGTCCTCGGTGACCGCGAAGAAGTCGTCATAGACCCGCATGCGGTTCAGCTTCAGCCCCGCCTCGTGCCAGCGCGGGCCGAACTCGCCGCCACCGCGGATGTTGGCGATGACATAGACCCCGCCGCGCTCCAGCCACAGCTTGCCCACCGAGGCCGCGTAGCCCGGCGTCTGTGACACCTGGAAGCCGCCATAGGCGTAGAGCAGGGTGGGCGCGGTCCCGTCCGCCTTCAGATCCTTCGGCCGCACCACGAAATAGGGGATCTTGGTCCCGTCCTTCGAGGTCGCCCAGTGTTGCTCGACCACGTGCCGGGAGGCGTCGAAGCGCGCGGGGAGGGTGCGCAGGGTTTCCGACGTGCCGGTCGTGGCGTCGGCCAGGACCTGAGCGGTTGGCGTCAGAAAGCTCGCGATGCTGAGCAGCAGTCGGTCGTCGCGGTCGGAGGCCGATACAATGCCGATCGAGGCGTCCTGCGCCAGGCTGAGCTTGGTCGAGGTCCAGGCCTTGGCGCCGTGCTGGAAGCTGAGAACGCCGCCCTTCACATTGTCGTAGAGCGCCACGACCAGGCGGTTGCGAGTTGTGGCGATCTGTTCGATCGCCTGGCTCTGGGTCGGTCGCAGGACCAAGGTCGACTTGGGCGACTGCGGCGCGGTCTTGAGGGCTGCCAGGTCCAGGGCCAGCAGGTCGCCTGTCTTGCCGTGACCCTCCCAGTCCTGCTCCAGGGTCAGCAGCAGTTGGCCGTCGATCAGGCCCTGGGGCGAGGACCGGAGCGGGACGCCGAGCTTCCGGGCGCCGGCGTTGTCGAGCAGGTGATACTCGGCGTTGAAGGTGTCGAGAGGCCGGGCGGCGATCAGCGCCTGCAGCTTGCCGTCGGCGTCGCGGAAGGCGACCGGGCTGACGCCATAGCCGCCGTCATCGGCCTTGCCGCGGAAGACTTCGGTGGCGGCGCTCAGCGCCTGACCGCGCTTCAGCAGCTTGATGATGAAGGGATAGCCCGAGGTGGTGACCTCGCCCTTGGTCCATTCGGTGGCGACGGCCAGGGTGTCGGCGTCGACCCAGGTCATCCTGTGCTTGCCCTGCGGCAGGAAGAACCCGTCCTTCACGAACTGCCCTGTCCGGGCGTCGAACTCGCGGACCTCCACGGCGTCCTTGCCGCCGTCCGACAGTGAGATCAGGCAGATGGCGTCGTCGGGCGCCAGGCAGGTCGAGCCCTTCCAGACCCAGTTCTTGCCCTCGGTCTTGGACAGGGCGTCGAGGTCGAGGATCGTGCGCCAGGTGGGCTTGCCGTTCCGGTAGCTGTCGAGGTCCGTCGCGCGCCAGATCCCGCGGACATGCTCGGCGTCCTGCCAGTAGTTGCGCAGGGAGCCGTCACCCGCGAAGCCGACCACTGGGATGCGATCCTTGGCCGTGGCGATGGCGAGAGCGTCGGCATAGAGCTTGGAATAGCGGGCGTCGTTCTGGAGCAGCGGCAGGGAGCGGTCGTTCTCGGCGCGGGCGAAGGCCCTGGCCCTCGCCCCCTCGATCTCCTCCATGTAGACATAGGGGTCGCTGGGGTCGGGAAGGGCTACGGCGGGGAAAGCGGTCATGCCGGACAAGATGGCGCCTGTGGCCAGCTTTCCAAGGAACGAGAAACGCATCGACGATGAATCCCAAGGCTGAATTTCGCGAGCCGGGACCTTAGGCTGAGCAGATCGAACCGCGCAAATCATGACCGACGAAACAAACCTGATCGCCTGGAGCCTGGAAGAGGTCGCCGAGCGCCACGGCGATCCGACCCAGGCGGTCTATGAGCGGCTGTTCGCGCAAAGCCCTGAGATGGCTGAGCTCTTCGTCGGCGACAAGACCGGCGCCGCCCGGGGCGAGATGCTGGCCGTGGTCTTCCAGACCCTGCTGGACTTCTCCGGCGCGGGCGCGTTCGGCGCCAACATGATCCGCGCCGAGATCGTCAATCACGAGAACCTGGGTGTTCCGCCCAAGGTGTTCGTCACCTTCTTCCGCACGGTGATGGAGACGCTGCGCGAGTTGCTCGGGAGCGATTGGACGCCGCCGGTGGCCGCCGCCTGGGATGAGATGCTCGCAGGCCTCGACGCCGCCATCCATCGCGAGGCTGCGGTCTAGTTCCGGACAAGGGAATCCGTCATGGTCCCGCGCCATGACAAACGAACCCTTTTTCAAACGAGACGGCGCATTTTACGTGCCAACCCCCGCCGGCCGAGGCCCGTGGAATCCCAACTCCCTGCACGGTCGGGTCATCGTCGGCCTGCTGGGCTTCGAGCTTGAACGCCGGCACGGCGACCCGGATTTCCTGCCGGCCCGCCTGACGGTCGACATGTACCGGCTGCCCGGCTTCGACCCCATCGAGGTGACCACGAAGCTCATCCGCGAGGGCGGCCGCATCCGCGTCGCCGAGGCGGAGTTCATCTCCGGCGGCGTCAGCATGGCCAAGGCGAGCTGCCAGTTCCTGCGCCGCACGGAGAACCCCGAGGGCAAGGTCTGGAAGGCGCCGGAGTGGGACGTTCCCAAGCCCGCTGACATCCCGGCGCCGGATCCGGGCGCGGGCCCCATGGGTCGCATGTGGTCGACGCGACCGATCAGCGGCGGCTTTGGCCAGGGCGGTCAGCGCCGCATGTGGATGAGCGAGGTCCGCGACATAGTCGAGGGCGAACCCCTGACGCCGTTCCAGCGCGTCGCCGTGGCCGCCGACTTCGCCAGCCCCGCCGCCCACGCCTCCGAGCAGGGCCTGGCCTTCATCAATTCGGACGTCACGGTCTATCTGCACCGCATGCCGCGCACCGAGTGGATCGGCTTCGAAAGCGCCTATCACGACGCCACCGATGGCGTGGCGGTCGGCGAGTGCCGCCTCTATGACGAGGATGGCTCCATCGGCTTCGCCTCCTGCGCGGCCTTGGCCCAGAAGCGAACGGCGGGGCCGCCTCCCGCCGCCCCGCCCAAGGCGGGTTGAGGCAACGCTGATGGCGATCCTCTCCCTGCGGTCCCTGACCAAGTCGGTTCCCGGCGGGAGAGTGCTGTTCCAGGGCCTGAACCTGGAGCTTGCGGCCGGTGAGTTCGTGGCGGTGATGGGGGAATCTGGGGTGGGCAAGTCCACCCTGCTGAACCTGATCGCGGGCCTGGACCTCGCCGACGCGGGACAGGTCGCCATCGACGGGGTTGGCCTGGAGAGCCTGGACGACGACGCCCGCACGGCCGTGCGCCGCGATCGGATCGGCTTCGTGTTTCAGGCCTTCCACATCCTGCCCCACCTGACCCTGGCGCAGAACGTGGCCCTGCCGCTGGTGTTGCAGCGCGCGCCGGGCGCCGCGTCGCTGGCGCGAGCCGGTGAGATGCTGGACGCTGTCGGCCTGCCGGGTCGGGGCGGGGACTTCCCCCATCAGCTTTCGGGCGGCGAGATGCAGCGGGTCGCCATCGCCCGCGCCCTGATCCACCGGCCCGCCCTGATCCTGGCCGACGAACCCACCGGCAATCTCGATCCCGAGACCGCCGACCGGGTGCTGTCGCTGTTCGCTGAGCAGGTGCACCAGTCAGGCGCCGCGGCCCTGCTGGTCACCCACTCCGACGTCGCCGCCCGCGCCGCCGACCGCATCCTGACCCTGACCCGCACGGGTCTGGTCGAGCGCCATGGCGGCTGATCGACCCCTGGCTCTCGCCGCGCGCTGGATGATCCTGGGCGAATGGCGGGCGCACCCGATGCGCGTTGTCACAGCGGCGGTGGCTATCGCGGTGGGCGTGGCGCTCGGGCTCGCGGTGCACCTGGTCAACGCCTCGGCGCTCAACGAGTTTTCCCGCGCAGTTTCGACCGTCAACGGCGACGCCGAGCTTCAGGTGCGCGGCGCCTCGCCCAGCGGGTTCAACGAGGGGCTCTATCCGACCCTGGCCCGCCTTCCCGGCGTGGCGGCCGCCAGTCCGGTCGTCGAGCTGCGGGCCAGCGCAAAGGACGAAGACCTGACCCTGATCGGCCTGGACATCCTGCGCGCCGCCTATGTGACGCCCAGCCTGATGGGGCGTCCCAGCAACGCCGAACAGCCGCAGGGGCCCACAGGGGAGGCTGCCTTCGACGACAGCGCCGTCATGCTGTCGCAAGCAGCTACCGAGCGTCTCGGCGTCGCGCCGGGCCACAGGCTCGAGGTCACCGCCGCCGGCCGGGCCGTGACGCTGACGGTGTCCGGGATCCTGCCTGGCGTGGCGGACGGCCAGCAGATCGCCGTCATGGACATCGCCGCCGCCCAGTGGCGGTTCGGGCAACTCGGCAAGCTGCAGCGGATCGATCTGCGTCTCGATGAAGGCGCCGATGTCGGGCGAGTCCGGGCGGCCATCGCCGAGATCCTGCCGGCCGACGCCCAGCTCGTCAGCCGCGAGAGCGAGGCGCGGCGCAGCGACGCGCTCAGCCGCGCCTATCGCGTCAATCTGGACATGCTGGCCCTGATGGCCCTGCTGACCGGGGGGTTCCTGGTCTATTCGGCGCAGTCCTTGGCCGTGGCGCGGCGGCGGTCCCAGTTCGCCCTGTTGCGGGTTCTGGGCGTGCGTCGCCGGGCCTTGCTGGGCCAAGTCCTGGCCGAGGGCGCGGTGGTCGGAGTCGTAGGCGGCGTGGCGGGCCTAGGGCTTGGCCTTGGCCTGGCGGCGGGCGCCTTGGCGCTCTTGGGCGGTGATCTCGGCGGCGGCTATTTCGGCGGGGTGAAGCCGCAGCTGGCCTTCGCGCCGGGCGCGGCGCTGCTGTTCCTGATCCTGGGCCTGCTCACCGCCATGGGCGGCAGCCTGATCCCCGCGCGGGAGGCCGCCAGGGCGCAACCCGCGGTGGCCTTGAAGAACGTCGGCGACTCCGTCGATCCCCGCGTCGCGCCCAAGGTCTGGCCCTCGATCGCCTTGCTGGCGGCCGGGTCGGCGGCGGCGTTCGCCCCGGCGATCGGCGGCGTGCCCCTGCTGGGCTACGCGTCGATGGCCCTGCTGCTGGCGGGCGGAGTCGCGGCCATGCCCTGGATCGCGCGGACCCTGCTTGGCCCCCTGCGCCGGATCGGCGTGGCGGGCGCGGCGGCCGACCTGGCGTTCAAGCGCCTATGGGGCGCGCCGTCACAGGCGGCTGTCGCCCTGTGCGGCATCGTCGCCAGCACCAGTCTGATGGTCGCCATGGCGGTGATGGTCTCCAGTTTTCGGGGCTCGGTGGACGACTGGCTGGGCCAGGTCCTGGCCGATGATCTCTACATCCGCGCCGAGACCGCCGGGGGCGGATTTGATCCGGCGACCCAGGCCGCCCTAGCGCGGACGCCAGGGGTGGCCAGCATCGTCTTCCTGAAGAACTCCAGCCTGCGGCTCAAGCCCGACCAGCCGCCGCTGATGCTGGTGGCCCGGCCCATGGCTGACGATGCGCCGGGCATGAAGATGC
>NZ_JANOCX010000356.1:0-3148 GCF_031412415.1 Phenylobacterium sp.
GCTCGCGATCGAATCGCTCGCGGGCCTGGGTGTCGGCCTGACGCACCTCGCGCCCGCCCTGGGGCAACTCAGCAGCTGCATCATGGGTGGTCCTCCGAGCGCACAGCCTGATCAAGGGCGTGGTTGGCGCGGGACAACCGCCGCCCAAGACCCTGGCAGACCGGCCGATCCGACCGCGCAGGGCGTTGCGGCTGCAGGCGGACGAGATCATCGCGCCCTTGGTCACCCCCCTGGCCCCCCGCCCCGCGATGTCGCCGCCAGGTCTCGCCGCCCCCGCGCCGGGGCCGGCGCCCTCCCCGCGCGTCGGCGCGGCCCTGCGCCTGGGGCCGGTGGGTTGCGCCAATCCCAGCCTGCTGACCAAGGCCGAGCGCGAACGCTGCCTGGAGCGCCTTGGCGCCGGCGCCAAGGACGCGCCATTCTACGAACCGCCCATGTCCCCGGACAAGCGCAAGGCCTTCGACGCGCAGGCGGCCAAGCAGCAAGCCTATCGCCGCTACAAGGAGGGTCACATACCGCCCGGCGTCAGCACGGGCAGCCTTGGCATGAATCCGATGCCGGAGGTCTGGACCCCGCACAACTGAGCCCAGGCCCGCCCAAGGGCTAATCTTCAGTCGGAAGGTCTCGAGCTCGCGATCGAATCGCTCGCGGGCCTGGGTGTCGGCCTGACGCACCTCGCGCCCGCCCTGGGGCAAAGCAGCAGCGGCATCATGGGTGGTCCTCCGAGCGCCCAGCCTGATCAAGGGCGTGGTTGGCGCGGGACAATGGCGCCGGGCGCCGTAGTCTCACCATGCGAAAGGCTCTAGAGCCGCAACGCCATGAAGATCGTCCCCGGTGGGGTGGGAGCATAGTAGGGATCGATCTCGGCAAAGCCCATCTGGCGGTAGAGGCCGATGGCCGAGGTCATGGTGGCCAGGGTGTCCAGGCGCAGCTCGCTGTGGCCGATGTCGCGCGCCCGCTGGATGATCGCCTCGGCCAGGGCGCGCCCAAGGCCGGTTCCGCGCGCTTCAGGGGCAATATAGAGCCGCTTCATCTCGCAGCACCCCTCGGCGGCTAAAGGCCTCAGGCCCACGCAGCCGAGCGCCTGGCCCTCGGCATCGCGCGCCAGAAGCAGTTCGCCGCGCGGCGGGGTGTACTTGCCCGGCAGGGAGGCGAGCTCGGCGCCGAAGTCTTGATAGCCAAGATCGACAGGCAGCGAGGCGGAATAGGCCTCGAACAGGGCCGCCGTCGCCCGCAGGTCGTCGAGGGTCCGGACGGGGATGATCTCAAACGAGGACGGCATTGCCTCTAGGGAGCAGACGCGCCACGCGCCCGCAACGGGCCAACGGTCCCGGTGGCCACAAAAGAACACGGCCGGGATTGCTCCCGGGCCGTTTCTTACGCTTGCACAGACTGAGCTGTTTTAGCCGTCGACCTTTTCGGCCTCCGCTTCGACCGCGATGACGTCCGGCAGGGGCTCCATGGCCTCCTCGCGGCTGGCCGACAGGGCTTCGTCGCGCTTGGCGGCGATGCGCTGCAGGTTGCGCAGGTAGGACCCGGTGCCCGCCGGGATCAGGCGGCCGACGATCACGTTTTCCTTCAGGCCTTCCAGGGTGTCGCTCTTGCCCTGGACCGAAGCCTCGGTAAGGACGCGGGTGGTTTCCTGGAACGAGGCGGCCGAGATGAAGCTGCGGGTCTGCAGCGACGCCTTGGTGATGCCCAGCAGGACCGGTTGGGTGATGGCCGGACGGCCGCCACGGGACTCGGTCTTGGCGTTCTCCTCGTTGATCTCCGACATGTCCAGGTGATCGCCCTTGAGCAGGCCGGTGTCGCCCGGCTCGAGGATCTCGCCCTTTTGCAGCATCTGACGAACGATCGTCTCGATGTGCTTGTCGTTGATCGGCACGCCTTGGAGCCGGTAGACCTCCTGGATCTCGTCGACCAGGAACTCGGCCAGCGCCTCGATGCCCAGGATGCGCAGGATGTCGTGCGGATCCGGGTTGCCGTCGATCAGGTACTCGCCCTTGCGGATCACGTCGCCGTCGTGGACGGCGATGTGCTTGCCCTTGGGGATCAGGAACTCGACCGCCTCGCCACCATCTTCCGGGGTGATCTTGATGCGGCGCTTGTTCTTGTAGTCGCGGCCGAATTCGACGCGGCCGTCCATCTCGGCGATGACCGCGCAGTCCTTCGGACGGCGGGCTTCGAAGAGTTCGGCGACGCGCGGCAGACCCCCGGTGATGTCCCGGGTCTTGGCGCTTTCGGTCGACATGCGGGCGAGAACTTCGCCAGGCTTGATCTCATCGCCGTCACCGACGGAGAGAATGGCGCCCACCGGCAGGAGGTAACGCGCCTCCCCGCCGTTCGAGATGCGCATATAGGCGCCCTCGGCGTCGACCACAGCCATGGCCGGGCGCAGGTCCGAACCCTTTGTCGAGGTGCGCCAGTCGATGATCACGCGGTTGGAGATGCCGGTGGCTTCGTCGGCTTCCTCGCGGACCGAGAAGTTCTCGACCAGGTCTTCGAAGCGAACCTTGCCGCCGACTTCCGAGATGATCGGGGTCGAGTACGGGTCCCATTCGGCCAGGCGCTGGCCGCGCTTGACCTTGTCGCCGTCCTTGACCTTCAGGCGCGCGCCGTAAGGCGGCTTGTAGGACTCGCGGTCCTTGCCGTCGACCTGGACCACGATCATCAGGTTGCGGCTCATGGCCACCACCCCGCCGTCCGGCGCCACGACGGTGTTGCCGCCGATCAGACGGGCGACGCCCTCGTTGCCGCTTTCGAAGAACGACTGCTCGGCCACCTGGGCGGTGCCGCCGATGTGGAAGGTCCGCATCGTCAGCTGGGTGCCGGGTTCGCCGATGGACTGGGCGGCGATGACGCCGACCGCTTCACCGATGTTCACCGGGGTGCCCCGAGCCAGGTCGCGGCCGTAGCAGGCGCCGCAGACGCCGATCTTGGCCTCGCAGGTCAGGACCGAACGGACCTTCACCGACTGGACCGCGGCGGCCTCGACGATATCGATCATGTTCTCGTCGAAATAGGTGTCGGCCGGAGCGATGACCTCGCCCGTGTTCGGGTCCTTCACGTCCTCGGCGGCGAAGCGGCCCAGGATGCGCAAGCCCAGCGAGACCAGGACGTCGCCGCCCTCGACCACGGCGCGAAGGGTGAT
>NZ_JANOCX010000357.1:0-5099 GCF_031412415.1 Phenylobacterium sp.
GGGGAGCGGCCTTCTTCAGCTCACCAGATCGCGGAACTCATGGCTGCGCCGCAGCCAGGCGGCCGCATAGCCGCAGATCGGGGTGATCTTCAGCCCCTGGGCGCGGACGTCGGCGGCGAGCGCCGCCATAAGCCGTCCCGAGGCCCCGGTCCCGCGAAGGGGCACGGGGCTCTCCACGTGATCGATATAGAGACGGTCGTCCACGAGCCGGTAGTCGGCCCAGGAGGTCATCCCGTTCTCGTCCATCTCGTAGCGTTGGTCGTCGGTGTTGTTTCGCAGCTGGCTCATCATCGCATCATAACCCCTTCCTTCCCCCGTTCGATCCCGGCTAGCCTGGGGCCGACACCATATCAGGGAGAGCGCGGATGGTTCGGCGGGCATTGACGATGACGGCGGCGGTGCTGGCCCTGGCCGCCTGCGGGAAGACGGACGAGAAAGCCGCCGCGGTCGGCGAGGCGGCGCCCGCCGCGGCCAACGCGCCGGTCTCGGGCCCCGCCGCCATGCCTAAGCGCAAGCCCGGCCTCTGGTCGCAGACCGTGACCATGGCCGAGTTCAGCCAGACCACCCGCATCTGCCTGGACGCCGCGGCCGAGGCCAAGCTCTCCGTCCTGGGCGGCCAGGCGACCCAGGACATGTGCCAGCAGACCACCATGACGCCCAAGCTGGGCGGCGGCTGGACCTTCTCGTCGGTCTGCGACATGGGCTCGGGCGGCAAGACCACCAGCACCGGGACCATCACCGGCGACTTCGACACCAAGTACCGGATGGAGTCGGACTCCACGACCGAGGGCGCCGGCGCGCCTCAGATGAACGGTTCGCGCAAGATGGTGATGGAAGCCGCCTGGCAGGGCCCCTGCCCGGCCGACTTCAAGCCCGGCGACATGGAGATGCCGAACGGCATGAAAATGAACCTGCTGGCCATGGGCGCCATGGCGCCCCCGACGAAGTAGACCGAAAAAATAAACCACGCCCACGGAGCTTCACGGTTTCTCAGGGCGTTCATGGTCCAGTCATCCTAGCTCCGCCATGGGAAACCGTCCCCCACGGCTTCGGTGGGGCGAGGGAGGGGTCCCATGTCCGGCCTGCGCCACCTGTTGCTTCTGGGCTTCGCCACGGCGGGCCTGGCCGCGTGCGGCGAGGCCGATGTCCCGCCGGACCGCCAACCGGGCCTGTGGGAACAGAGCGTCAATGTCGGCGCCGTCTCCCGCGTCACCAACATCTGTCTCAACGACCGGGTCGCCAAGACCGCCGACTGGTGGGGCGCGCAGATGAACCGCGGCAACTGCAAGACCAACAGCTTCAAGGGTCGCGAGGACGGCGGCTGGGACTTTGAATCCACCTGCGACATGGGCACGAACGGCGTGGTCGAGACCAAGGGCGTGGTCTATGGCGACTTCGTCCACCGCTTCATGGTGCGCGGGACCCAGACCACCACTGGCGCCCTGCTGAAGACCGCCAACGGCGTGCGCAAGGTGTCCATCGACGCCAAGTTCCAGTTCGAATGCCCCCAGCCCTATCAGCCGGGCGACATCTGGATCGAGGGCTACAAGCCCAAGCCCGACGAGAGCACGGTCAAGCAGGTCGGGCCGGTGCCGTTCAACGACAACGCCGCCACCATTCCCCAGGTCGTCAGCCTCCGCGAAGCGGCGCAGAAGGCGCAGTAGGCGGCTCTAGACCAGCTCCACCGCCATCGCCGTGGCCTCGCCGCCGCCGATGCACAGGCTGGCCACGCCGCGCTTGCCGCCGCGCGCTTCCAGCGCCGAGAGCAGGGTCGCCAGGATCCGCGCGCCCGAGGCGCCGATGGGGTGACCCAGGGCGCAGGCGCCGCCATTCACGTTGAGCTGGCCGCGATCGAGGCCCAGGTCGCGCTCGGCGATCATGGCGACCACGGCGAAGGCCTCGTTGACCTCCCACAGGTCGACGTCCTTCACGCTCCAGCCGGCCTTGGCGAGCGCCTTCTGCATGGCCGGGACCGGGGCGGTGGTGAATAGGCCGGGCTCCTGGGCATGGCCGGCATGGCTGACCACGCGCGCCACGACCTTCAGGCCCAGCTTCTCGGCCACCGAGGCCCGCGTCAGGACCAGGGCCGCGGCCCCATCGCTGATCGAGGACGCGTTGGCCGCGGTGATCGCCCCGTCCTTGCCGAAGGCCGGCCGCAGGGTCGGGATCTTGGCCGGGTCGGCCTTCATCGGCTGTTCGTCGAGGGCGACCGTCTCAGTCCCCTTGCGGCTGGTCACCTGCACCGGGACGATCTCGCGGGCGAAGGCGCCGCTCTCGACAGCCGCCTTGGCGCGGGTCAGCGAGGAGATCGCGTAGTCGTCCATGGCCTCGCGGGTGAACTGGTAGGCCTTGGCCGTCTCGTCGGCGAAGGAGCCCATCAGCCGGCCGGGATCGTAGGCGTCCTCCAGGCCGTCCAGGTACATGGAGTCAGAGATGGTATCGTGGCCGATCCGCGCCCCGCCCCGGTGCTTGGCCAGCAGGTAGGGGGCGTTGGTCATGCTCTCCATGCCGCCGGCGATGACGATGTCGACCGAACCCGCGGCCAGGGCGTCGTGCGCCATGATCGCGGCCTGCATGCCCGAGCCGCACATCTTGTTGACGGTCGTGGCCTCCACCGACTTTGGCAGGCCCGCCCCCAGCCCCGCCTGGCGCGCCGGCGCCTGGCCCAGGCCCGCGGGCAGAACGCAGCCCATGATGATCTGCTGCACGGCCTGCGGATCGAGCCCAGCCCGCTCCACCGCCGCCCGCACCGCCGCCGCGCCCAGGTCCGTGGCCTTCACGGGGCTCAACACCCCCTGGAAACCGCCCATGGGCGTGCGGGCGTAGGCGGCGATGACGACGGGATCGGCGGCGGACATGGAGGTCTCCTGAAAGTCAGATCGCCCGAACGGTCGCGGCGATGAAACCGCCGCCCAGCACCCGATCGGGGGCCTCGGGGGCGTAGAGCACGCAGGCCTGCCCCGGCGCGACGCCCTCTTCGGGCTCGTCCAGGGCCACGCCGGCCACGCCATCCTCGAAGGTCAGGCGGCCCGGCACGGGTTCGCGGGTCGAGCGCACGCGCGCCAGCACCGGGCGGCCGACGGCCTCGCCGATACTATCGCCCTCGCCCAACCAGTTGATTTCCTTCAGCGTCAGGCCCCGCGTCAGCAGCGCCTCGCGCGGCCCGACGATCACCTGGCGACTGTCGGCGTCGATCCGCACCACGAACAGCGGATCGCCGACCGCGATGTTCAGGCCCCGGCGCTGGCCGATGGTGTAGCGGGTGACGCCCTCGTGGCGGCCCAGCACGCGGCCGTCCATGTGCACCACGTCGCCGGGCTCGGCCCCATGCGGGCGCAACCGGTCGATCACCGTGGTGTAGCGGCCTTCCGGCACGAAGCAGATGTCCTGGCTGTCGGGCTTGTCGGCGGCGGCCAGGCCCAGCTCGGCGGCCACCCGGCGCACCTCCGGCTTGGGCAGCCCGCCCAGGGGGAAGCGCAGGAAGTCGAGCTGGTCGCGAGTCGTGGCGAACAGGAAATAGCTCTGGTCGCGGGCGGGATCGAAGGCCCGACGCAACTCCGGCCCGTCGACGCCCTCGGCGCGGCGGACATAGTGCCCGGTCGCCATCGCCTGAGCGCCCAGGTCGCGGGCGACATCCAGCAGGTCGCGGAACTTGACCGTCTGATTGCAGCGGATGCAGGGGACCGGGGTCTCCCCGCGCAGATAGGCGTCGGCGAACTCCTCGATCACCTGCTGCTTGAAGCGGCTTTCGTAGTCCAGGACGTAGTGGGGGATGTTCAGCGCGTCGGCGGCGGTCCGTGCATCGTGGATGTCCTGGCCCGCGCAGCAGGCGCCCTTCTTCTGCACCGCCGCCCCGTGATCGTAGAGCTGCAGCGTCACGCCCACCACGTCGTAACCGGCCCGCGCCAGCAACGCGGCGGTCACCGTGGAGTCGACCCCTCCGGACATGGCCGCGACCACCCGCGCGCCGGCGGGCAGGCCCACGGCGGCTCGGGCGGCCTCGACGGCGGTGTCGGCGAAAGGCGCGTTCATAGGCGGCTATGTAGACGTTGCCGGCCGGTATTGCGAGATGCGGGCAATTCCCAAATTGTCGGAAACCCGACGATCAGAAATGTCTAAAGCGTGATAGTGACGCTTTGTCGCCGGGTGTATGATCACCAAGTCGTCGGCGAGTAGCGTTTAGGACTACCGGCGGCTGAGAGCTGTGCTCCCACCTGTTTTCCGGAAGGGATGCGCCGATGAATTTTTACCGCCTCTATGTACTGGGCCCGCAAGAACGTGTTTGGGACACGCGAGAATTGCAGTTTTCCGATGACGAGGCCGCCCTCGCTCAAGCCGACGCCCTGCGCCAGGACAACTACGCCGTCGAAGTCTGGACAGGCGAACGCCTGGTCGCCCGCCTGGGCGCGGAGTTCAACCTCTAGCCCTTAAGGCTGCAGGACGTTCAGCAGCGAGCTGTTCTGCAAGCTCAGGAACACCTGCGCCGCGGCCTGGACCGAGAGCTGGGCCTGTTGCAGCGCCGTCGCGGCCAGCGTCATGTCGGCGTCGGTGATCTCGCCGATCATGCCTTGCAGGCTGTCCTGCCGCGAAACCAGGTCCTTCTTCACCGACTCAACCCGCTTCTGGACCATGCCGTTGCGCGCGGTTTCGTTGACGATATCGCGGTGCACCGTGTCCCAGGTCGCCAGCACGCCTTCCAGGAAGGTCTCCTGAGCCGGGGTCAGCACCCCGGTGAACGGCCCCGCGCCGCTTTCCTCGAACACCTGGATGTCCTTGAACGCCTGCAGAAGGTCGGTCCCCAGGTCGTCGGCCAACAGGCCGGTGTTGACCGTCGTCGAGTCGTCGATCTTGGCCTGGGTGATGAACTCGTCGTTGTGGAAGAAGTCCGAGATCAGCGGCGTGCCCGGGTTGGTGAGGTCGGCCAGCGCCGTGGCGGACACCGGCTGGGTGTCGATCTTGCCGCCCGCGAACAGATACTTGCCGCCATAGCGGGAGTTCATGCCCTCGACGCTGTTGCGGAAATAGCCCTGGATGTCCTGCATCAGAGTGTCTGCGCGGCCCGAGGCGAGGGACTCGGCGATCGCCTGGCGAACCCCGTC
>NZ_JANOCX010000358.1:0-6528 GCF_031412415.1 Phenylobacterium sp.
GCCACGCCGTCGGCGGCGGCCAGGCCGTAGACCGAGCCGCCCGACAGCACGATGGCGTCGATGGCCTCGACCAGGTTCTCAGGGCTGAGCGCGTCCGTCTCCCGCGTGCCCGGTCCGCCGCCGCGCACGTCGCAGGCCGCCACGGCGCGGGCGTCAGGCAGGATGACGCTGACCCCGGTCCGGACAGCGTCGTCATGGGCCTGTCCCACCCGCAAACCCGGCACATCGGTGATCAGGTTGCGCGATCCGGGCGCTGGGGCGGCTCTTTGGCTCATGAAGCACGCAAAGCACGGCTTGGCGTTTGTTGTCCACGCGCGGGTGGCTATGGTGCGCCTTTCCTCCCCCGCCCTTGCATGTGGTCATCCGTGTTTCAGCTCAATCGTTTCGCCGTTCTGGCGCTCGCCCTGTTGGCCTCGGCCTGCGCCACGGTCTCGCAAGAAACCGCCAGCCCCACGACCGGGCCCAAGGTCATGGTCGCCGCGGCCAATCCGCATGCGGTGGAGGCGGGGCTCAACGTTCTGCGCAAGGGCGGCTCGGCGGTGGACGCCGCGGTGGCGGTCCAGGCGGTGCTGGGCCTGGTGGAGCCGCAGAGCTCGGGTCTGGGGGGCGGCGCCTTCCTGACCTATTACGACGCCAAGACCCGCAAGGTGACCGCGTTCAACGGCCGCGAGACGGCCCCGGCCGCCGCGACGCCGCAGCTCTTCCTGGACGACGCGGGCAAGCCGATCGGCTTCCGTGACGCGGTGATCAGCGGCCGGGCCACTGGGACCCCGGGCGCGGTGGCCATGCTGGCCATGGCGCAGGGCGCGCACGGCAAGCTCGCCTGGAGCCAGCTCTTCGCCGACGCCGAGCGCCTGGCCGACCAGGGCTTCATCGTCAGCCCCAGGCTGGCCGGCATGATCGCCGGGTCGTTCCCCCAGGCCTCGACACCTGACGCCAAGGCCTATTTCACCAAGCCGGACGGCGAGCGCTACAAGGCCGGCGACCTGCTCAAGAACCCGGCCTACGCCGCGACCGTGCGCAAGATCGCCGCCGAGGGGCCCAAGGGTTTGCTGGAGGGCTCGATCGCCGAAGCCATCGTCGCCAAGGTCGGCGAGGGGCCGCGTCCGGGGACCCTCAGTCTCGCCGACCTCAAGGCCTACAAGCCCAAGGTCGGCCCCGCCGTCTGCCGACCCTACCGGGTCTATGTGGTCTGCGTGCCCGACAGCCCGTCCAGCGGCGCCGCCGTGCTGGAGGCCCTGGGCATTCTGGAGAACACCGACATCGCCACGCGCGGCCCGGACGATCCCCAGGCCTGGTACCTGTTCGCCCAGGCCAGCCGCCTGATGTACGCCGACCGCGACCGCTATTTCGGCGACGCCGACTTCGTCGAGGTGCCCGTCGCCGGCCTGCTGGATCCTGCCTATGTGAAGGAACGCGCCAAGCTGATCGGTGAGATCGCCGGTCCGGCCCCCGCTCCGGGCAAACCTCGCGGCGCCGGTGTGCGCGCTCCGGACGCCACGCAGGAACCCGCCGGCACCACCCACTTCGTCGTCGTCGACGCGGCCGGAGACGTCGTCTCGATGACCACCACGGTGGAGAGCATCTTCGGCACGGGGCGGATGGTCGGCGGCTTCTTCCTCAACAACCAGCTCACCGACTTCTCGTTCTCGCCGAACAACACCGACAAGACACCAGCGGCCAACGCCGTGGCGCCGGGCAAGCGGCCACGCTCGTCCATGGCGCCGACGGTGGTCACCGACCGCCAGGGCCGCTTCGTGGCCGCCGTCGGCTCGCCAGGCGGCAACGCGATCCTGGCCTATAATCTCAAGGCCCTGGTGGCGGTCCTCGACTGGAAGCTGACGATCCAGCAGGCGCTGGACCTGCCCAACCTGATCGCGCGGGGCGACAGCTTCGCCTCCGAGCCCGCCAAGTACGCGCCGGGCGTGGTCGACGGCCTGGCGGCCAAGGGCGTCAAGTTCACCGGCTTCGGGGGCGAAGGCTCGGGCCTGCACGGCATCGTCGCCACGCAAAACGGCCTGGAAGGCGCCGCGGACCCCCGCCGCGAGGGCGTGGCCAAGGGCTACTAGGTCTCCGGGTTCTTCGCCCGCCGTCTCGGCGCCTTCAGCCTCGGCGGCGCGCCTGGCAGCCGCAGCTCGAACACCGAGCCCTCCGCGCCGGTCTGGGCCAGCGCCAGGTCGCCGCCATGGCCGACCGCCAGCTCGCGGGCGATGGCCAGGCCCAGACCCGCGCCGCCCGGCCGAGTGGACCCCGCGAAGGGCTGGAACAGGCGCTCGCGGGCGCGCTCGGAGACGCCCGGTCCGTTGTCGGCCAGGTAGATCAGGCTGGCGCCGTCTTCCTGGGCCAGGGACACCTGAACCTGGCCGGGCGTCGTGCGCCCCTCCTGCTGCTCCACCGCCTCGCGGGCGTTGCGCAGCAGATTGACCAGGATACGGTGCAGCTGGTCGGGATCGGCGTTGACCTGGTCGGCAGGATCGACGCCGGAGATCAGGCGCATGCGCTCGTCCGAGAACCGCGCCTCCTCCGCGGCGATCTCCAGCGCCTGGGCCAGCAGCATGGGCCGCACATCGGGCGCGGCCTCCTGGGTCTTGCCGTAGGTCAGGACGTCGGTGGCCAGGGTCACGGCGCGGTCCAGGGCCCGCTCCAGACGCGGCAGGGCCTGGGTCACCTTGGGGTCCTTCAGCGCCGCAAGCCGTTCCGACGCGATCTGGGCGCTGGTCAGCATGTTGCGCAGGTCGTGATTGATCTTGGCCACCGCCTCGCCCAGGGCCGCCAGCCGGGCGCGGGAGGCCAGGGCCGTGCGCAGTTCGCCCTGCATCCGGTCCAGCTCCACCTCGGCGCGACCGATCTCATCGCGGCGGCCGGAGGGCTCGACCCGCGACGCCATGTCCTCCGGGTCGGCGGCGAACCGCTCCATGGACCGGGTGATCCGCTGCATGGGCCGGACCAGGAAGACGTTCAGCGACAGATAGACCAGCCCGCCGGCGAAGGCCGAGACGAAGGCCATGACCGCGAGCAGCCGCCAGAGATAGCGCTTGAGCTCCGCCTTCAGCGCGGCGTCCGGCGCCACGACCTCGATGAACTGTGCGTCGTAAAAGCGCGGCTCGGCGATCACTCGGACCATGCGCCCCTCCTCGCCGCCGGACAGCGTCTGGAACGGCGCCGACAGCCAGGAGCCGAGCGCCCGGTCGCGCAGGTCCACCAGATAGGGCGGGCGGGCCAGGCGGGGACCGGGGACCTTCAGGAACCGGTTACCCTCATTGTCGAGGATCGCGACAGTCTGGACGCCGGCCCCGGCGCGCAGTTTCGAGGACAGAGCCTCGCTCATGACCTGGTCAGGGTCGACGTCGGTGGCCAGGGAGGCGAGTTCGGCGGCCCGCACGCGGTCCAGCAGCCACTGCTCCTCGAAGGCCGCCAGGGCCGCGGGCACGGCCATGGCGCCGGCGCCGGCCACGAACAGGACGGTGAGGATCAGCAGACGCGCCGAAAGTCCGCCGGGCCAGAAGAAGCGGCGCCCGGACGACCTGTTGGGCGGCTGGGGAAGGAGGGCGTCCGCCATGACGACTCCCCCGTTACTTCACTGAGAACGGTTCGGCAACGAATGGCGCCCGCGAAGGGAGGTCCGATCAGCCGGCGCCCACAGCCTGCGCGACGCTGGTGAAGCCCTCGGCGCGTAGCCGGGCGGCCAGGTCGCGCTTGATCCGGATCACCAGGCCAGGTCCGCCGAACACCATGGCGGAGTAGAACTGAACCGCTTCCGCCCCGGCCCGGATCTTGGCGTAGGCCTCGGCGCCCGAGCCGATCCCGCCCGCGCCGATCAGGGCGGTTCGTCCAGCCGCCGCCTGGCGGAACCGGCCCAGCATCTGCGTCGATAGGTCCGTGAGCGGCGCGCCCGAAAGCCCTCCGGCTTCGGTCGCGTGGGGCGATCTCAAGGCCGGCCGGGTGATGGTGGTGTTGGAGACGATGATCCCAGACAGCCCGTTGGCGACCACCGCCTCGACGATGGCCTCGACCTCGCCGTCCTCCAGGTCGGGCGCGACCTTCAGGAACATCGGGACCTTGGCGTCCGCGGGGAGGCTGTCGCGCGTCGCGGCCAGGCGGCCCAGAAGCTCCTCGAGCGCGGCCTTGGTCTGCAGGGCGCGCAGGCCCGGCGTGTTGGGCGAGGAGATGTTGATCGTGAAGTAGGAAGCCAGGCCCCAGAGCCGGGTCAGGCCGGTGACGTAGTCGCCGATCCTATCCTCGGCGTCCTTGTTGGCGCCGATGTTGGCCCCGACGATCCCCGGCCCACGGCGGGCCAGCCGGGCGGCGAAGGGCTCCAGGCCCTGGTTGTTGAAGCCCATGCGGTTGATCACCGCCCGGTCCTGCGTCAGCCGGAACAGGCGCGGGCGTGGATTGCCGGCCTGGGGCAGCGGCGTGACCGTGCCGCACTCCACGAAGCCGAAGCCGGCGGCCAGCATGGGACCGAACACCTGGGCGTTCTTGTCGAAGCCGGGCGCCAGGCCCACGCAATTGGGCAGGGCCAGGCCGGCGACGCTGGTCGCCAGGATCGGATCGTCGGCGTCGGCATGGGGGCCGAGGCCTGCCTGCAACGCCCGAATGGTCAGGGTGTGGGCGTCCTCGGGATCGAGGACGTGCATCGCGCGCGCGGCCAGGTCGTGCAGCGTCATGACGTCAGGTCCAGACTGGGGACGCCCTCGGCGCCCAGCGCAGCCTCGGTGACGCCACGCACCAGCGAGGCGCCCAGAGGACCGTAGAGATGCGGGAAGAGGTCGCCGCCGCGCGAGGCTTCCCAGCGCAAGGCCTCACCCAGGTCGTCGGCCTCGACCTCCAGGACCACAAGGTCCGGCTGGCCCGCGAAATGGCGCCGCGCGGTCTCGCCCGCCTGGGCGGCCGTCGAGAAGTGGATGAAGCCGTCGAGACGGTCGACCGCCGAGCCCTCGAACGCGCCCGCGGCCTGGGCTCGCGCCCACTCGGCCCGCGTCAGGATCTTGTAGATTCGACCCACCGTTCAGTCCTTGGGGAAGAAGAGGCCGTCATAGGAAGGCCGGCCCGCCGCATCGAACAGGAACACCGCCGCCGCCGCAGGCGGGAAGGCGCCGTGGGCGCGGGCGATCAGGGTCTGGGGCGCCGAGCCCTCGGACAGCAGGCGGATGGTCAGGTCCTGCAGGCCCGGATTGTGCCCGACGATCATCACCGTGCCGGAGGTCTCCCCCGCCGCCTCGGCCATGTCGCGGACGGTCGATTCCTCGGCGTGATAAAGCGAGCGCTCGACCCGGAACGCCGCGTTCGGGAAGGACGACGCCGCCGCGGCCCAGGTTTCCCGCGTCCGCGCAGAGGGCGAGATCAGCACCAGGTCGGGGATCAGGCCCAGGTCGGCCAGGCGCGCGGCCATGGCGGCCGATTCGATGACGCCACGGTCGGCGAGCTTGCGATCGAAGTCGTCGCCGCTCTCGGAATCGCGCTCGGCCTTGCCGTGCCGCAAGAGGATCAGCCGGTCCATGAACGCTACGCCGCGCCCCCCTACTCGCGAACGCCCTCAAACGCGCCGCTCACAAAAGTCTCATAGCGGCGTCCGGCGCAGACGCGAAGCGGTTGACAGCGATTGAGCGAAACGGTCTTCAAGGCGCCGATGAACGCGGTGGTGATCCCGACAGGCGAGACCGGCGGCGGGACACACCGTTTTCCCGCCGAGAAGCCCTTGCGCCTGGACTCTGGCGCCCTGCTGTCGCCCCTGGAGATCGGCTACAAGACCTACGGCGCGCTGAACGACGACAAGTCCAACGCCGTGCTCGTCTGCCACGCGCTCACCGGCGATCAGCACGCGGCCTCCATCCATCCCGTGACCGGCAAGCCCGGCTGGTGGGAGCGGGTGATCGGCCCGGGTCTGCCGCTGGACCCGGACCGCTATTTCATCATCAGCACGAATGTCGTCGGCGGCTGCATGGGCTCCACCGGCCCCGGCTCCATCGACCCAACCACGGGCAAGCCCTACGCGCTGTCCTTCCCGATGATCACCATCGCCGACATGGTCCGCGCCCAGGCCATGCTGGTCGAGGCGCTGGGGATCGAGAGCCTGTTCGCCGTGGTGGGCGGCTCCATGGGCGGGATGCAGGTCCTTCAGTGGGCGGCTGACTATCCCGAGCGGCTCTACTCGGCCATCTGCATCGCCGCGGCGGCGCGCCATTCGGCCCAGAACATCGCCTTCCACGAGGTGGGCCGCCAGGCGATCATGGCCGATCCCGACTGGCGCGGCGGGGACTATGAGATCCAGGGGGTGCGCCCGGAAAAGGGGCTGGCCGTGGCCCGCATGGCCGCCCACATCACCTATCTGTCGGAGACGGCCCTGCAGCGGAAGTTCGGCCGCGAACTGCAGCGCGACGGCCTGTCCTGGGGGTTCGACGCCGACTTCCAGGTGGAGAGCTATCTGCGCCACCAGGGCGCCAGCTTCGTCGACCGCTTCGACGCCAACTCCTACCTCTACATCACCCGGGCGCTGGACTATTTCGACCTGGCCGGCGGCCATGGCGG
>NZ_JANOCX010000359.1:0-7765 GCF_031412415.1 Phenylobacterium sp.
AAGTGTCTGCGATCCCCCGTCACAGGTCATCCGATGGCGGCGGCAGGCCACCTCGGCACCACAATCGCAGACCTGGACCGGTTCCAGCCTCGTGTTGAAGTGGTTCGTTTAGGTGTCTTCAACGCTGCCAAGGTGCACTGAGCATCGCCGGCGACCCGAGTGTATCGCCGTGCTGCAAATCGGCGAGCTTGGGAAGCTCAATCATCCGACCTTGCTTCGCCTAGAACACCTCCTCCCACGGGGACCGACCTCACCCCCCTTGTGGAACAATGTTCGAAGCCTCCCCATAGCCCCGCGCCCCGCTCCGGGCGCGCGGACTCGAGGACACACCTATGGCTGACGGCGCGACGGACATTCTGAAGGACAAGCGCGCCGCCGCGCGCAAGGCCGCCTACGAGACCCCCCTTGAAGACCTGAATCCCGCCCGCGCCTCGCTGTTCCGCGACGACGCCATGTGGGCGATCTTCGAGCGGCTGCGCGCCGAGGCCCCCGTCCACTTCACGCCCGACAGCAACTACGGCCCCTACTGGTCGATCACCCGCTACAACGACATCATGGCGGTGGATTCCAACCACCAGGTCTTCTCCTCGGCCAAGGGCATCGCGCTCTCGCCCAAGGCTGCCCAGGGGTTCCGCGACCCCAACAACAACGCCACCAACTTCATCGCCATGGACCCGCCGCGCCACGACGTGCAGCGCAAGACGGTGAGCCCGGCGCTGTCGCCCCACGCGCTCTCGATCATGGCCCCGCTGATCCGCGAGCGGGCGGGCCTGATCCTCGACAGCCTGCCGGTGGGCGAGGCCTTCGACTGGGTCGACCTGGTGTCGAAGGAACTGACCACCATGACCTTGGCGACCCTGTTCGCCTTCCCCTTCGAGGAGCGGCGCAGGCTGACCCGCTGGTCGGACGCCATGACCACCCCGCCGGGCTTTGGCGGCGGCGCCGCCGACCTGGCCGACCTGCGCGCCACCCTGGCCGAGTGCTTCGGCTACTTCACCGAGCTGTGGAACCAGCGGGTCAACGCCGAGCCCACCGGCGACCTGATCTCCATGCTGGCCCATGGGGAGGAGACGCGGAACATGACGATGGCGGAGTTCCACGCCAACGTCGCCCTGCTGATCATCGGGGGCAACGACACCACGCGCAACACCATCTCCGGCTCGGTCCTGGCCCTGAACCAGAACCCCGACCAGTACGCCAAGCTGCGCGCCGATCCCTCGCTGATCCCGTCCATGGTGTCGGAGACCATCCGCTGGCAGACGCCCCTGGCCCACATGTCGCGCACCGCCACCCAGGACTTCGAGATGGGCGGCAAGACCATCAAGGCCGGCGACAAGGTGGTCATGTGGTATGTCTCGGGCAACCGCGACGGCTCGGTGATCGAGAACCCCGACAGCTACATCATCGACCGCCCGCGCCCGCGCCAGCACATGTCCTTCGGCTTCGGCATCCACCGCTGCGTCGGCAACCGGCTGGCCGAACTTCAGCTGACCATCATCTGGGAAGAGATCCTGAAGCGTTTCCCAGACATCCAGGTCCTGGAAGAGCCCAAGCGCAGCTTCTCGATCTTCGTGAAGGGCTATGAGGACATGAAGGTCGTCCTGCCCACCCGCCTCTAGGCTGGCTGCGGCGCGCCGCATCGTTCATGTTCGGCGCCGTCTTCCAACGACGGCCTCGAGATGACGCGCCCAGAGATCGCCATCGCCGGAACCCTGCGCCGCCGCGCCCTGGACGCGGCGCGCGGGCTGGTGGCCAACGGCGGCGCCGAGGCGCTGCAATTGCGCGTCATCGCCGCCGAGGTCGGCAGCGGCGTCGCCAGCCTCTACTACCACTTCGCCAACAAGGACGCCCTGCTGGCCGCCGTGGCGGTGGACGGCTGGGGCGAGCTTAGCCGGAAGATCGAGCGCGCCAGGACGAACGGCAAGTTCGCCCACCCCATCGACGCGGCCTCGGCGGCCCTGCTCAGCTTCATCCGCCGCAATCCGCACCTCTACGCCCTGATGCAGACCGAACCCAGCCTGTCGCGGAACCCCGACGTCCGCGCCGCCGAACAGCAGGCGCTGGAGGCGTTCCAGGGCGCGGTGCGCGACGATGACCGGGCGCCACCGGACCGCGCCGAGGACATCGCCCTGGTCTTCTGGGTCCTGGGACGCGGCATCGCCTCGGCGGTCCACACCCAGCAGGACAGCGCCGCCGCCGAGCGCCTGGAGCAGGCGGTGCTACGCGGCTTCGCCTTCCTGATGACCCGCCGCCCGGACTGATGCGAGCCTAGGGCCGCTCGGACCGCGCCAGCAGGTCGACCAGATCCCGCTTCCAGAACTTCGCCCAGGTGTGGGTGCCGTGGCCTCGGGTGTCGGGGGTGGCCTGGATCAGCACGAACTTGCCGGCCTTCAGTCGCTTGGCGGCGGGCTCGGCCAGGCCCAGGTCGGGCGGGTTGATCAGGTCGTCGGTGGAGTTGACCCAGGTCACCGGGGCGGTGATCGCCTCCAGGCCCTTGGACGGGTCATAGGTCCGCGAGGCGTCGATCTGGTAGAGCAGGTCATTGGCGTCCCGCGTCGGGAAGTCGGCGGCGAAGCGGGCGGCGTAGTTGGCGTCGGCGGCGTCGCGGGTCGGGAACTGCGCCTGCCAGTACTGGGGCGCGGCGCCCATGACGATCAGCAGGTTCAACGCCCCGCGCAGACCCAGCGCCGGCTGCTGGGCGTAGTCGCCATCCTTCCAGGCCGGATCGCTGCGGATCGAGTCCATCGCCGCCTTGCGCCAGGTGCGGTTCACCCCGGCGATCGGCCCGGTCAGGCAGGCCATGGGCATGACCGCCTGGGCGAAGTCGGGATGGGTCTCGCCCCAGATGAAGCCGTGCATGCAGCCCATGGAGGTGCCCATCAGCAGGCGCAGGCGGTCGACCTTCAAACCCTCCACCAGCAGCCGGCGCTGGGCCTCGACCATGTCGTCATAGTCGTAGTGCGGGAACTTGGACTTCAGCCCGTCACTGGGCTTGGACGAGCCGCCATGGCCGATGCCGTCGGGCAGGATCACGTAGTAGCGGGTGATGTCGAGCGGCTGGCCGGGGCCGTACAGTTCCTCCGCGAACTGCGGCGACAGGAACTGCGCGCCCGATCCGCCCGTGCCGTGCAGGACCAGGACCGCGTTGGTGACGCGGCCCGTCGCGTCACGCTTGGGTTGGCCCAGGGTGCGGTAGCGAAGCTTCAGCGCCGGCAGGGTCTCGCCGGACTTGAAGGCGAAGTCGGCGATCACATGGTCGCCCTGGACCACCGCCTTGTCGTAGGGCGAGGCCGCCAGGGCCGCGGCGCCGGAGAACAGCGTGAGCGCGCTGAGCGCGCCGGCGATCCAGGTGTGCATGAGGCTCTCCAGGCGGAATCGATTGGGCTCGGTTCTACGACGCCACGGCCGCGCCTCCCAGGCCGCCCAGGGTCGCCTTGAAGGCTTCGCGCGCGACGTAGCAGGCGTCCCAGTAGGGCGCGCCGCCGAACCGCTCGATCAGCAGCTCGGTCAGGGCCCGCACCTTGGCCGGCATGTGTCCGGCCGGCGGCGGCCGGACCACGTAGAGCCCGGCCTCGGGCGGCGGATAGTCCAGCATCAGCGGTACGACCTGGCCGGATTCGATGAAGCTCCCGGCCAGGAAGGTGGGGATCAGCGCGATTCCCAGGCCCGCCGCCGCCGCCGCGGCCAGGGCGTGGCCGCTGTCGGCCTTGAACCGGCCCTCGGGGCGCACGGTGACGGTCTTCTTGCCGTCCCGAAAGGTCCAGGCCTCAGAGCCCTGCAGCAGCGCCTGGTGGCCGATCAGGTCGTCGGGGGTCTTCGGCGTGCCGTGAATCTCGAGGTAGCCGGGGCTGGCCACCATCACCGCGTTGATCGGCGCGATCCGCCGCGCCACCAGGCTGGAGTCCGCCAGGTTGCCCAGCCGCACCGCCACGTCGAACCGCTCGCCGATCAGGTCCACGAACCGGTCGCTGTAGGAGGCGGTCACCGCGAGCTTCGGATGGCGCACGGCCAGTTCCGCCAGCACCGGCGCCAGGTGGGTGATGCCGAAGGACAGCGGCGCGGCGACCCGCAGGCTGCCGACGATCTCCTCTCCGCGTTGGGCCAGCGCGTCTCGCGCGGCCTCCAGCTCGGCCAGCACCCGGTCGGCCCGCTCCTTGAAGTCGAGACCCGCCTCGGTCATCGCCACGCCCCGCGTGGTGCGGCTCAGCAGCTGCGCCCCCAACGAGGCCTCCAGCCGCGAGACCCGGCGGCTGACCATCGACTTCGACAGCGACAGCCGCTGTCCGGCCCGGCCGAAGCCGCCGGCCTCGACCACCTCGACGAACGCCTGGATGTCGTCCAGCTCCATGGTGCGAGTGTTCCTCTTCGCGCAACAATCTGGTGCGATACGTGGGGGTGTTGTTGCACGATTGGAACCCTCACCTTCCAGGCTGTCAATTCATCAGCGCCCTTGGAGGGGTGTCATGTCCAATATCCTGGTTCTCAACAGCAGCCTCAGCGGCGAGGCCTCGGTCTCGCGCCTGCTGGTCGCCGACGCCGTCACCGAACTCACTCAGCGCGACCCGAACGCGACGCTGGTGTTCCGCGACCTGGCCGCCAATCCGATCCCGCACCTGCATCCCGACGGCTACGCCGGCGTCCGCGCCCAGGCGACCACGCCCGCCGAACTGGCCGCCCGCGCGCTCTCCGACGAGCTGATCGCCGAGCTGTTCGCCGCCGACACCATCGTCATCGGGGCGCCGATGTACAATTTCAGCATCCCCAGCACCCTGCGCACCTGGTTCGACCACGTCCTGCGCCCCGGCGTGACCTTCGGCTATTCCGAGGCTGGTCCGAAGGGTCTGGTGACCGGCAAGCGGGTGATCATCGTGGAGTCGCGCGGCGGCCTCTACAGCGAAGGCCCGGCCCAGGCGCTGGACGTCCAGGAGCCTTACCTGCGCCAGCTCTTCGGCTTCATGGGCGTCACAGACGTCACCTTCGTCCGCGCCGAGAAGATCGCCTTCGGCCCCGACGCGCGCGATCAGGCCCTGACCGAGAGCCGCGCGGTCCTGGCGAAGTTGGGGGCTTAGCGTCTCAGGCTCGCCTCCCTTCCCGAATGTCATCCCGGAGGGCGCCCAGCGCCCGCCCGGGATGACAGAGAGGGCTACACCCCCCGCCGCATGAACACGCGCGAGCTCTCGTCCAGCCCCCGCGCCTCATGCTCGGCCCGGATCTCAGCCATACCCGGCGTCAGGATCTGGACGTCCTCGAACCCCAGCCGCCGGTAGTAGGGCGCGTTGAACGGCACATCCTTGAAGGTCGAGAGCGTCAGCGCCGGCCAGCCGCGCATCCTGGCCGCCTCAGCCACCGCCTCGATCAGCCGCGCCCCGATCCCCCGCCGCTCGTGGCTGGGCAGCACGTCCACCTGTTCGATGTAACCGCAGCCCTCGGCCTCCCGGAACATCACGAAGGCCACGGGCGTCGCGCCGTCGCAGGCGACCAGCAGGCCGCCCTGCCCCACCCGTTCGGCCAAGGTCTCGGCGTCGGTCGGATCGTCATCCGCCAGCCACGCGCGCTCGGTGCCCAGGAAGCGGGCGGCGGAGGCGCGCTCGATGGCGCGCACGGGTTCGATGTCGGCAAGCTCGGCCGCGCGAAGGCGCAGGTCTGGTATCATCGGAAATGTCCGGGAAGCTGTGGATCCAAGGGCTGTGGCGGTGGGGCGCTCAGTCTTTCAAGGATCGTGGTCTCCGGGGCTCGCCGTTCGGCGCTCAGGGCCATAGGTTAGTCCCCAACGCCGCCCGCCGCCAAGGAGCGCGAGATGGAAACGCCGCATCTGATCTACTTCGCCGACCCGATGTGTTCGTGGTGCTACGGCTTCTCGCCGGTGATTGGCCAGATCCGCCAGGCCTTCGGACGGTCCCTGCCGATCAAGCTGGTCATGGGCGGCCTGCGCCCCGGGACCGACACCCCGACCTCCGACAAGGCCCGCGCCGAGCTGGTCGGACACTGGGGCCATGTGCATGAGGCCACCGGCCTGCCGTTCGACGGCGCGGTGCTGGACCGGCCGGGCTTTCTCTACGACACCGATCCCGCCGCCCGCGCCGTGGTCCGCGTCCGCCGCGAGGACCCCGAGAAGGCGCTGATCTATCTCACCCGCGTGCAGCAGGCCTTCTACGCGCAGAACCAGGACGTCACGAAGCCCGAGACCCTGGCCGACCTCGCCGCCGAGCTGGGCGTCGACCGGGCCGCCTTCCTCGCCGATTTCGAGGCCGACGACCTGAAGAACGAGACCTGGGCCGACTACGGGACCTCGCAGCGCGCCGGGGTCACGGGCTTCCCGACCCTGGTCGCCGGGCCCAGCGCCGACGGAACCTATGGCGTCGTCACCCGAGGCTACCAGCCCGCCGAACAGGTGCTGCCGGTCCTGCACCGCTGGATGGGCACGGACCAGACGGCCACATGATCAGGCTCACCTTGGTGGCGGCGCGATGAGAAGGTGATCTTCTAGGACGCCGGGGCCGCGGCCGGCAGACGCAGGATCTTCGTCATCGGTCGTCCCTTGGCCAACTCGTCGATGAGCTTGTCGAGGTAGCGGATCTCCCGCATGAGCGGATCGGCCACCTCTTCGACGCGAACCCCGCAGACCACGCCCTTGATCTCGGATCGCGCCGGGTTCAGCGCCGGCGCCTGGGCGAAAAAGGTCTCGAAATCCGTCATGGCGGCGAGGCGCCCCTCCAGCTCCGCGGCGCTATACCCGGTGAGCCAAAGGATCACCTCGTCGACCTCGGCCTTTGTCCGGCCCTTCCGCTCCGCCTTGGCGACGTAGTGCTTGTAAACGCTCGCGACGCTGGTCGTGTAGATGCGATGCTGGGTCATGTTCGATCCGCTCATGCCTTCGGACCATCATATCCGATGACGCCGCCTTGGGCACGGCGGCGGAAATCCAAGGAACAGCGCCGGACAAGGGTTGTTAGGGCAGGCTCTCAATTTCGGAGACCCCCGATGGCTCCACCTCGCAAGACGTTCAATTTCAGCATGCGGACGGTAGCGGCCCACGCCGACCCCGTCCCCGACAGGGGCGGGGTCGGCGACGTCTGAGGGTCGTAGCCCTAAGTTGTCTGCGGGCTGAGCCGCGGCGCGGGGGCGGGCAGGCTTGCGCCCCGCAGACGCTCGGCCAGCAGCTTGAGCTCCCGTCGCACGCTGGCTCGCCGCCGCCAGGGCCGCCAGGAATCGCCTGGGCCGACCGGATCGCCCAGGTGGAAGGTGGCGATCAGCGCGGTGAGCGGCTTCAGCGGCACGGGCGGAATCGGCCGCAGGCGGCAGAGTCCCTTCGTGCGCATCGCCTCGATCGCCGCCCCCAGGCTCCCGGCCCTCGTCAGCGCCGCGGTGAACACAGCGTCGTCACAGCCAAGCCAGTGGGCGATAAGGTGGGTGCGGATCCTGCGGATAGCGGTCTTGGCCCTGTCCGCGCCGGGACCGGCGGCTTCGATGGTGAGATCGCATTCGCTGTCGAGGCCCAGCGACCGGTTGTTGATGTTGGACGACCCGACCCGCAGCATCACGTCGTCGATGATCGCCAGCTTGGCGTGGACGATGATGGTTCGCCCCAGGCTGGTCACAGGGCTGTAGATCCGAAACCGGCCATGGACGTCTGCCGATTGCAGCCGCCGAATGAACAGCGAGCGGGTTCGATCCATGGTTATCTGGTCGAAATAGCTGGGCGCGTGCCCGGTGGAGACCAGGACAACCTCGGGCCCGTTCTTCTCGCCCAGCCTCTGGGCCAACG
>NZ_JANOCX010000360.1:0-2861 GCF_031412415.1 Phenylobacterium sp.
GCGACCGAGGCTACCTGCGCATCCAGCGCCAGTGGCGCCAGACCCTGGCCAAGCAGATCGAACGCCGGCTGCTGCAGGTGGAGGGCGACGTGGTGGTCCCCGTCGAGACCGCCTCGCCCAAGCACGAATACGCCGCCCGCACCCTGCGGCCCAAGCTGCACCGGCTGTGGGAGGAATATGTGGTTCCCCTGGAGGCCCAGGTCGTGGCGACGCCGATGGCCGCCTCGCCGCCGGGCCTGGAGCTATCCGATATCGATGCCCTGGTCGCGGGGCTGAACGTCGATCAATCGGTCCGCCCGGTGACGCGCTTCGCGCCGGGCGAGGCCGCGGCCCGCGCGCGGCTCGCGGCGTTCCTGGACGATGGGCTGGAACGCTACGCCGAACACCGCAACCAGCCCGAAGCGCGGGCGGCGTCACACATGAGCCCCTACCTGCACTTCGGCCAGATCTCGCCGGTGGAGATCGCGCTCGCCGTGCGCACGGCGCGCCGGGGTCAGCCGGAGGACAAGGCCAAGTACCTGGAAGAGCTGATCGTGCGTCGCGAGCTGGCCATGAATCACGCCCTCTACGAGCCGGCCTACGATCAGTATGACAGCCTGCCCAACTGGGCCCGCGAGACCCTGGAGGCCCAGGCCGCCAAGCCGCGCCCCTATCTCTACACGAGGGCCCAGTTCGAGGCAGGTCAGACCCACGACCGCTATTGGAACGCCGCCCAGCGCGAGATGGTCGCCACGGGCTATATGCACAACCAGATGCGGATGTACTGGGGCAAGAAGATCCTGGAATGGTCGGCCAGCCCGCGCGAGGCGTGGGACACCATGCTGGCGCTCAACAACCGCTACTTCCTCGATGGCCGCGACGGCAATTCCTACACCAATGTCGGCTGGATCTTCGGTCTGCACGACCGGCCGTGGGGGCCGCAGCCGGTGTTCGGCACGGTGCGCTCGATGGGCCAGAACACCTTCAAGAAGTTCGACGCCGACGCCTATGTGCTCGACGTTCACCGGTTGGCGGCGGCCGAAGCCTCCAGCATGTAGTCCCGGGTGATCGGCAGGGCGTCGACGCGCTTGGCGACCTGGATTTGGAAGATCATGTGGCCGCCATAGCGGAAGCCCATCTCGGCCGAGGCCAGGTAGAACTCCCACATCCGCCGGAAACGCGCGTCATAGAGCGCCGGGATCTCCGGATCGGCCATGAACCGCAGCCGCCAGTTCTTCAGCGTCTCGGCATAGTGCAGGCGCAGGATCTCGATGTCGGTGATCCAGAGGCCCGCGTCCTCGATAGCCGAGACGATCTCCGACAGGCCGGGGATGTAGCCGCCCGGGAAGATGTATTTATGGGTGAAGGCGTTGGTCAGGCCGGGCCCGCCGGCCCGGCCGATGGCGTGGATCAGGGCGCAGCTGTCATCGGCCAGCAGCCGTTTCACGGTCTCGAAATACTCGCGGAAATGCGGCTCGCCCACATGTTCCAGCATACCCACCGACACGATCCGGTCGAAGGTCTGGTCGAGGTCGCGGTAGTCCTTGAGCTCGAACCGGACGCGATCGGCCAGCCCGGCCTCGATGGCCCGCTCCCGCGCCAGACCCACCTGCTCGGTCGACAGCGTCACGCCGGTGACATCGGCGCCATGGTCGCGGGCCAGGGTCAGGCCCATGCCGCCCCAGCCCGACCCGATGTCGAGCACCTTCATGCCGGGCTCGATGCGCAGCTTGGCGGCGATGTGCGCCTTCTTGGCGGCCTGAGCCTCCTCCAGCGTCATGTCGGGCCGAGCGAAATACGCGCAGGAATACTGCATGTCGGCGTCGAGGAAGCGCCGGTAGAGGTCGTTCGACAGATCATAGTGGTGGGCCACGTTGCGCCGCGCGGCGCTGCGATCATTGGCCTGCTGGATGCGGCGCTTGATGGCGCGGCGGGTGCGCTTGAGCCACGAACCCCTGCCCTTCAGCCCCCGGCTGCCGCCCTTGCCGACCAACTGCAGCAGGTTCCACAGCTCGCCCTGCTCAATGACCAGATCGCCGTCCATATAGGCCTCGGCCAGGCCCAGGCTGGGATTGGCCACCGTGCGCCGCAGACCCTTGGCGGTGAAGCGGATGACCACGGGCGTCCCGGTCCCGTCCCCGGCCTTCTTCGTCGCGCCGCCCGGCAGGTGGACGGTCAGGTCGCCGACCTTGATCATCCGGTTGAGAAGGGCGTCGATCAGGCTCACAGGGACGTCCGCACCTTGAACAGTTCCGGGAAGAACGAGCCCTCCAGCGCCTTGGCGAGATAGGCCGCGCCGGCGCTGCCGCCGGTGCCCTGCTTGAAGCCGATGATGCGTTCGACGGTCTTCAGGTGGGCGAAGCGCCATTGCTGGAAGCGGAACTCCAGGTCGACCAGCTTCTCGGCCAGCTCGTACAGATCCCAGTAGAGCTCGGGATCGCGGTAGACGGCGACCCAGGCGGCCTCCACCGCGGGATGCTCGGCGTGGGGCAAGCGCAGGTCGCGCGCCAGCAGGTCGGCGGGGATTTCGAAGCCGCGCCGGGCCAGCAGACGGACGCACTCGTCATAGAGGCTGGGCTGGGTCAGGGCGCCGGCCAGCAGGGCGTGGACCTCGGTCCCCTCATGGACGCGCAGCATGGACGCGTCCTTGGCGCCCATCAGGAACTCCAGCATCCGGTACTGGAAGGACTGGAACCCCGAGCTCTGGCCCAGGTGCGGGCGCAGGGCGTGGTAGTCGCTGGGGGTCATGGTGCCCAGCACGTCCCAGGACTGGATGAGCTGGCCCTGAATGCGGCCGACCCGGGCGATCATCTTGAAGGCCGGACGCAGGTCGTCGGCGGCGATGTGTTCGCGGGCGGCCGACAGCTCGTGGATCGACAGCT
>NZ_JANOCX010000361.1:0-3859 GCF_031412415.1 Phenylobacterium sp.
CCCCTGGCTCACGGATCGGAACCGGCCGCTGGGCGAAGACCGATAGGGGCGCTCCGCAAGGAATGACACCGTGGCGTTGCGTCAGGCCGTAGGGTCGCAGCAGCTCCAGTTGGAACGTCCCAACCGCCGCGAGGAAATCGACCTTAGGCAGAGCTTCGGCCACACACTTTCGATAGGCGAGGTCCTGCATCAAGGTGGTCACATCATGCCCGTGGACCTGCCACAGCACCGGCAAGTCGCCGTCCAGCGCGGCCGAGATCGGCAGGCCGCTCCAGGAGAAATGGCACTGCACCGCTGACAGGTTCGCACCGAGCAGGGCGCGGCGGATGTCAGCGCGCTGTTCGTCGTCGGGAAGCACCGCGGCCTTCGACCCTAGACGTCGGGTCACACGGCTCCACCAGGTCCTCGGTCGCGTGAACGGGGTGGAGAATTTGTGCGTCTCAAGCCCAGGCGGCAGGGCAGCCGGATTGTCGGCCATCTTCCAGTAGAAAACCACAGGCTCGATCTGATCGAACTCCTGGCATTGACGCAGGATCCAGACTTCCGACGGGATGCCCAGTTCGGCGAGGACGACGCCCACTCTCGGCTTCATGATCTAGGCCTTGCGCGCCGTCTTGACCGGCGCGACTTGGTTGTCGCTGGGCATCTCTGCGCGGGTGACCCGCCCATGCTCGATCCGCAGGACCATGTCGCAGTTCTGGATCGTCGATAGCCGGTGGGCCACGATGATGATCGTAAGGCGTCGGTCGAGCTGCTCCAGCGAGGCGATGATCGCCGCCTCAGTGGCGTTATCGAGCGCGCTGGTGGCCTCGTCGAGCACAAGCACCGACGCGTTTTTATAGAGCGCGCGCGCGATTCCGATACGCTGGCGCTGGCCGCCGGACATCCAGGACCCGCGCTCCCCCACCCGGGCGTCGTAGCCATCGGGCAGGCTTTCGATGAAGTCGCTGACTTGCGCCTGTCGCGCCGCTTCGCGAACGCGGGCCTTGTCGATCTGGTCGTCGGCGTAGCCGAACGCGATGTTACGTTCCACCGAGGTGTCGGCGAGGAAGATCGATTGCGGCACGTGGGCGATCTGTTCGTGCCAGGCGCGCATGTTCTCCGGCGTAAGGCTCACCCCATCGATCCGAATCTGACCCTCGGTCGGATGCAAGAGGCCCAGGAGGATGTCGGTGATTGTGCTCTTGCCGCTGCCGGTGGTGCCTACGAAGCCGACGCGGGCGCCCTTCGGAATGCTCACAGAGACCCTCGACAGGACATCCGGAGAGTCCGCGCCATAGCGGAAGGTGACATTGTCGAGGACGAGGTCCTTCTCGAAGGGCAGTGGCGCCACACGGACATGGTCGACGGCTCGACGCGGCGAGGTCATCTCCAGCAAGTCCAATAGATTGCTGAGCCGGCGCCAGTTGGCGGCCAGCTGCACCACCGCGGCGTAGCCCATCTGCATGAGCGGCATGAGGCGCTGAGCCCCCAGCGCCAAAGCCGCAAGGGTCGGCAAGGCGGCCATCAGGCCGCCAGGCTTGCCGTTCACATAGAGCGAGATCAGCGCGATCATCACCATCCCAAGCGCCTCAAGTATGTAGCGCGGCGCGGTGGCGGCAAAGGTTACGATCGCCTGGGCGTTGCCTGCCGCGCGGTCGACGGCGCTGAAGGTCTTGATGAAGAACGGTTGGGTGTTGTCGAGAATGACTTCGCGGATGCCGCCGATGCTCTCCTGCACGGCGCGGGTCTTCTCCGCATTCATTTCGGACATGATCACGCCGCTGTGGCGCAGCCGCTTGCGCAGCAGGAAGCTAATGAGAACGTAGCAGCCGCCAAAGCCGAATATGGCCACCGCCGCCACCGGCGGATTGATGTAGATCAACGCTGCGATGATGCAGATTCCGATGAACATCGAGCTCATCGCCTGCATCAGAGGGATGAGCACTCCATTCGTCAGCATCTGCAGATCTTGGATGTGCGTGATCAGGACGCTGCTATTGTTGCGAATATGGAAGTCGTAGTCTTGATAGACCAACTTCTCGAACAGCTGTGTGGTGAGGTGCCGGCCGACGGAGAACGCGAAGCGGTTCATCATCCAAGCCATGAGCAAACGCACCACCCCTGACGACACTGCGACGGTCATGAAGATGCAGGCGACCAGCACGCGGAGCTGGTCGTGATCTCTGAATCTTTCTGGCACTGCGACGCCAGCCTGGTCGAGGTAGGTCAAAACCCGTCCAGCATCGCCTAGCACCGCCAAGAACGGTATCACCGTGCTGAGCGTGAGGACGTCCAGCACCGCGCCGAGTAACATTGCGCCGAGCACCAGGAGCAGTCGGGTCTGCAACCTGCCGGGGAGTTGGAGATAGATCCGCCGTACAAGAGCGATCAGGCCGACGCCCATTTAGATCTCCAACCCATTCTTCAACACACGAGACGCACCGCGAAGTCCGAACACTGGGGCGAAATGGCCAAGAAAGGCCTAACCTTGATTGGAAATCAGCCACCGCGATCCGCTCATCGCGGGTCAACGCGGCGCTTCCATGGCAAGGCCCTCCCGAGCCTACGATTTATGTCGCGCGCGGCCTTGTCGCGTCGTTCGTCAACCGTTGCGCAATCTCGGCGCCGCAGGATGGGGTGACACTACCACGGCGTTCCCAGCTGGGCGCTGATCTCACGGTCGCCGCCGGCGATGACATGCGACGAGCCCTAGGAACACTCCGTTGAGCAATACGCCCAAGGTCAGCGTCGTCATTCCCCACTACCATGACCTAAAGGCCCTCGACCTTTGCCTGCGGGCGCTCGCTGTCCAGACCTATCCCGCGTCGGACTTCGAGATCATCGTCGCCGACAATAACTCGCCCGAGGGCGAAGCCGTGGTGGCGCAGGCCATAGTTGGTCGGGCGCGGCTGGCCGTCGTGACCGAGAAAGGCGCTGGTCCGGCGCGGAACGGTGGCGTCAAGCTGGCGCGCGGCGATATCCTCGCCTTCACTGATTCCGACTGCGTGCCCGAACCCCAATGGCTCGCCGAAGGCCTCGCCGCCCTCCCAGCCTATGACTTTATCGGCGGCCGCGTGACAGTGCTGGTCGACGATCCGGCCCGGCTAACGGCCGCCGAGGCGTTCGAGCGGGTCTTCGCTTTTGACTTCAAGACCTACATTAACAAGAAGGGCTTCACCGGCGCCGGCAATCTCTTCTGCAGTCGCGCCGTGTTCGACGAGGTCGGGGGTTTTCGAGCCGCGGTATCAGAGGACGTGGAGTGGTCGTTCCGCGCCCGTAGCATGGGCTTTCGTCTCGGCTATGCGCCGCGCGCCATCGTCGGCCACCCGGCGAGGCGCACCTGGGACGAGCTCTGGGCCAAGTGGCGACGGGTGAACACCGAGACCTACGCTCTCTACAAGGAGCGTACCGCAGGCAAGCTCATCTGGATCGCCCGTAGCCTAGCCCTCCCCCTTTCGGCCTTGGCGCACACGCCCAAGGTCTTCGCCAGCGACCAACTCCTGGGCCTCAACCAGCGACTCGCGGCTGTGGGCATGCTGTTCAAGCTGCGCTTCCACCGGTTAGGTCACGCCTTCCGGCTTATGGCTCCGCGCGCCTGACCATGCATGAGACCATCTGCATCGTCGGCCTCTTGCGCCGCAACGCTTCGGGCGCGAGCGTCGCGATGTCTTCACCGTCGATCTCGACCGACCCGGCAGTCGGCTCGTACAGCCGCAAGAGCGCGCGGCCGACGGTGGATTTGCCGCAGCCGGATTCGCCCACAAGCGCCAGCGTCTCACCCTTGGCGATGGAGAAGGAAACCCCATCCACCGCATAAACCTGCCCGGTGATGCCGCCAAGAAAGCCGCCACGGACGGGGAAGTGCTTCTTGAGGTCG
>NZ_JANOCX010000362.1:0-11154 GCF_031412415.1 Phenylobacterium sp.
GACAACGACGTGGCCTCAACCTCGTTCGGCCACGCCATCTCGGTCTCGCCGCTGGCGGTGGCCGCGGGCATGGGGTCGATCCTCAACGGCGGCACTTATGTGCCCCTGACAATCCGTCCGGTGAAGGCGGGCTTCCGGCCCAAGGGGACGCGGGCTGTATCGGAGGAGACTTCGCGCGCCATGCTTGACCTGATGCGGGTCAATGTGGTTCGCGGCACCGGCGGCAAGGCCAACGCGCCCGGCATGCGGGTCGGCGGCAAGACCGGTTCGGCCGAGAAGGTGATCAACGGCCGCTATGCCCGCACCACGCTGGTCTCGTCGTTCGCCGCGGTGTTCCCCACCGACGGCCCGCTGGAGGCCGACCGCTATTTCGTGCTGATCCTGATGGACGAGCCGAAGGGAACGCCCGAGACCTACGGCTTCGCCACCGGCGGCTGGACCGCCGCTCCGGCGGCGGGTCGGGTGATCGACCGGGTCGGCCCCTTCCTGGGCGTTGAGCGCCGCGAGGACGTGGCCGTCGCGACCCCGGCGGACGCCGCGGCCCTGGCGAACGAACGCTGATGGGTCGGCGCCTCTCAGACCTGATCAAGCGCGAGGTTCGCCCCGATCCGGTGATCGAGGGCGTCACCGCCGACAGCCGCAAGGTTCGCCCAGGCTATCTTTTCGCGGCCTTGCCGGGCTCGACGGTCGACGGCCGCGAATTCGCCGCCAAGGCCGTGGCCGCGGGCGCGGCTGCCGTGATCTCCGGCGAGGAGATCTCCGGCTTGGGCGTTCCCGTGATCGTGACGCCCGATCCGCGTCGCGCCTATGCGCTGGCCGCCCGCGCCTTCTGGGACGCGCAGCCGCCCGTCGTCGTGGCGGTGACGGGGACCAACGGCAAGACCTCCGTGGCGGCCTTCTGCCGCCAGATCTTCAATCATGCAGGCCGCAAGGCCGCGAGCATGGGCACCCTGGGAGTCCGCGCCACGGGCCCAGGCCTGGACGTGCAACTGACCCCGCCGGGTCTGACAACGCCGGACGCGGCCGACGTCGCCGAACTAATGGCCAAGCTCGTCGAGCTGGGCGTGACCCACTTAGCGCTGGAAGCCTCGTCGCATGGCGTGGACCAGCGGCGGTTGGACGGGGCGGAGCTGACCGCGGCGGGCTTCCTGAACCTGACCCAGGATCATCTGGACTATCACGGGACCATGGGCGCCTATCGCGAGGCCAAGCTGCGGCTTTTCAATAGCCTGCTGCCGCGCGGCGCCACGGCGGTGCTGAACGCCGACTCCGACGCCTATGAGGCCTTCGCCAGCGCCGCGATCACCTCGGGCCAGGCGGTGATGTCGGTGGGCGCGGCGGGGCAAGGGCTGACCCTGTTGGCTCGTGCGCCGACGCCGGAAGGCCAGGCGCTGAAAATCGCTTATGCCGGGCAGGTCTACGACGTTCGACTGCCGCTGGTCGGCGGCTATCAGGCCTCCAACGTGCTGGTGGCCGCCGGCCTCTGCATCGCGGCCGGCGAACACCCCGCCTTGGTGATGTCGGCCCTAGAGACCCTGGAGGGCGCGCCTGGCCGCTTGCAGCACATCGGAGCCGGCCCGCGCGGCGGCGAGGCCTATGTCGACTACGCCCACACCCCCGACGGGCTGGAGACGGTGCTGCAGGCCCTGCGGCCCCACGTACAAGGCCGGCTGATCGTGGTGTTCGGGGCCGGCGGCGACCGCGACAAGGCCAAGCGTCCCCTGATGGGCGCCGCGGCCGCCAACAATGCTGACATCGCCATCGTCACCGACGACAACCCCCGCAGCGAGGACCCGGCGGATATTCGCGCCCAGGTCCTGGCAGGCGCCCCGGGCGCGCGCGAGGTCGGGGACCGCCGCAAGGCCATCCAGGCCGCCGTGGCCCTGATGACGGCGGGCGACGTCCTGGTCGTGGCTGGCAAGGGCCATGAGCAGACCCAGACCATCGCCGGCGTCGTCCATCACTTCGATGACGTCGCCGAAGTGGCGACCGCCCTGGAGCCGATCCATGGCTGAACCGCTTTGGACCGCCGCTGAGATCGCCGCCGCCGTGGGCGGTAAGGTTACCGGCGGCGACTTCGCCGTGAACGGGGTCTCCATCGACACCCGCTCCATCGAGGACGGCGACCTGTTCGTCGCCCTGGCCGGCGCGCGCGACGGGCATGAGTTCGTCGGTCAGGCGCTGGCCGCCGGGGCCGTCGGATCGCTCGCGTCGCTGCCGGTTGGCGGCTCGGCCGTGATGGTAGAAGACACCTTCAAGGCGTTGGAAAAACTGGGAGAAGCGGCGCGGATCCGCGCCTCCCGGGCCAAGCGCGGCGCGGTCACCGGCTCGGTCGGCAAGACCAGCGTCACCCAGGCGATCCGGGCCGGGCTGATGCTGGCAGGCAAGGGCCACTCGTCGGTCAAGAGCTACAACAACCACATCGGCGTGCCGCTGACCCTGGCGCGCATGCCCCGCGACACCGAGCGCGCCGTGTTCGAGATCGGCATGAACCACGCCGATGAAATCGCGCCCTTGTCGCGGTTCGTTCGACCCCATGCGGTGGCGATCACCACCGTGGGACCCGTCCACGTGGAGAACTTCCCGGACGGTGAGGTGGGTGTGGCCCGGGCCAAGGCCGAGATCTTCGCCGGGATCGAGCCCGGCGGCGTGGCGGTGCTGAACGCCGACAACCCTTGGTTTGAGATGCTGAGCGCCGAGGCCCGCAAGGCTGGTGCGGAGGTCCGTAGCTTCGGCGCAGGCGAGGCCTGCGACGCCCGGCTGCTCGATTTCCAGCCGAAGATCGGCGAAGCGGTGATCAAGGCTCGGCTGCACGGCAAGGCGCTGGACTTCCCAATCCTGCAGACCGGCTTCCATTGGGGCCCCAACAGCATGGCAGTGTTGCTGATGCTGGAGGCCCTGGACGTCAGCCTGGACGATGGCCTGGCCGCCTTGGGCGCGTTCGAGCCGCTGGCGGGTCGCGGGGCGGAACGCCAAATCCGCGTGGCCGGCGGCGCCTTCACCCTCATCGACGAGAGCTACAACGCCAACCCTATCTCCATGGCGGCCGCTTTCGCCGCGCTGGGCGCGCGCAAGCCCTCGGGGCGGCGGATCGTCGCGCTGACCGACATGCTGGAACTGGGCGCCGAGGGCCCCGCATTCCACGCCGGGTTGGCGCAGCCGCTGGCAAGCGCTCAGGTCGATCTGGCGTTTTGCGCAGGCCCGCTGATGAAATCGCTGTGGGACACCCTTCCTCCGACTCGGCGCGGCGGCTACGCCGAGACAGCGGCCGAGCTGGGGTCGCTGATCGCCCGGGCCGTAGAGCCTGGCGATCTGGTGATGGTCAAGGGTTCGAACGGCTCGAAAGCCGGTGCGGTGACCGCCGCGCTGATGCTGCTCGACGCCCGTTCCGGGGAGGCGGGCTGATGCTCTATTGGCTGTATGAGCAGCTCTCGGCCGGCGGGCATATTCCGGCTCTGAACCTGTTGAAATATCTGACCTTCCGCACGGGTATGGCGCTGTTTACCGCGCAGCTCGTCGTGGTTTTGCTGGGCTCGCGCTTCATCCGCTTCATGCAGATCAAGCAGGGCAAGGGCCAGCCGATCCGCAAGGAGGGCATCGAGCGCCACGTGATCGAGAAGGCCGGCACGCCGACCATGGGCGGCGTCATGATCCTGGCCGGTCTGCTGGTCGGAACCCTGCTGTGGGCCGACCTCAGCAATGTCTATGTCTGGGCCATCCTGCTGGTGACCACCGGGTACGGCGCCCTGGGCTTCCTCGACGACTACGCAAAGGTCGCCAAGCAGACCAGCGAAGGCGTATCAGGCCGCGTGCGGCTGATCCTGGAGTTCCTGATCGCCGGCGCCGCCATCAGCCTGATCATTCTCTACGGCAGCAATCCGCCCGAGGCGCCGGAGTTGTCGACTTCGGTCGCGTTCCCGATCTTCAAACAGCTTCTAGTCGACCTGGGCTGGTTCTACTTGGCCTTCGGCGCCTTCATCATCGTCGGCGGCGCCAATGGGGTGAACTTCACCGACGGGCTCGATGGCCTGGCCACCGTGCCCGTGATGATCGCCGCCGCCGCCTTCGGCCTGATCGCCTACCTGGTGGGCAACTACGTCTTCGCCCAGTACCTGCAGCTCCACTTCGTCCCCGGCGTGGGCGAGGCGGCGGTCTATTGCGGGGCGATGATCGGCGCGGGCCTGGGCTTCCTCTGGTACAACGCCCCGCCCGCCAAGATCTTCATGGGCGACACCGGTTCGCTGGCGCTCGGCGGCGGCATCGGCGCCGTGGCCGTGGCCACCAAGCATGAGATCGTGCTGGGCCTGATCGGCGGCCTCTTCGTCCTGGAGACGCTGTCGGTGATGATCCAGGTCACCTACTTCCGGATGACCGGCAAGCGCGTGTTCCTGATGGCCCCGATCCACCACCACTTCGAGAAGCTGGGCTGGTCGGAATCCACCGTGGTGATCCGGTTCTGGATCGTCTCCCTGATGCTGGCCGTCCTCGGACTGGCCACCCTGAAACTGCGGTAGGGGAGGGCTCGCACAGGTCATGATCCCGGTCCGCGGCTTCGAAGGCAGGACGGTCGCCGTTTTCGGCCTGGCTCGTACGGGCTTGGCGGCGGCGCATGCCTTACTGGCTGGCGGCGCGAACGTGGCTCTGTGGGATGAGCGCCCGGAAGGCAGGGCCGCGGCCCAGGCCCTGGGGCTGCCGCTGGTCGACCTCTCCACCGCCGATTGGTCGCAATTCGCCGCCCTCATGCTGTCGCCGGGCGTGCCCCTGACCCATCCAGCGCCGCACTGGACCGTGGAGCGGGCCAAGGCCGAGGGTGTCGAGATCGTCGGCGACATGGAGTTGTTCGCCCGGGCCGTGAACGCCGCGCCGGAGCACAAGCGCCCGAAGATCGTCGCCATCACCGGCACCAACGGCAAGTCGACCACCACCGCCCTGATTGGCCACATCTGCGCCAGCGCCGGACGCGACACGCGGATCGGCGGCAATATCGGCGTGGGCGTGCTGGGCCTGGAGGACATGCACGGCGGGGCGGTTTACGTGCTGGAGATGAGCTCCTACCAGCTCGACCTGACCTCCAGCCTCAAGCCCGATGTCTCGGTGCTGCTGAACATCTCGCCCGACCACCTGGAGCGCCATGGCGGCATGGAGGGCTATGTGGCCGCCAAGCGCCGGGTGCTGCTGAACCAGGGCAAGGGCGACACCGCGGTGATCGGGGTGGACGATCCCTGGGGCCAACGGATCTGCACCGAGATCACCGCCGCCAACCGCCGCACCATCGTGCCGATCTCCGCCTCCAAGGCGATGGGCCGGGGCGCCTATGTGCTGCAAGGCCTGCTCTATGACGCCACCGGCGAACGGGCGACCGAGATCGCCGATCTGCTGCGCGCGCGCTCGCTACCCGGCCGGCACAACTGGCAGAACGCCGCGGCGGCCTACGCCGCCGTGCGCGGCCTAGGGGTCTCGCCGCAGGAGGCCGCCGAGGGTCTGATGACCTTCCCAGGCCTGGCGCATCGGATGGAGACCGTGGGCCAGGTGGGCCGCGTGCGGTTCGTCAACGACAGCAAGGCCACCAACACCGACGCCGCCCGGCAGGCGATGTCGAGCTATCCCAAGTTTTACTGGATCGCCGGCGGCGAGCCGAAGACCGGCGGTATCGACAGCCTGGTCGACCTCTTCCCGCGCATCGAGAAGGCCTACCTGATCGGCGAGGCCCAGCAGGCGTTCGCCAAGACCCTGAAGGGTAAGGCCCAGATCGCCGAATGCGGGACCATCGAGGCGGCGACCGCCGCGGCCTATGCCGACGCCGCGGCGACGGGCCAGGACGCCATCGTCCTGCTCTCGCCCGCCTGCGCCTCCTTTGACCAGTTCGCTGATTTCGAAGCGCGGGGCGAGGCGTTCCGCGGCGCGGTGATAGGCCTGGGGCAACCCGCGGCCAAGGGCGCGCGCGCCTAGGCCGCGCACCGCCGGTTAAGAAGATTTAACCATAGGCAGGTCTTCTGCAGACCTCGGAGCCTGCGCGTCGATGGACCCACGATGAAACCCACCCAAGCTCACGCCTTCGCCCGCAGCGACAGGTCGCAGATGGGCGTGTGGTGGTGGACCACTGATCGCTGGATGCTGGGCGCCGTGGCGGCCCTGATCGCCGTGGGCGTGCTGATGTCCTTCGCCGCCAGCCCGGCGGCCGCGGCGCGGCTGAACATCGGTGATCCGTTCCATTTCGCGGTGCGCCAGTGCGTCTTCGCCGTGGCCGGCGCGACCATCCTGATCGCCGTCTCGATGCTGGACGGGCGAGGGGTCCGGCGGGCGGCCTTCTTCATCTACCTGATCGCCATAGCCATCATGATCGCGCTGCCGTTCATGGGGCATACCGCCAAGGGCGCTACGCGGTGGATCAGCCTGGCGGGGTTCACGCTGCAGCCGTCGGAGTTCATGAAGCCCGCCCTAATCGTGCTGGTCTCCTGGATGTTTTCCGAGGGCCAGAAGGGGCAGGGCGTGCCCGGCGTATCCATCGCCTTCGCGCTCTACTTCCTCTCCGTGGGCCTGCTGCTGGTCCAGCCCGATGTGGGCCAGACCGTGCTGATCACCGTAGCCTTCGGCGCGGCCTTCTGGATGGCCGGCGTGCCGCTCTCCTGGGTGATGCTGCTGGGCGGCGTGGCCGCGGTGGGGCTGTCGTCGACCTATTTCCTGTTCCCGCACGTGGCCAGCCGGGTCGACCGGTTCCTGAGCCCCGAGCGGGCCGACACCTTCCAGGTCGATCGGGCGGCCGAGGCGATCGCCGGCGGCGGCCTGTTTGGGCGCGGTCCGGGTGAAGGCGTGTTGAAAAAGAACATCCCGGACGCCCATACGGACTTCATCTATTCGGTGGCGGCCGAGGAATACGGGCTGATCTTCTCCCTACTGCTGATCTCCGTGTTCGCCTTCATCGTCGTGCGCGGGCTCTACAAGTCGATGAAGTTGTCGGACCCCTTCGAGCAGGTGGCGGCGGCGGGCCTGTTCGTGCTGGTGGGGCAGCAGGCCTTCATCAATGTGGCGGTGAACCTCAACCTGATCCCGACCAAGGGCATGACCTTGCCGTTCATCTCCAGCGGCGGCTCGTCGATCATGGCGATCAGCCTGACGCTGGGCATGGCCTTGGCGCTTACCCGCCGCAGACCGGGCGCCTATTCCCAGACCGAGGGTCTCGCCAAGGCCGGCGCCTTCGCCTAAACGCTGGCCATGGGAAAGATCGCTGTCGTCGCCGCCGGAGGCACCGGAGGCCACCTGTTTCCCGCCCAGGCCCTGGCCGAGGCGCTGATCGCGCGCGGCTGGCGGATTGTGCTGGCCAGCGATGAGCGCGTCGCCGCCTTCGCCGAGAGTTTCCCGGCCGAGGAGCGCATCGGCCTGTCGGCCCGCACCTACAAGCCGCGCGATCCGGTGAGCATGGCGCTGGCCGGCGTGTCGATCCTTCGCGGCGTCATGCAGGCGCGCAAGGCCTTCAAGCGGATCGATCCGGACGTGGTGGTGGGCTTCGGCGGCTATCCGTCGGTGCCGGGTCTGCTGGCTGGGATCACCCAGGGCCGAGCGACGGTGATGCACGAGCAGAACTCGGTGATGGGCCGGGCCAATCGCCAGCTGGTCAGCCACGTGCGCGCGGTCGCCTGCGCCTTCCCGGTCCTGCAGAAGGCGCCGGAGAAGATCGCCAAGAACGCCGTGGTGGTGGGCAATCCGGTGCGGCCGGAGATCCAGGCCCTGGCCTCGGTTCCCTATGAGCCGCCCACTGCCGACGGGCCGATCCGCATCCTGATCACCGGCGGCAGCCAGGGCGCGCGACTGCTGTCCGAGCTCATGCCCGCCGCCATCGCCAAGCTGCCCGAGAGCCTGCGCCAGCGGCTGACGGTGCAGCAGCAGACTCGACCCGAGTCCATGGATATCGCGCGCGAGACCTATGCGGACGCGCTGGTGATCGCCGAGATCGCGCCGTTCTTCCGCGACATGGCCAGCCGGCTGCGCGACGCGCACCTGGTGATCGGCCGCTCGGGCGCGGGCACGGTCTGTGAGTTCGCCGTGGCCGGGAAGCCCGCCATCCTGATCCCGCTGGCCATCGCGCTGGACGACGACCAGGGCCAGAACGCCCGGGTGATGGCCGAGGCCGGCGGCGCGGAGATCTGCCGCGAAAGCCAGCTCACCGTCGACGTCATGGCCACGGCCCTGGAGAAGCTTTTGACCAACCCTGAGCGCCTGGCGCGCATGGCCGCCGGCGCGCGCTCCATCGCCAAGCCGGACGCCGCCGAACGGCTGGCCGACCTCGTCGAGAAAACCGCCGCGAACCGATGAACAAGCGACCCGTCCCCTTCGCCGTAGGCCCTGTCCACTTCGTCGGTATCGGCGGGATCGGCATGAGCGGCATCGCCGAGATCATGCTGCGCATCGGCTATACGGTGCAGGGCTCCGACGCCAAGGCCAGCGCCAACACCGAGCGGTTGGAGAGGCTGGGCGTCAAGGTGTTCATCGGCCAGGACGCCAGCAATGTCGATGGGGCCTCGGCCATCGTCTATTCGACCGCCATCAAGGCCGACAACCCCGAGCTGGTCGCCGCCCGCGAGAAGCGCCTGCCCCTGGTCCATCGCGGCGAGATGCTGGGCGAGCTGACCCGCCACCAGTTCTCGGTCGCCATCGCCGGCACCCATGGCAAGACCACGACCACCTCGATGGTGGCCGCGCTGCTGGACGCCGGTGGCCTCGATCCGACGGTGATCAACGGCGGCATCATCAACGCCTACGGCGCCAACGCCAAGGTGGGGGAGGGCGACTGGATGGTCGTCGAGGCCGACGAGAGCGACGGCACCTTCCTGAAGCTGAAATCCACCTGCGGCATCGTCACCAACATCGACCCCGAGCACCTGGATTTCTACGGCGACTTCGAGGCCGTGAAGAAGGCCTTCCAGACCTTTGTCGAGGGCGTGCCCTTCTACGGTTTCGCCGCGGTCTGCACCGATCATCCCGAGGTCCAGGCCATGGCCGCCCGAGTTGTGAACCGTCGGCTGATCGCCTACGGGACCAACCCGCAAGCCGACGTCCGCGCCGAGAAGATCACCATGGGCCCGGACGGCTCGCGCTTCGACGCGGTCTTCGCGCCGAAGGGCGGCGAGGTGACCCGCCTGGACGACCTGCGGCTGCCGATGGCGGGCCAGCACAATGTGCTGAACGCGCTGGGCGCCATCGCGGTGGCCCGCGAACTGGGCGTCTCGGGGGAAGACATCCGCAAGGGCCTGGCCGGGTTCGGCGGCGTGAAGCGGCGCTTCACCACCACGGGCGTGGCGAACGGCGTGCGGGTGATCGACGACTACGGCCATCACCCGGTGGAGATTTCATCGGTGCTGAAGGCGGCGCGCGCCGTGACCGGCGGCCGGGTGATCGCGGTGGTGCAGCCCCATCGCTATTCCCGCCTGCGAGATCTGTTCGCCGAGTTTTGCGGCTGCTTCAACGACGCCGACACGGTGATCGTCGCCGACGTCTACACGGCCGGCGAGGCGCCTATCGAGGGTTTCGACCGCGACGCGCTGGTCGAGGGCCTGCGCCGCTTCGGCCATCGACGGGCCTTGCCCTTGGCGAGCCCCACCGACCTGCCGCGCCTGATCGCCGAGGAAGCCAAGGACGGCGACCTGGTGGTCTGCCTGGGCGCTGGGGATATCACCACCTGGGCCTACGCACTGCCGGCCCAGCTCGAGGCCCTGGCCAGGTGAGCTGGCGCGATCGTCTGCCGGCGGTTCGCGGCCGCATCCTGAGGGATGAGCCGCTGGCGCCCTTCACCTGGTTCCGGGTGGGCGGTCCAGCCGATGTGATCTTCCTGCCGCAGGACGAGGACGACTTGGTCACGTTCCTGAAGGGCCTCGATGCCGAAGTTCCCGTGACGCCCATCGGCGTGGGGTCCAACACTCTGGTCCGCGACGGCGGCGTCGACGGCGTGGTGATCCGGCTGGGCAAGGCGTTCGGAACGGTGGAGCCGCGAGGCGACGGTCGGATCTTCGCAGGCGCCGCGGCTCTGGACGCCGTACTGGCGCGTGAGGCGGGCAAGGCGGGGATCGCGGGACTGGAGTTCTATCGGGGGGTGCCGGGCTCCGTCGGCGGGGCGACCGTCATGAACGCGGGCTGCTACGGATCGGAGACCAAGGACGTGCTGGTCGAGGCCTATGCGGTGACGCGGGGCGGCGAGCGGATGACCTTCACGAACGATCAGATGGGTTTCACCTATCGCAAGTCCGCCAAGGCCGCGGAAGGCGGCCTGATCTTCACGGGCGCTCTGTTCGAGGGACACCCGGACGATCCCATCGCCATCGCCGCGCGCATGGACGAGATCACCGCCCGGCGCGAGACCACTCAGCCGATCCGAGAGAAGACTGGGGGCTCGACCTTCAAGAACCCGCCCGGTCATTCGTCCTGGAAGCTTGTCGACGCCGCCGGCTGGCGCGGCAAGGCCTATGGCGGGGCGATGTTCTCGCCTCTGCACGCCAACTTCCTGATCAACACGGGCGAGGCGACCGCGGCCGATCTGGAAGGCCTGGGCGAGGCCGTGCGGGCCGACGTGAAGGCCAAGCTGGGGCTCGAGCTGGAATGGGAAATCAAGCGCATCGGCCGGCCGGCCTGATCCTGGTCCGGCATTCGATCCCGGATATCCGGGAAGATCGGCCCAATCCGGAATGGCGTCTCTCCCAAGCTGGCCGCGCCGACGCGCGGCGCCTGGGGGCCCGGCTGGCCGCCTATGCTCCGCAGGCCGCTGTCGCCAGCCCTGAACCCAAGGCCCTCGAGACCGCCCGGATCATCGCCGAGCCGCTGGGCCTCTCCGTCGAGGTCGACGCCGATCTCGCCGAGCACCGCCGGCCTGGTCTGCGTTACGGCGAGCGCGATGTCTTCCACGCCATCATGGCGGACTGGTTCGCCCATCCCGCCGAGCGTCGGTTTGATGGCGAGAGCCTCGACGACGCCCATGACCGCTTCGCCGCCGCCCTCGAACGGCTCGCGGGGCCTGCGACGCTCGTGGCGAGCCACGGCACGGTCATGACGCTTTTTCTGAGCCGTCGCCTGGGCCTGGAGCCTTTCGCGCTGTGGGCCAGCCTCGCCCTGCCCGAGGCGTTCGTGCTGGACGGCGGGGGCGATCTGATGGAACGCGTTGGCGTCCAG
>NZ_JANOCX010000363.1:0-10456 GCF_031412415.1 Phenylobacterium sp.
CGCTCGAGCGCGGGCGCCGCGGGCCTCACCCAGCTGATGCCCGCCACGGCGGCGGAACTGGGCGTGCGCGACCGCTTCGATCCCGAGGAGAACCTCTCCGGAGGCGCGGCCTATCTCGCGCGGCAACTCCTGCGCTTCCAGGATGTCAGGCTGGCCCTCGCGGCCTATAATTCCGGTCCCTCGCGCGTGGCCCGGCTCGGGCGCGTGCCGGAGATCTCCGAGACGAAGGCCTACGTGGCGAAGGTCGTCGAGTGCTTCCTCGCCCTCTCCGCCGGCCGTCAGGTCAAGAGCGCGGGGCAATGCCGCCCGCCGGAGGCCGGCCCATGACGTTCCCGGACGACGCCCCGGCGCCGACGCCCCCCTCCGAAGACGACCTGCTGACCCGCTCGGAGGCCTCGGTGTTCCTGGCCGGCCTCGGGGTTCGGTTGAAGCCTGCGACCCTGGCGCGGATGTTCTGCGTGGGGCGCGACGGGCCCGCCTGCGTTCATGTGAGGCGCAAGCCCTACTACCCCCGGGGCGAGCTGGCCGCCTGGGCGCGACGCCAGAGAAGCCGCCTGCGACGCTCGGCCCGCGAGCCCTGGTCGACGGAAGGACCTTCCACATGAGCAGTCCCGATATCCTCCACGCCGGCATGCGGCGGTCGGGCGATCCTCGCCCCACGCCCGAAGGCCTGCTCGCCGATCCCGCGGTCAGCACGCCGCTCAAGCTCGTCCTGAAGGCCTGGCTCCGTCGCGATCCCGTGGACGCGGCGAGGGACGCGGCGCTGCTCACCCTGGCCCTGGAGCGGATCGCCGACGAGGCCTGCGGCCTGACCCTCGACAGCCCGCGACGCGGAGGTGGCGATGACGGCTCCTGGCTCTGAGACCTTCGACACGGCCGGCGACCGGATCCTGCCTTGGGGCAAGGTCAGGGACCTCGCCGGCATCAGCCGCACCACGGCCTGGCGGCTGCAGAACGCCGGCGACTTCCCGCGGCCAGTGGTCATCTCGCGCGGCCGGGTCGGCTGGCGTGAGAGCGAGGTGGCGGCCTGGAAGGCCTCGCTGGCGCCCCGGGGTGAGGTCGCACCCCCGCGCGGGGCGCTCCTGGCCTATCGCGAACCTCGCCTCTCGCCGGCCAGGCCGGCGGCTTCGGCCTCGGCTTCGCCGGGCCCCCCACCCGCGCCTTCCCAGGCGCCCCCGCAGACGGCGGCGGCGGCGAAACTCGTCACGCCCCCGCCGATCGTCGAGACGCCGCCGAAGCGCCGCGCCCGGAGCCGGCGCACCCATGCCGATCAGATGAGCTTCGACTTCTGAGCGGTTGAGCCCTGGCCTGAATCGGCGGAAGTCGCGAACCTCCCTCTCATGCTCCGCCTCCCCCGTTCCTCGCGCCGCGCACCAGGGCGACATGGGCGCGCCTTCGTGGCCGCGGCGACCGTCTTCCTCGCCGGCCTGTCGTGGTCCGGCGCGGCGGCGGCCGATCCCTGCCTGGCCGTGCCCGACCAGGGGCCGACGCCGGCCTACCTATCTCCGGGCTCGAGCTTTTCAGGCCCGGTGGTGGAGGTGATCGATGGCGATGGCCTCTGCGTCAACACCGGGGGCGGCCCTTCGGACTGGGTCGAGGTGCGCCTGGCCGACTTCTACGCGCCGGAGCTCTCCACGCCGGAGGGACGGGTCGCGAAGCGGACCTTGGAAACCGCCAGCCTGGGTCGCCGGCTCGATTGCGTCGCCGAGCACCGCAGCTACGACCGCATCGTCGCCCGCTGCCGCCTGAACGGGAGACCGCTCGGGGACCTCCTGCGTCAGGACGGCGCCGCGGAAGGCGGAAACGCCTACGAGCCCATTGCGGGCGCGGCTCGGGAGCCCACCGGTCCGGGCCGCGCCACGGCGCGCGAGACCTGGGCGTTGCTGAGGACCCTGCCGGCCGAAGTGCTCGCCGCCGTGCTGGTCGTGCTGGGGATCGCTCTCGTCCTGATCTGGCGCGCCCTTGGCCGCCCCACCCATCGCCCGGCGACCACCCGACAGCGCAGACCCGCGCCCGCCGCGCGCAGGCCCAAGCCGGTCGGACCACCGGCCGCCAACCGCACCAAGCCCCCCCGCAAGCCCGCCCCCCGTCGGCGACAACGCTGAGGACCGGTCGGTTCGGCTTCGAATTCCGGCAATGCTCCAACTCAGACCAGCGTGCGCGCTGACGCGCCTGCGCCCGGATCGCCAGCGGGCGCGTTCCGGGATCTAACCCGCGGATCTGAAGGCCGAGACGCCCATGGGCGGCCGATCGCGCCTCCGAAAAACCGAAGGACGTCTCGGCGTCACGCTGAGTTGCTGCCTGAGGGTCTCCCCGAGACCTTGGTCGGCGAAGCCGACGTCCACGGCGATCATCTCGACAAAGTGCTGGCGATCGTCGCACGCGAAACCCGCGACCCCGACGATCTCGGGCCGGGCGCCGCACGGGCGGCGTGCGACGAACAGGGGTCCGGACGCCGCGAAGCGGATCAGCCAGCTCGGCGTCACCTCGCGGTTGGACAAGGGCTTCAACAGACGGGCGATCTCGGCGATCGCCTGATCGTCGATTTCCGCCGCGGCGAGCCGCACGACCTCCAGCTCGTCATTCCGTCCCATCGGCGCCTCCGACAACAGCTAGGCCATAGGCGCGTCCGATTCGCGCCGCCGGGGAAGATCGCGGCCGGCCCAGGCCCGGGACGGCCCTAGCCGTTGGTCACCAAACGCAGCCGGGGCGACTGCGACGAGGTGGGACCCTCCCCGTCACGCGGCGGTGTCAGCCCCTCCACGTGTCGGCCCCAGGCCTCGAGAGCCTGGCGCTTCTCAGGCAGGTACTCGTTTCGGTCATAGACCGCCGTCACGGCGGCGCCGTCCTGGACGGTGTGCCCCAGGACCTTGCCCACCACGAAGCGTCGGAAGCCGTAGCGCTCGCTGGTGAGCATCGTCGCCGCGGTGCGCCGCATGTCGTGGGGCGACCCGGGCGGCAATTCGAGGCGCGCGCACATGCGGCTCACCGCCCGCGTCATCGCATGGGGATCGAGATGGGCGCCGGCCTTGGTGGGCGACGGGAACACGAAGCCGTCGCCCTGGGCGCCCGGGAGGCGGCGGACGCGCCGCAGCACCTCGATCGCCTGAGGCGAGAGCGGCACCACATGATCCTGCCGGTTCTTCGTCCGCGCCCCGGGGATCGTCCAGGTTCTGGTCGCCTCGTCGATCTCCAGCCACCGGGTGCCGGCGGTTTCGGTCCGCCGGGTGAGGGTCAGGATCAGGAACCGAAGGCCCAGGGCCATCTGCGGCGCCATGCGGGCATGAGGATCGCAACGCCCCTCCTCGGCGCAGGACGCATCGTCCAGAAGGCCCAGGAGACCGCAGAGCGCGGCGTCCGTGAACAGCCGTGAACGCGATCGCGGCGCGATGGGCCTTGTGAGCCCGAGGGCGGGGTTGGCCTCCACCAGGTCTCGGTGCAGGGCGTAGGCGAAGAGCGCCCTGAGAACATCGCCGATGCTGGCGATGCTGGACGGGCTGAGCCGGCCGGCCTCCACAAGTCCCTCCATGAAGGCCCGGATATCGGCCCGTTTCAGCTCCTTATATCGGTGCGCGCCGACAACAGGTTTCAAGTGCTTCTTCCAGAGCCCTTTCTGACGCTCTATTGTCGAGGCCCTCAGCGGATGCCTGCGACCTCCGTGGATCCCGATCGCGGCTGCTTTCCAGTAGCCTGCGGCCAACTGCTCCAAGGTCTCCCCTGTTTTCGCCTCGTGGCGCGCGGTTTGGCGGGTTCCGGCGGGGTCTCCGCCCTCAACCACCTCGAGGCGGAGAACCCCAGCCTTCAGCCGGGCCATGGCCAGGCTAAGGGCCGGATAGTCCCCCAGGGCGAGACGTCTGCGGGCGCCGTTTGGCGCGGCGTAGCGGACCACGAACGCCTTACAGCCATTGGGATAGACCAGCACCGACAGCCCCCTTGCCTTGGTGATGGCCCGCTCGTAGCGTGCTACCTCCGGTTTGAGAGCCTGGAGCTCGCGATCGGTGTTGATGGGGGACCTCACGAGTGACCCCCTCGTTGAAGGAGGCGCCTCGATTTAGGGGGGCGCATTGGGGGCAACTCCGACAGAACTGGACGATATCCGTTGAAGCGCATCGGAAGGGTGATTTCAAGTATTTCAAAGTGTTGGAACAACCTGAAAAGGCCTGAATACTTCCTTTTCAAGATTCACACCGAGGGGGTCACAGGTTCAATCCCTGTCACATCCACCATTCTTCCCTCTATAAATTCAGTGGCTTGAAGACGTCACGCGGTCGACGGCCGCGCGCGGGAAGACGGCGAGGGCTACATGGGCTCATGCACCTCGGCTTCCAATGCGAGGACATCGAGGACATCGTGCAACGATTCCAGGACTCGGGCTTCGCTTCGCGCCACGACGTGAACATCGCGCAGGGACTGGGTATGAATCCGGCCAAGGACAATGCGGAATACAAGATGCAAGGGCCCGAGGGCGTGATGATGGATGTCTCCGAGCGCGGCTGGATCGGCGCCGCGACCTTCAAACCGAAGCCGCAATGACCGCCGTCACCCCGCCGACCTCCCGGGCCGCCGCCGAGGCGCTGGACGCCGCCGATCCGCTGGCCGCTTTCATCGACGAGTTCGCCCTGCCTCCCGGCGTCATCTACCTGAACGGCAATTCGCTCGGGCCAAGCCCCAAGGCGGCGCTGGCACGGGTGACCCAGGCGGCGACCGAGGAGTGGAGCCGAGACCTGATCACCAGCTGGAACCGGGCGGGCTGGTTCCTACTGCCCTATCGGCTGGGCGACAAGATCGCGGGCCTGGTCGGCGCCGAGGCGGGCGAGGTCGTGATGACCGATGGCACCAGCCTCAACCTGTTCCGGATGGTCGCCACCACGCTCGCCATGCGCCCGGACCGCAAGGTGATCGTCATGGAGGGGAGCAATTTCCCGACCAACAACTATGTGGTCCAGGGCCTGATCGAGACCCTGGGGCGCGGGCATGAGATCCGCTTCGCCGAGAAGGACGAGATCGCGGACGCGATCACCGACGACGTCGCCGCCGTCGTGCTCACCCAGACCCACTACAAGACCAGCCACATCCTCGACATGGCCGCCATCACCGCCCGGGCGCACGCCGTCGGCGCGCTGACCGTGTGGGACCTGTGCCACAGCGCCGGCGCCATGCCGGTCGACCTCAATGGCTGCGGCGCCGACTTCGCCGTCGGCTGTACGTACAAGTATCTCAACGGCGGCCCCGGCAGCCCGGCGTTCCAGTTCGTCGCCAAGCGCCACCAGGGCGTCGTCGCCCAGCCGCTGACCGGCTGGTGGGGACATGGCGCGCCGTTCGCCTTCGACCGCGACTATGCGCCGGCCTCGGGCATCGGGCGGACGCTGACCGGCACGCAACCCATTCTCAGCATGGTCGCCGCCGAGGCCGGGCTCGACATCGCCGAACGCGCGGGGCTGGAGCCGTCCCGCGCCAAGTCCAGGGCCATGGGCGCGCTGTTCCTGTCGTTGGTCGAGGCGCGGCTGGGGGATGCGGGCTTCAAGCTGGGCAGTCCCGCCGATGCCGAGGCGCGCGGCGGCCACATCGCTCTGGAGCACCCCCACGGCTATCCGATCATGAAGGCCCTGATCAGCCGCGGCGTGATCGGCGACTTCCGCGCCCCGACCACGATCCGCTTCGGCTTCTCGCCGCTCTATCTGCGCTACGTCGACATCTGGGACGCCGTGGAGACCCTGCGCGACATCGTCGAGACCGGCCTTTGGAAAGACCCGGCCTTCGCGGCGGTCGACGCGGTCACCTGACCCGTCGGTCCTATTTCGCGGCCGAGTGGTTGGCTTTGGATGCCGCGGCGATCCACCGATTGACCCGAGTCTCCAGGATCGGAAGCGGCAGGGCGCCGGCGCCCAACACCATGTCGTGGAAGGCGCGCAGATCGAAGCGAGGCCCAAGCGCCTGGCGCGCCTGGTCGCGCAGAGCCAGGATCTTGACCATGCCGACCTTGTACGACGTCGCCTGGCCGGGGCTCACGAAGTAGCGGCGGATCTCCGACCGGATCTTCCCCACGGGCTGGGGCGAATTGGCGGTGTAGAACTCCAGCGCCTGGCTCTCGCTCCAGCCCTTGGCGTGGATGCCAGTGTCGACCACCAGCCGTATCGCGCGCCAGATCTCGCGGCCAAGCCGGCCGAAGTCGCTGTAGGCGTCCTGGTAGAAGCCGGCCTCCTTCGCCAGCAGTTCCACATAGAGGCCCCAGCCCTCGATATAGGCGCCGTAGCCGTACTGGGTGCGGAAGACCGGGATCCCGGTCATCTCCTGGGCCAGCGAGATCTGCATGTGATGGCCTGGCCAGCCCTCGTGGTAGGCGGTGCCCTCGATCTCGTAGGTCGGCGTCGCGCGCGTGTCCGACAGGTGGACATAGAACACCCCGGGCCGCGAACCGTCAGGCGCTCCGGAACTGTAGTGCGCCGCCCCGCCCGGCTCCTCGCGGAAGGACTCCACCCGCTTCACGACCAGGTCCGACTTGGGCAGCCGGCCGAAGTACTCGGGCAGCCTGGCTTTCATCGCCGCCAGGTAGCCCTCGGCCAGCTTCAGATAGCGCGCCCGGCCGGCGTCGTCGTTGGTCACGTAGAAGCGGTCGTCGCTGCGCATGAAGACAAAGAAGTCCTGCAACGAGCCCGTGAACCCGATCTTGGCCTTCAGCGCCTCCATCTCCGCGCGAATCCTGGCGACCTCGGCGAGACCCAGCGCGTGGATCTGTTCGGCGGTCATGTCGGTCGTGGTCTGCTGGCGCAGCATGGCGTTGTAGTAGGCCGCGCCGTCCGGCAACGCCCCGGCGCCCTGCGGTTCGGCGGAAGCCAGGACGCGATCGGCGGCCAGCCATGCGCCCAGCCGGTCGTAGGCGGGCTTCATCTTGGTCGTCATGGCCTGGGCGACGGCCTTGGTCAGCGCCTCGGCCTTCGCGTGGTCGATCCTTCCCGCCGCCTTCAGCGCGGCGACCTTGGTTTTGGCGTCGGCGAACAGGGCCGAGTCGGCGCCCCCGTCGAACGGCGCGCCGGTGGTCAGTCTCCGAACCTCCCCAAGCGACTGCTCGTAGGAGAACCGCGGCATCCGCACGCCCATGGCCGCGGCGCGCTTGGCGCGATCGACCTGAGTGTCCAGCGCCGGACCGATGGCCTCGACCCGCCTGACATAGGCGTCCATATCGGCCGGGGTATCGACCTTGTGTGTGTTGATCATGAAGTTGGGCAGGGTGGTGTGCGGCCCGCCACGGTCGAAGACATAGACATGGCTCCGCCAGCGATGGGCCTCCTCGGCGCGATCGAGCTCGAGGGCCCACATGTCGTACGAGGTGCGGGCGTCGTCGCCGAGCTTGGCAGGATCGAACCGACGCTTCATCTGCGCGACGCTCTCCCGCCGCCACGCCAGCCGCCGCTCAAGGGCCGCCTCGCGGCGATCGGTGAGCCTATCGTTCAGCGTCTTGCGGCCCAGGCGGGTGAGCCGCTCCGGCTCCATCGCCAGCTCCTGTTCGAAGGCCTCGTCGAGATAGGCCGTCAGCTGTTGATCGGCGCCAGCCTTGGCCGGCTGGGCCGACGACAGACCAGGCGCCAAGCTAGCCGCCGCCACACCAAGTCCGAAATTGCGCCGCGAAAGCCGCATCGAGATTCCCCTCGCCGAAACACTGAGCGGCGAGCCTAGTCGGCTTCGTTCACGGCCGACAGGCGCCCTGGACGGCGCGGGCCCCCGACCGGATCAGCGGGTGGCGGCCTCGGCCTGCGGCGGGTCGAAGGAGCGGCTGGTCTCGAGCGTTGTCAGGCTCGCGGCGAACGCCGCCGACAATCGCCAGCCGAAACCCCGGACGGTCTCGATCACATCGGCGCCGAGCTTTCGACGAATGCCGTGGAGGACCACATGCACCCCCGACAATGTACGATCGGCGGCGTCATCCTGGTGCGGCAAGGCTTCGTCCAGCGCGTAGACGTCCAGCAGGCGCGGATGGGCGCCCTTGAGCGCGGCGATCACCGCGATCTCCTGGGGCCGCAGGCCGATCATCCACGGCGCCACCTCGATGGCCTCGATGTGGACGGCGCGAAGCTGTGTGAGGAGGACGTCGATCTGCGCGCGCGCCGCGCCGAGCTGGTCCTCAAGTTCGCGAACCCGTGGCCGCCGTAGCGGCTGGGCCTCGATGTCGCGAGCGGGGAATTTCGACTGATAGCTCAAACGGGCGCCCCGGCGTACGAGGAGTCGACCGTATCGAGGGGCAGGCCGGGACCTGGAGCCGTAAATTGCAACATCGGAGCCTTGAACCTGGGGGAAGGGCTGGCAGGCCACGAATCTAGCCGCTGGCGCGCGCACCGGCGTTGAGGCCGTTCGCCGCATAGGCCCGCACCGCCGGCCCTGTGTCGGGCCCGCTCCAGCCGTCACCGCGCGTTGGACCCTTGTCGCCTATGGGGTTCGGCAAGCCGGTCCGAGGCACGCGAACCCCTACCCCTGCGTCACTTTGCGGCGATCGCCGACTCCTCGAGAGTCTCGGTCAGCAGCGTCGCGAGCCGTGTCGCGACCTCCGCCTGCCCGGCCAAATCGGCGATCAAGTCCTGTCGAATCTCCAACTCCAGATAGTCGAGCCCCCGCGGATCGGCATGGAGGGGGACCGTGTTGTCGATCTCATCCATCCGGTACGGCTGGTTGTCGCCCGCCGCATCCCCCAACTCTCGGATCAGCAGGCCCAGCATGCGGTCGGATAGGCGCGAGTCGCCACGATGCAGGACTCCGATGCGCCACGGGCGAACATGACCCTGAAAGACCGGCGTGAAGCTGTGGAGCGAAACCAGCAGGGTCGGAGCCCCCGCCCTCGCCCGGCTGTCCAATTCACTGGCGATGGCGGTCTGGTACGGCAGGTAGATCGCGTCATGGCGGGCGACGGCGTCCGCGGGACGAAGGCCGGCATTGCCCGGGATCGCAACGGCGTCGCTCACCTCGGGGATCGAGCCTTCACTCCCCGGCGCGCGGTTGCAGTCTATGACCAGGCGCGAATAGGCCTGATGGATGAACACCGCGTCCAGATTGAGGGCGAGACGCTCGCCCAGGCCCGCCACACCGATGTCCCAAGCGATGTGCCGGTCCATCGCCGCAGGCGCCAGGCCCAGTCCGCCGAGCCGTCGCGGGATCGCCCGGCCCGCATGATCGCCCACGAGCAGGAACGGCGATGTGCCGCCTGGATTCGTCACAATCACCGGCGACAGATCGTCCCGACCCAGCAATAGGTTCGACGCCGCCTCTGAATCGGCGCAGCTGTTAGTCAATGCCGATCCTCTCGATCCGTCATGTCACGCGCTATCGGTACCGCAATCCCGTAGCTCTCGGCGAGCATCGCATGATGCTGCGTCCTCGGGAGAGCTATGATCAGCGCCTGCTGGACTGCGATCTCACCATCAGCCCCACCCCCAGCCGCCTGCGCTCGGTGCATGACGTGTTCGGCAACTGCGTCGAGGTGGCGGGGTTCACCGGCCGCACGACGGAGCTGGTGGTGGAGAGCCGGGTTCGCCTGGAGCACACGCCCCGCCCCGCCTTCGCCGACCTGGACGGCGAGATCGAGGTCTACACGGGCGCGATGCCCTTCGCCTACAGCCCCGACGACCTGCCCGACCTGCGGCTCTCCATGGCGCGCCAGCAGCCGGACCCCGAGGGCCTGATCGACGCGTGGGCGCGCCGCTTCGTTCGCAACAAGGGCTCGACCAGCCTGCAGAGCCTGCTCAGCGAGATGACCCAGGCGATCTATGCGGATTTCAAATACAGCACCCGGCTGGAAGCCGGCGTCCAGACCGCTCTGGAAACCCTGGCCGCGCGCAGCGGCTCCTGCCGCGACTACGCCGTTCTGATGATGGAGGCTGTTCGCAGCCTGGGCCTCGCGGCCCGGTTCGTGTCGGGATACATCTACAGCCCCTATTCCAACGCCGAGCACGCTCGTATCGGCGGCGGTCACACCCATGCCTGGGTGCGGGTCTATCTGCCGACCTGCGGCTGGGTGGAGTTCGATCCAACCAACGGCATCGTGGGCAACGCCGACCTCGTTCGCGTCGCGGTTTCGCGCGATCCGCGCCAGGCGGTTCCGCTGTACGGAACCTGGGCAGGCCTGCCCTCCGATTACCTCGGTATGGACGTTGAGGTGGACGTGCGCGCCGAAAGCGAGCTCACCATGCAACCTCCTCACCCTCGAACCGTTGGGGCGACCTGCTAGCCGCACCCAGGGAGACATAGATGCGCATCCGCACGGGCTTCGAGATCACCTACGACTGCCCTGCGCCGGTCCCGATGATGCTGACGCTCAGCGTCCATCCCTCGCGTCGCGATGACCTGGAGACACCTGACTGGGTGCGCACCGATCCGTCGCTGGACGTGCGCCAGTACATCGACGCCTTTGGCAATATCTGCAGCCGCGTGCTGGCCCCGGCGGGACGGCTGACGATCTCGGCCGACTTCG
>NZ_JANOCX010000364.1:0-1773 GCF_031412415.1 Phenylobacterium sp.
CCGCCGGCCAGCCCGCCCTGACCAAGACCAAGGCGCAGGAGCTGGTCGAGCGCGACAAGGTCGACGTCCTGATCGGTCCGCTCGCCGCCTTCGAGGCGCTCGCCATCGATGACTATATCCGCCAGGCCAAGATGCCGATCATCTCGCCCTCGGCCGCCGCCGAGGACCTGACCCAGCGCAAGCCCAACCCCTGGTTCGTGCGCGCGGTCGGCACCTCCGCTCAGGCCCATCACCCGCTCGCCGAATACGCCGCCAAGGAGCTGGGCTATAAGAAGATCTCCATCATCGCCGACGACTTCGCCTTCGGCCACGAGATCGCCGCCGGATTCCAGCGGGTCTTCGAGGAGAATGGCGGGAAGGTCGTGCAGAAGCTCTGGCCGCCCCTCAACACCGCCGATTACGGCTCCTATGTCACCCAGCTCGCGCCCGACGTCGATGCGGTGTTTGCGGCCTTCGCCGGCGGCAACGGCATCAAGTTCCTCGGCCAGTACAAGAACTACGGCAGCACCAAGCCGGTGATCGGCGCGATGACGACGGTCGACGAGGGCGTGCTCAAGAGCATGGGCTCGGAGGCCGTGGGCGTCATCTCGTCGGGCTGGTACAGCGCCGCGATCCAGACCCCTGCCAACACGAAGTTCGTCGAGGCGATCCGCGCCAAGTACAAGGCCGATCCCGGCTACTACACGGTCGGCGCCTACATGGCCTGCGAGTTCCTGGCCAGCGCCGTAGACCAGCTCAAGGGCAAGGTCGACGACAAGGACGCGCTGATCAAGGCGCTGCGCGAGGTCAAGATCACCGAGAGCCCCTATGGCGCGGTCAAACTCGACGAACTCGGCCAACCGCTGATGGACATCACCATCCGCAAGGTCGAGCAGAAGGACGGCCGCCTGCAGAACGTCGTTCTGAAGACCTATCCGGCCGTCAGCCAGTTCTGGACCTGGAAGCCGGAGGCCTTCCTCAAGAGCGCGGTCTATGGCCGCGGCAATCCCGAGCCGATCGCGCGCTGAGCGGTTGACGATCGGGAGCGGGCGATGACTTTCTGGATCATCCAGGGCCTGAACGGGCTGGCGTTCGGCTCGCTCCTGTTCATCCTGGCGGCGGGCTTCTCGCTGATCTTCGGCCTGATGCGCGTCGCCAACCTCGCCCACGGCGCCTATTTCATGCTTGGCGCCTATGTCGGACTGGCGGCGCTCGATGCCGGGCTGAATTTCTGGCTCGCGGTGCTGGCGGGCGCGATCGTCGTCGGCGTGCTCGGCGGTGTGGTCGAGCGGCTGATCCTCCGGCGCCTGACCGGCAAGCCGCTGGCCCAGGTGCTGGTGACGCTCGGCATCGCCTTCATCATCGCCGATGGCTGCCTCTGGCTCTGGTCTGGCGATCCGCGTCCCGTGCCGATGCCGGCGGGCTTCGAGGGCGTATTCCGCTTTGGCAGCGTCGCCTTCCCGAAATACCGGCTTTTCGTCGTCGCAGTCGCAGTCGCGTTGGCGGTGGCGCTCTGGCTGCTGCTGGAGCGCAGCCGGCTCGGCGCGATGATCCGCGCCGGGGTCGACGATATGGACATGGCACGCGCCATGGGCATCCGCACCTCGCTGCTGTTCACCACGGTGTTCTGCCTCGGCTCCGTACTGGCCGGCGCCGGCGGCGTGCTGGCGGGGCCGATCCTCTCGGTCTATCCGGGCCTCGATTCCGACATGCTGCCGCTGGCGCTGGTCGTGGTCATCCTGGGCGGCGCCGGCAGCCTGACCGGCGCCTTCATCGGCAGCCTGATCATCGGGT
>NZ_JANOCX010000365.1:0-10255 GCF_031412415.1 Phenylobacterium sp.
CTTCGCGCGCCGCCGGGACCCGCCTCCATCTCCTCCAGGGCGTCCTCCAGACAATCCCGCTGCGGGCCGGCGCCCATCTTCGCGGCCTGTCCCAGCACTGGGCCCAGGGACAGCGAGCGGCTCTCGGTCTTGATCTTCCGCGCCTTGGCCAGGCGCGCCACGGTCTTGCCGGGATCGGCGGCGGTCAGCTTCACGCTCTCGCGGTAGTCGCCCACCAGGATCAGGCCGACCAGCAGCTCGTTCTTATAGCTGTAGCGCTTGGCCGGTTGGCCGGCCGCCTCGCGCGCGGCGACGAAACGCCGCCGAATGTCGACCGGCATCCTGTCCTCCGCCGGACCGCCCTTCAGCCGCGCCCATTGGATGGCCAGACCCGGCACGCTGAGGATGCTGATGCTGATGCTGTTGAAGGGCAGGATCACGGTGTGGGCGCCGGTCAGGCGCCGCTCCAGCACGCCCTGGTCCCAGGCCTGCCCCTTGGGCAGCACGCCCGGCGCGCCCATGACAAAGACCGTGGTGTCGGCATCGGAGACCCGCCACCAGGCCGGGCCTTTGTCGATGGCGGTGACCACCAACTCCTCGACCAGAACCGCGTCCGGATCGAGGGGATCGGGGATCGGTGTCACCTGGGCCGAGGCGGGAAGCGCCAGGGCGAGGGTCAGGCAGCCAAAGGCCGTCAGCTTGGCGAAACTCATGGTGCTCCTTCCGGACGCCCCCCCGGAATCGAACTATATAGGTTGGACACAGACATCGCGTCCAAAGCTTGACCATGCCAATCCGCCGCCTTCCGCCGGAAACCGTGAACCGCATCGCCGCCGGCGAGGTGGTGGAACGGCCTGCGAGCGCGGTCAAGGAGCTGGTGGAGAACGCGCTCGACGCCGGAGCGCGTTCCGTCGAGGTCCAGGTCGACGGCGGCGGCCTAACTCGCATCCTGGTGGCCGACGACGGACAGGGTCTCTCGCCGGGCGAACTTCCCCTGGCGGTGGAGCGGCACGCCACCTCCAAGCTCAGTCCCGACGCGGCCGGCGACTACGACCTGCTGCGCATCTCCACGCTCGGTTTCCGGGGTGAGGCCCTGCCGTCAATTGGCTCGGTGGCGCGGCTCACGATCTCGTCGCGGGCCAGGGGATCGGGCGACGCCCACGCGATCCTGGTGGAGGGCGGCGCCATGAGCGCGGTGACGCCCTCGGGCTTCCCCGGTCCGCACGGGGCGCGGGTCGAGGTGCGCGACCTCTTCTACGCCACCCCCGCCCGGCTGAAGTTCATGAAATCCGAGCGTTCGGAAGCCATGGCCATCGCCGAGGAGATCAAGCGCCAGGCCATGGCGCACGAGGCGGTCAGCTTCGCCCTAGATATCGACGGCCGTAGGGTCCTGCGCCTGCCCGCCGAGAGCAAAGGGCCGGAGGGTCGCCTAGCCCGCCTGTCGTCGATCATGGGCCGGGAGTTCGCCGAGAACGCCATCGCCATCGATCAGGAACGAGACGGGGTGCGGCTGTCGGGTTTCGCGGGCCTGCCCACCTACAATCGCGGCAACAGCGCCCACCAATACCTGTTCGTGAACGGCCGGCCGGTGCGCGACCGCTTGCTGCAAGGAGCCCTGCGCGGCGCATACGCGGACTTCCTGGCCCGCGACCGCCATCCCCTGGTGGCGCTCTATCTGGAGCTGGACGGGACCCTGGTGGACGTCAATGTCCACCCGGCCAAGGCCGAGGTGCGGTTCCGCGATCCGTCCCTGGTGCGCGGCCTGATCGTGGGCGGCCTGCGCCACGCCCTGGCAGGCGCGGGGCACCGGGCCTCCACCACGGTGGCCTCCGAGACGTTGAGCCATATCCGGCCCGGCTGGTCGCCCCAGGCGCAGCCTTCCGCCCAGGGCTTCTCCGCCTGGCAGATGGGCGGCTGGACCTCGGCGCTCCAGGCGGCCCAGGCCATTCCCGGGCTCACCGAAGTGTCGGCCCGCGCCGAACCCGAGACATGGAATGCGCCCTACACCGGCCTGCAGGAAGCGCCCGCGCCGTCCGTCGTGTTCGACCCCGTCGACTTCCCGCTGGGCGCGGCGCGGGCCCAGGTGCACGAGACCTATATCGTCGCCCAGACCCGCGACGGCGTGGTGATCGTCGACCAGCATGCCGCCCACGAGCGGCTGGTCTATGAGCGGATGAAGGTGGAGATGGCCGATGGCGGCGTCGCCCGCCAGGTGCTGCTGCTGCCCGAGGTCGTCGAGCTCGACCCCGCCGAGGCCGACCGGGTCGTGAGCCGCGCCGTGGAACTCCAGGCGCTCGGCCTGATGGTCGAGGCTTTCGGACCCGGCGCCGTGCTGGTGCGCGAGACGCCTGCCCTGCTGGGCGAGACCGACGTCGCCGGTCTGGTCCGCGACATCGCTGACGACCTGGCCGAGAACGGCCAGGCCCTGGCCCTGCGCGAGCGGCTGGAGGAGGTCTGCTCGACCATGGCCTGCCATGGCTCGGTGCGGGCGGGACGGCGGCTCACCGCGCCGGAGATGAACGCCCTGCTGCGCCAGATGGAGGCGACGCCCCATTCCGGCCAGTGCAACCACGGGCGGCCCACCTATGTGGAGCTGAAACTGGCCGACATCGAGCGGCTTTTCGGGCGCCGGTAGGGCCTCACCACCAGGTCAGGTCCGTGCGCTTCCCGTCGAGGATCACACCCTTCAGCCGGGCGCGGCCGTCCTCGCCCACCGACACGACGGCGAAGGCCGGAACGGCCTGGCCGCCCCCCCGGGCGCGGAGCACTTTCTCCATGGCCTCCGCCTCCGCCTGGTCGGCGTGGAACCGGTCGACGCCGACATCCAGGGTGACGGCGTTCGTCTCCACGTTGGCGACCATCATCCGTGTACAGAGGACGCCACCCCGGACGGCCAGATCGCCTCCGCTCGCCAAGGCGGCCTCCCGCGTGTCGCCTTGGCCGACGAAGCCTCCGTCGGCGGCGCGCAGGGCCAGCCACCCCCCATCGTCGAACGGCTGGGTTCGGGTGGGACAGGGGCGGCCCGGGGCCAGCCGCTGAGTCATCTGCAGCGCCACATAGTGGCCGGTCAGCAGGTCGCGCGGATCGAAGGCCTCCATCGGCAGGGCGACCTCGCGGCCCGCCGCCCGGGCGCGATCCTCGGTGACGACCAAGGCCACCAGCATGGCGGTCAACAGCAGGCCCGCGGCGGCGATGCGGAGGGGAAAGTGGCCGATCATGCCTTGGCCCTCCCACGGATCGCGAAGCCGGCGACCAACGCGATCAGGGCGCAGGCGGCGAACAGCCCAGCGGCGGTCATCAAGCCCAGGCCGAGGTCGAAGAGGATCGCGCAGACCGCCGCGATCATCGCCACGACGCCCGCGGCGGTGAGCATCGACTGGCGATCATGCATGCCCAGCGCGATGGCGCCGCCGGCCAGCACCAGCCAGGCCGCGCGATGGGCGACCAGCAGGCCGCCCTTCAGATCATCCAAGCCCGAGACCCCGAACAGCAACAGGGCGCCCCAGACGAACCACAGCATGAAGATCACCGCCGTCCGGCGATCCGACACCTGCCGCGCCGCGCCCGCCAGAACGGCCAGCAGCGCGCCGCCGACCAGGAAGCCCGCCATGCCCCAGTTCTTCTCGTAGAGCGCGATCACCGCCAGCAAGCCGGCGATCAGGGCCAGGCTCGCTGCATGGGCCAGGGGCCTGGAATTCCATAGCCAGGCCATGCCCAGCCCGACCGGGGCCGCGAAGATCAGCCAGCGCGTGTTCCCGCCGTCGAACCTGCCCGCGAACTCGCCAAAGCCCAGCAGAACCAGGGCGACAACGCCGGCGCCGCTGGAGCGCCCCGCGATGGCCAGCAGGCCCGCGGCTAGGCCGGCGCCCCGCAGGGCCCTTTGCGGATCGCCCGCGATGTCGAAGATCTGCCCCGTCAGCCCGATGGCGGCGGCGTAGATCAGGCCCGCGACCATCAGCAGGGTGTTGGTCAGGATCGGCCGGGCGTCGCCGCGGGAGGTCCAGGCCGCCGCGCCGGTCACCCCCAGGAAGACCCCCAGGATCAGGCCGAAGCGCGCCAGCCTAGGGATCTCGTCCCAGTTGGCGGCCACGAAGGCGATGGCGGCGATCCCCAGCAGCAGGGCCCCGACCACGCCCAGCGCCACCGAGGCGTCGACCCGGCGGCCGTCAGCGACGCTGGCCAGGATGGGCGCGCGGTTCTCCGCCGGCACCAGGCCGTCCGCGATCCACCGATCCAGATCCCGTTGCAGTCGAGCCTTGTAGCCCGCCATCCACGCCTCCCGCGTCCGCCCGGACCCTCGCCCAGGCGGACGGGCAGCGCAACCTCAGGCCCGTTCGCTGACCGTGCAGACGCTCATCTCCTCCTCACCGGTTCACGGAGGCGATAGGCGGCTCTCACCTGACATGAGGGTCATGCCCCGTCAGGCGGCGGCGACGTCACGAGCTTCTTCGGCGAACAGGTCGTTGATGGCGGCCAGCAGCCGCTCGGCCTTGATCGGCTTCTCGACAACCCCGTCCATGCCCTGGGCGAGATAGTTGGCCGCGTCCCACGGGTCGGCGTTGGCGGTGAGCGCCAGGATCGGGATGCCGGCGACCGATCCCGCCATCCTGCGGATCTTGCGCGTGGCGCCCACACCGTCGAGATGGGGCATCTTGATGTCCATGAGGATCAGGTCGAACCGGCCGCTCGCCGCGGCGGCCACCGCTTGCGCGCCGTCCTCAACGCTCTCGCTGGTGCAGCCGAACATGCCGCACAGGGTCTCGGCCACCAGCCGGTTCGTGGCGTTGTCGTCGGCGATCAGCACGTGCAGGCCGCCCGCGGCGCCTTGGCCCAGGTCCGGCTCGGCGGCGATCTCGGCCTCGGTGGGCGGCGGGACGTCGAACAACGGGAACTCGAATCGGAAGGTGCTCCCGGCGCCGGCGTTGCAGCGGGCGCCGATGGTTCCGCCCATCTGCTGCACGAGCTGCTGGCAGATGGAGAGGCCCAGACCCGCGCCGCCTTCGCGCACGCCGGCCTCGGTCTGGCTGAAGGGCTGGAAGATGTTGGCCAGCCGATGCTCCGGCACCCCGACGCCCGTATCGCGGACAGCGCCCTCGAGGTGGACGTGGACGTCGTTGCGCCGGACCTTCAACACCACCTCCACGCCGCCGCGATAGGTGAATTTCAGCGCGTTGCCGATCAGGTTGTTGAACACCTGCTTGATCCGGACCCCGTCGCCCAGCGCCCACTGATTGGGCGGGCCGTCATAGGCGAAGGTGAGGCTCAGGTTCTTCTGTTCCGCGCGCGCCGTCCACAGGGCGGCCAGGTCCTCCAGCAGCGCCGGCACGCAGAAGCCATCCTCGGCGAGCACCAGCTGGCCGGCGTCGGCGCGGGTCAGGTCGAGCGCGTCGGTGAGCAGCCGCAGTAGGGTCTGGCCGGAGTCCTGGATGGTGGTCACGTAGGGCTTCAGCTCGGTGTTGGCGAGCTTGCGCTGCAGGATGTCGGCGATCGCCAGCACACCGTTCAGCGGCGTGCGGATCTCCTGGCTCATCACCGCCAGGAACTGTGACTTGGCGGTGAGCGCGGTCTGGGCCTCCAGCCTGGCCTGGTTGAGGGTCTCGGCGAGACGGGTCATCTCCTGGGCGTGGGCGCGATTGGCCGCGCTGGTCGCTTGCAGAAGCGAGAGGGTCGAACCCACACCGGCGTAGCGCCCGCCGTTCAGCACCACGAAGCCCTTCATCACCTCGTCGGCGCGATCGGCCAGCACCTCGCCGCAGAACTCGGCGACGGGGGTGTCGCCGTCGGCGACCAGGGGACTGGCGTTCATCAATAGCGAGATCGGGCGAAGCGCGTAGAGCGCCCGCCCATAGTGGGCGGCCATGGCCACGAAGAAGGCGTTGCGCTCCACCAGGCCGACGGGGCGGCCTTCGGCGTCGACGACGGCGATCGCAAGGGTCTCCGGCTCGGCCTGAAAGCGGTCGTAGACGTCCTGTCCCAGGGTTTCGGGTGCGATGGGCGCGATGGGCTGGATCAGGTCTAGGAGAGTGGCGGTCACGGGGGGAGCCTTCCGCTGTTCAAGCGAGGCAATAGACAAACTCAACTAATGATGGGTGAATCTTACTTCAGGATGTTCGACCTTGACCTCCAATTTCTGTTATAAAATCGTCATCTAACCGTCATATTTCCAGACTTCACGCTGGCATCAAATGAAACTCAAGTAATCGATGCGCCGTCACTCTCGGACTGGACGATCTCACTAAGCTTCGGCATGATCGAGCCGTCCAGACCCCACGAGGAGTTCATGTCTGAGATTGCGTTCGAGGCCCGGGCCTAACCGCCGAACCGGCGTCCTCGTCTGAAATCGGCTGTCAGGTCCGCATCGTCCGCGCCCCTCTTCAGGAGCGGGCGCGTCGTTCCACGCCTGACCTCGGACAATTCAGTGAACATATCGAAAGCGCAGCAACGGACGCTGCACGCCCTCGCCCAGGGCGGAACCATCGTGCTCGAACGCGACGAGCGGGGGCGGATCGTCGCGGCCTTTTGCCAGACTCGCGACGGCTGGTCGTTGGCCGACTGCGACCTGCTGGTCTTCAAGGCCTTGCGCAAGAACGGCCTGATCGTCAGCCGGGGCGGCGGTCCCTACCGGATCAACCGCGAGGGGCTGGCCAACCTTCGCAGCCAGCTCGACAACCGGACTTCAAGCCGCTTGTGGTGAGTACCGGAGAAAGTGGACGCGCGCGGCGCCGTAGTCGCGCGCGTCCAGCTTCTCGAAGCTTTCGACCGAGAATTCAGCCTTGTCGGAACCGCGCTCGAAAACGATCAGGGCGCCGGGCGCCAGCCAGCCGCCGACGGCGAGCTTGGCGAGCGCGATCTCGCCCAGGCCCTTGGCGTAGGGCGGATCGAGGAAGGCGAGGTCGAAGGCCGGACCATCCGCGCCGGGACGGACGCCCAGGTCGGTGGCGTCGCGGCGATGCACCCGCGTGCGGCCGAACAGGGACAGCGCGTCTACGTTCTCTCGAATGGCGCCGCGGGCGGCTTCGTCGGTCTCCACGAACAGGCAGAAGGCCGCCCCGCGCGACAGGGCCTCGAACCCCAGGGCGCCCGAGCCCGCGAACAGGTCGATGACCCGCAGGTCACGCAGGCCGGGCGACCAGGCCGCGTGCTCCAGGATGTTGAACACCGCCTGGCGGGCGCGGTCTGAGGTCGGCCGGGTGTGGTCTCCAGCCGGCGCCGCCAGGGCCTTGCCGCGAAATTCTCCCGAGACGATGCGCAACAGAAGCTCCTTGCCGATTCGCCGCGACCTTGCCGCGCCGTTCCTTGCGATCCAAGCTCGCATCCCATCAAGAACGATACGGACGGGAGGACGCGATGGCCCTGGTGAGCGTGGAAAACAAGGCCGGGACGGCGGTGATCACCTACGCCAACCCGCCGCTCGGGACCATGACGGCCCAGGGGTCCGTCGAGATCCTGGCGGCCTTCGAGGCCTGCGTCGCCGACGACGGCGTCCGGGTGGTGGTGCTGACGGGCGGCCTGCCGGGCATCTTCGTGCGCCACTACGACGTGGGCGAGTTGTCGAACATGAGCGACAACATCGGCGCGGCGGCGCCAGCACCGACCTCGGCCGCGCCGCCGCCCAGGCCCGGCGGGGCTTTCGGCGCGTTCATCGACCTGATCGCCAGCGCGCCCAAGCCGGTGATCGCGGCGATAAATGGCCTGTGCATGGGGGGCGGGTTCTAGATCGCGCTGGCGTGCGACCTGCGGATCGCCGCCCTGGACGCCGGCGCCATCGGCCTGCCTGAGACCCGCGCCGGCATCTTCCCCGGCGGCGGCGGCACCCAGCGCCTGCCGCGCGTCATCGGCGAGGCCAAGGCGCTGGAGATGATCCTGATGGGCCGGGTGGTGAACGGCGAGAAGGCCGCAGAGATCGGCCTGGTGCACGAGGCGGTGGCCGATCCCCTGGCGCGCGCGCTGGAGATCGCCGCCGAACTCAGCTCACGCGGAAAGGACGGCCTGGCCTACGCCAAGCGCCTCACCCGCGCCGCTTTGGACCGCCCCCTTTCGGAGGGCCTGGCGGACGAGCGCCGGAGCTTCGTGGAGGTGCTGAAGACCGACTCGGCGCGCGAGGCCCTGCGGGCCGCGCGTCCGCCCTCGGCGATCCAGGACCTTTAGGCGGCGGTCGCGGACTGTCGGCGTTGCGGCCGCGATAGGGCGACGGCTTGCCCTCGACGCGCGGCGCGTCGGAGCGCGGCGGTCGGGGACCGTCGAACGACTTGCCGCCGTCCTCGCGCCTGGGCCCAGGCTTGTAGTCAGGACGCGGACCGCGCGGCGGGCCATCGGCCCGGGGCGCACGGGGGCGATCCGCGGAAGGTCCACCTTCGCGTTTCGGACCCGCCTTGTAGTCCGGGCGCGGCCCGCGTGGCGGCGCATCGGAGCGCGGCGGACGCGGGCGGTCCGTACCCGGCCCACCTTCGCGTTTTGGTCCAGCCCTATACTCGGGGCGCGGCGCATCAGAACGCGGCGGGCGCGGACCGTCGGAGGCGTAGGCCCGCTTGGGACCTTCGCCGCGCGGCGGACGGTCGGGGCCACGAGGGCCGCCTTCGCGCTTCGGTCCGGCCGGACGCGGCTTGTCGGAGGCGTAGGAGCGGGGCCGGTCGCTGGAGGCGCCTTCGCGCTTGGGGCCGTTCTTGAAATCGCGAGTCGGGCGCGGGCCGTCGGCCGAGTAGGGACGGCGGTCGATCAGGGTCGAGCCCTTGGATTTCGGGCGGCCCGCCGGTCGGGGGCCGCTGGACCTCGGCGGCGGCGCGGAGGGCGCCAGCGGCGCGCCGGGGCTGAAGGTGCGGATACCACCGGGCTTGTCGGCCACCAGGCGCGACGAGCGGGCGCGGGGCGCCAGGGGCACTTCGCCATGCGGCTTGGCCGGCGTGGCCGACGAGGCTTCGACGTCCGGGCGCGGCGCGCGCTTGCGCTGGCCAGCGTGGACCTTGACCTCGATCTTGGGCGTGGCCCAACCGCTCTTGTAGACTGCCTTCTTCTTGGGCTCCGGGGCGCCGGTCCCGCCAGCGGGCGTCCGGCGGCCGCCGCTGGAGCGGCCGGCCTTGTCCACGAACAGCGGGCGGTCACCCTCCGGCAGGTTGGCGGGGGCGATGTATTCGGAGAGCTGCTCGCGGATCACGCGCGGCCCGACTTCCTCGACCTGGCCCATTTCCAGGGTCCCGAGGGCGAATGGACCATAGGACAGGCGGATCAGCCGGCCGACCGTCAGGCCGATGGACTGCATCACCCGGCGGACTTCGCGGTTCTTGCCCTCGGCCAGGGTGACCGTGATCCAGATATTGGCGCCCTGGGGGCCTTCCTTGGCCTTATCGATCTTGGCTTCGATGGGGCCGTAGGTGACGCCTTCCACCGTGACGCCCTCGGCCAGCTTGTCGAGTTCGGGCTGTGTGATCCGGCCACGGGCTCGAACGCGATAGCGGCGCACGACGCCGTTGGCGGGGCTTTCCAGGGCGCGAGCCAGTTCGCCGTCGTTGGTGAGCAGCAGCAGGCCTTCGGAATTGATGTCCAGCCGGCCGACCGAGATCAGCCGCGGCAGACCGGCGGGCAGGTGGTCGAACACCGTGGGCCGCCCCTGCGGGTCCTTGTGGGTGGTCAGCAGGTCGACGGGCTTGTGGTAGCGGAACAGGCGCGTGGGCTCGGCCTCGTTCACCACCTTGCCGTCCACGGTGAGGACATCGCCGGCCTCCACCTTGACGGCGGGCGTGGTCAGCACCTCGCCGTTGAGGGCGACGCGGCCGGCCTCGATGAGCTTTTCGACGTCTCGGCGGGAGGCGACTCCGGCGCGGGCCAGTGCTTTTGCGACGCGCTCACCTTGACCGGGAGCCGTCTCGTCGTTGTCTTGGGGGTCGTGGATCATGATCGCCGCACCATGCGCATCGCGCTTCAAGCCGCGCAAGACGCCGCCGCACGCGGCGAAACGCCCGTGGGAGCCGTCGTGGTCGATCCGACGACCGGTGAAGTGGTCGCGATCGGCGCAAACGGACCCATCGGCGCGCACGATCCCACGGCCCATGCGGAGATCGTCGCCCTGCGCGCCGCGGCGGTGAAGCGAGGCAATTATCGGCTCACCGACCTGACCCTGGTGGTGACGCTGGAGCCTTGCGCCATGTGCGCCGGCGCCATCAGCCACGCCAGGATCGGGCGGCTGGTGTTCGGGGCGGAGGACGCCAAGGGCGGGGCGGTGGTGCACGGGCCGAAGTTCTTCGAGCAGCCCACATGCCACTGGCGGCCCGAAGTGGTCGGC
>NZ_JANOCX010000366.1:0-1875 GCF_031412415.1 Phenylobacterium sp.
GGCCGGCTGGTGGCTGAAAGGCGTGCAGCTCGACCTTGAGGCCAAGGGTATGATCGCCCGGGAAGCGACCAAGCCGCTGCGCCTGCATCGGCTCAAGTGAGCTGGATCACACCCCGCTAAGGCGCCCCCGCCGTTTTCGCCTAGGCCGAAATCGGGAAGCGAAAGGTCTTCCAGGTCCTGGACCGTCTGCCCGGTTAGCTGCGCCAGGTCGCCCAGGCGTGCATCAATGCCTTTGCGGGTCGAGACGTACTTGATCCGCTCGCGGAGGCGAAATAGCTCGGCCGCGGCCCGAGGCTCGTCCGCCATCTCCGACAGGGCCCAGAGGGCGGCATTGCCCAGCGAGACCGAGCGCGCGCCGACGCCCCGCACCTTGCGGAAACACCTTTCGGCGAACCGGCCCAGCGCACCGACAACCTCGCCGTGGTCGAGATTCACCGATGCCCACACCAGGCCCCTGACGATGTCCAGGCTCTGGTCGGGGCCGGTCGGATCTGGCGTCGTGGCGTCCAGCAAGCGCAGCACCTCGTGCCTCAGCTCGGAGCGATCGAGGGCGGCCATGGCTTCATCCATGGCGTGCAGCCACTTGCGGCTAGGCTTCGCTTTCGCGCCGCCCTCGGCCGCTAGGACCAAGAGCTTGCCCCATCGCGCGCGGCGTTCCGGAGAAACGCCGGTCAGCTGCGCCTCGATCTGCTTTGCGAACGGACCGGCTGGCGGAGCGCCTGTCGCGGACGAGTCGAGCAACCGGCCAGCCCGATAAGCGATCGATCGCAAAGCTTTGGTCGGCGCCTGTCCGTGCGAGCCGCTCCCGGCGCGCTTCTGGATGCGGCCGAGCCGAGTCCTAAGCGGTCCGGTCACCTCGGACTTCTCGGCGTAGCGCTCGACGGCGCCCAGGATGCTCGGCCCGGGTAGGCCGTCCTGCAGACCGTAGGGCTGTGCCTCCCAGGCTGCGAGAAGGTCGGCGAGCTGGGGGCCCGTCAGCGGCAGGTTGCGTCGCAGCAGGCCGGTCAGCATCGACGGGTAGAGTTGGCGCGTCCGCCAGTCGTTGGCTCGTGTCGCGCGGTAGCGGGCGAGCACCGCGAACATGACGGCGACCTGGATGTCCGCAGGACGCTCCTTGAGTGATCGCCAGCACGCGGACTGGCTGAGACCATCAGTGTGATCGGCCCGCGCGCGTTCGATTTCCTTGCAGACCTGCTCAACGATCAAGGCGGGATTGAAGCGCGGCGGCTGGGCGTTTCCGGACGCCGCGGCCACTCGGGGTCGGGGTGATGACGACGGCAGGGGCGCGTCGGCAGCCGATCCGCGAAACAGCTCAGCGAGCCGCCTCAGCAGCGACATCAGCCGCCCTTCAACGGCATGAGGTAGAGGAAGACGATCTGGCTCTCGGCCATGACCGTCACCTCGTCGTCGAGTCCTTCAATCTGCTTGTCGTCCAGCAGCATGATAAAGCGCTGCTTTTCAAACGCCTGGAAGGCCCGCGCGGCTTCCCGCTCGACGCGGGCCAGGACAAGCTTTCGGCCCGTTCCCAGTCCGGCATTCAGCACCGCCTCGGGCGACGTCACCTCCACGTCGATCAGGAACGACCGGGACCTGAGCTGACCAGCAGCGTGGGCGAGCTTGCGGTTGTTGAGGGTCTCGACTTCCAATTCCACACGCCGCTCGATGATCTCTCGCGGGGTGATCCTTTCGGAGACGAGCTTCAGTTCGATCGCTGGCCGGCGATCAGTTCCCGTGGGCCCGAAGTGCTCGTCCACGATCTTGAGCAGCGCCGCCATCCGTCCTCCGTGTGCGCGACCAACCCTGCAACCCTACCACGTCACAACGTCCGGCATCGAGGCCCCGACCTGGCGACAGACTCCCCTACTCCCACTCGAT
>NZ_JANOCX010000367.1:0-1667 GCF_031412415.1 Phenylobacterium sp.
GACGCGGCTTCAGAAGGCTCGGACCAAGATGCTCATCAAGCATCCGTTCTTCGCCACGCTGATGCTGTCGATGCCGATGATCGAGACGACCGACATCCCGACCGCGGCGACCGACATGAAGACCCTCTACATCAACCCCGCGTTCGCCGAGACCCTCGACGATGAAATCATCATCTTCGTCCTCGCTCACGAGGTGATGCACGTCGCGCTGCAGCACGGCCTTCGCAAGGTGACGCGTGACCACATGCTGTGGAACATCGCCTGCGACTACGCGATCAACCTGATCCTCAAGGACAGCGGTCTGACCGTCTGGGATCAGTGCCTGATCGACGAGAAGTATCGCGACATGTCGGCCGACCACATCTACCAGCTGCTCCAGAAAGAGCAGGCGAAGAAGCCCAAGCCGAAGCCCGGCCAGGGTCAGGGTCAGGGTCAGCCCGGCATGGGCGAGCCCGGTGGCGAGCATCACAGCCCGATGCTCGGCGACCTCAAGGACCCCAACGTCGCCAACGATCCGGCGGCCGAGGAAGCGATCAAGCGCTCGATCCAGCGGCGCGTCGGCCAGGCCGCCAACGTCGCGCGCATGGCGGGCAAGCTGGCTGGTGGTCTCGAACGCTTCATCAATGAGATCATCGACCCCAAGGTGCCGTGGCAGGAACTACTGCGCCACTTCATGACCAGCACGTCACAGGACGAGGAGTCATGGTCGCGCCGCAACCGGCGGTTTGGTGACGTGTTCCTCCCCGCGCGCTACAGCGAGAGCATGGGGCCGATCATCTTCATCGGTGACACGTCGGGGTCGATCGGCAACGACGAGCTCAAGCAGTATAACGGTGAGGCCGGTGCGATCGCCGAGGACCTCAAGCCCGAGAGCATCCGCATCGTGTGGTGTGACACCAAGGTCGCCGGAGAGCAGTTCTTCGAGCAGGGCGAATTCTCGGTCGATCAGGTCAAGCCGATGGGCGGCGGCGGCACTGACATGCGCACCGCGCTGACCCATGTCGAGCAGTATGACCCTGAGGTCGTGGTGCTGTTCACCGACGGCTACACGCCTTGGCCCGAGGTCGAGCCCGACTACACCCTGATCGTCTGCTGCACGACCAACGCTACTGTGCCGGTCGGGCTCGAGGTGCGGATCTGATGGCGTTCGCCAACACCGGCACGAACGGTCGATACCAGCTGCACGCTTACGTGTGCGGGGTCGACTGCGTCCGCCGCTACGACAACCTCGGCACGGTCACGTTCACCAAGATCTACCAGCAGCGGCCCAAGAACTGTCGCTACGCCGTTGCCGGATCATGGGACATCGCCATCAACGCCGAGCGCTATCTCGTCTGGGATTTGTTCACGACGATGCGCAAGGGTGCGCATGGCGAACTGATCACACCCAAGCCAAAGCTGCAGCACCACGACCTAGACGCGGCGGTCATGGCTACTGTGCTTCTGTATGGTGAGGAGGACGGGTGACCCGCACCGAGGTGCTCGTTGTCGGCCCTGACGGCGAGTTGCGGACGGTCAAGTTCAGGCGTCAACCGGACACACGCATGCTCGCCGGAGCAATCGGTATCAAAGGTAGCCGGTTTATCATCCAGCTGGTGGGCGATTATTTTGAAGTTTATGAGTCACGATCGCTGAGGCCAATGTTCGGCACCGAGTGGACGATCGGC
>NZ_JANOCX010000368.1:0-2140 GCF_031412415.1 Phenylobacterium sp.
GGGTACTTTTTGTTCAGCGGCACCAGCACGTCGCGCAGGGCGTCGTTGGTGGCGTGCAGGGAGATGGCCAGCATGGCCTGGGTGCGGTTCCCCAGCGCCTCCAGCTCCGGCACGACGCCCGAGGTGGAGACCGTGATCCGCCGCCGTGAGATGGCGATGCCCTCGCCGTCGGCGATGATGTCGATGGCGTCGGCGACATTGTCCAGATTGTAGAGCGGCTCGCCCATGCCCATGAAGACGATGTTGGAGAGCCGGCGGTCCGCCTTGGGCGAGGGCCATTCCTCCAGATCGTCCCGGGCCACCTGCACCTGGGCGACGATCTCCGCGGCGGTGAGGTTGCGCACCAGGGCCTGGGTGCCGGTGTGGCAGAAGGTGCAGTTGAGCGTGCAGCCCACCTGGGACGAGACGCACAGCGCCCCGGCCCGGCCGACGTCGGGGATGTAGACGGTCTCCACTTCGATGCCCGGCGCCATGCGGATCAGCCACTTGCGGGTGCCGTCCTTGGACACCTGGCGCTCGACGATCTCCGGGCGGGTCAGTGAGAAGACCTCTTCCAGCGCCGCGCGGGTTTCCTTGGCCACGTCGGTCATCATGGCGAAGTCGGTGACGCCGTAGTGATGGATCCAGCGCCAGAGCTGGGTGGCGCGCATCTTGGCCTTGTCGGGCCGCACGACGTCGGCGTCAATCAGGGCCTGGGCCAGACCCTTGCGGGTCAGACCCGAAAGATTGGGCTTCACGGCCACGGGCGCGGAAAGCCCGCGCGAAAGATCAAGGGTGACGCCCAAGGGAAACTCGCTGTCTGGAAGCCGGCCAATATAGGCGAAAGGCGCCCTTCCGCCAAATGAACGCCGCCGCGGCCGAACGACCCGTCGCGCCGCGCGAGAAATCAAACAAATGTTCGCCTGACCCTTCCGCCCTCCGCGCCCCTGCGCTAGCGTCCGCCGCAAATCCGAAAAGACGTGGGAGACGACGATGAAAGCGGTGCTCAGCAAGGTGACGGGCGGACCCGAAACCCTGGTCTACGAGGACATTCCCGCGCCGGACGCGCCGAAGCCCGGCTTCGCGACCATCGACGTCAAGGCCGTGGGGATCAACTTCCCCGACGTGCTGATGATCGAGGACAAGTACCAGTCCAAGCCGCCGCGCCCCTTCGCGCCGGGCGGCGAACTGTCGGGGGTGATCACCGCCATCGGCGAGGGCGTGACCAATGTGAAGGTCGGTGACCGCATCCTGGCCCAGATCGGGTCGGGCGGCATGGTCGAGCAGGTCAGCGCCCCGGCCGGGCGGCTGACCAAGATCCCCGACGCCATGCCCTACGATGTCGCCGCGGCGTTCATCCTGACCTACGGCACCAGCTACCACGCGCTGAAGGACCGGGGTCACATCAAGGCCGGCGACACCCTGCTGGTGCTGGGCGCGGCCGGCGGCGTCGGCCTTTCGGCCGTCGAGCTTGGCAAGGCGATGGGCGCGCGGGTCGTGGCCGCCTGCTCGACCCAGGAGAAATGCGACCTGGCCATCAAGCATGGCGCCGACGCCGGCGTGGTCTATGGCCGGGGACCGTTCGACAAGGACGGACAGAAGGCTTTGGGCGCCCTCTTCAAGGAGGCCGGCGGCGCCGACGGCTTCGATCTGATCTATGACGCGGTCGGCGGCGACTATGCCGAGCCGGCCCTGCGCTCCATCGCCTGGGAAGGCCGCTATCTGGTCATCGGCTTCGCGGCCGGCGACATCCCGAGGATCCCGCTGAACCTCGCCCTGTTGAAGGGCTGCGACATCGTCGGCGTGTTCTGGGGCAACTGGACGGCGCGCAATCCGGGCCTGTTCCAGCAAAGCATCGAGGAGCTGCTGGACCTCTATGCCAAGGGCAAGATCAAGCCCTATGTGTCGGAGAGCTTCCCGCTGGCCAAGGGCGCCGACGCCATCGCCCACCTGGGCAGCCGCAAGGCCATGGGCAAGGTGGTGGTGACTATCGACTGAGGCCGCAAGCCCCGCTAGTTATCGCCGATCATATAGACAGGGAGCGAAGCATGGCGGGGCGTCTGGACGGCAAGGTCGCGGTGATCACCGGGGCCGCGTCAGGAATCGGCCTGGGCACGGTCGAGCTGTTCGTCGCCGAGGGCGCGCAGGTCATCGCCGCCGA
>NZ_JANOCX010000369.1:0-7596 GCF_031412415.1 Phenylobacterium sp.
GGACCTATGGCCTGACCCTGCAGCACAAGCATGTGCCGGAAATGCAGATCCATGGCGGCTTCAACCACCCTCCGCTGTTCGCGCCCTCGGTGGGGCGCTACGCGCAGGGGATGATCGTCGAGGTCCCGCTGCAGCTCTGGGCCTTGCCGGCCAAGCCGAAGGTGGAAGACCTGCGCGACGCCCTGGTCGACGCCTATCGCAGGGAGGCGTTCGTCGAGGTCGCGACCGTCGAGGAGACCAAGGCCCTGCAGGCCGCGCGAGCGGGAGCGGGGGGCTTCAACGCCGCGCTCGATCCCGAGGCGCTGAACGGCACCAACAAGATGAAGCTCTACGTGTTCGGCAACGCCGAGACCGGCCAGGCCCGCCTGATGGCGGTGCTGGACAACCTGGGCAAGGGCGCGTCCGGCGCCGCCGTCCAGAACCTCAACCTGATGCTGGGCCTGCCGGAAGCATCGGGGTTGTGAGCCTGCGCCGGGCCAGGCTCGCCGACGCACGCGCCATCGCCCGGCTGCACCGACGGACCATGCAGGTTTCGCTGCCCTATCTGCCGGAGCTGCATACGCCTGAAGAAGACCTCTGGTTCTTCAGCGAACGGCTGTTGCCGGAGTGCGAGACCTGGGTCGCGGAGGCCACAGGGCTGATCGCCGGCTACGTTGCGTTCAAGCCGGGCTGGGTCATGCATCTCTATGTGCATCCAGACCATCAGGGCGCCGGGATCGGCCCCGTATTGCTGGCCAAGGCGCTGGAGGACGGGACCCCACGCCAGCTCTGGACGTTCCAGCAGAACGCACGCGCCCGGCGGTTCTACGAGGCCCGAGGCTTCAAGCTGGTTCGGCTGACCGATGGCGCCCACAACGAGGAGAATATGCCCGACGCCCTCTACGCGTGGGAAGGCTAGCCCCGCCTTGCATCCGCCATCGGCGTGCGGTCGTATCCTCGCCATGACCCTTGATAGACGCGCATTCCTCCTCGGATCGTCGGTCGCCCTGACCACCACGCCTGTCCTCGCCGCAACCGACCCCTATGCGGGATCGCCGTGGCGAAAGATGACGGACGCGGAGTGGAAGAAGCGCCTCGATCCCGGCGCCTACAACGTCCTGCGCCACGAGGCGACGGAGATGGCCGGCACCAGCCCCTTCAACAAGGAGAAGCGGCGCGGGACCTATGTCTGCCTTGGCTGCGCCCTGCCTCTGTTCAAGTCGGAATGGAAGTATGAGAGCGGCACGGGCTGGCCAAGCTTCTACACGGCCATCAAGGGCGCGGTGTCCAAGAAGACCGACTTCAAGATCGGCATTCCGCGCACGGAGTACCATTGCGCCCGTTGCCTAGGCCACCAGGGTCACGTCTTCCCTGACGGCCCGCGCCCCACGGGTCTGCGCTATTGCAACAACGGAGACGCCCTGGGGTTCATCGCGGCATGAGAGCCCTGATCACAGCCCTGATTCTGACCGCCTTCGCCGGCCCTGCGCTGGCCGCGAAGGCTCCTGAACCGCTGAAGCCTATCGACGCCGAGCGGTTCTATCAGGGGCGTTGGTTTGAGATCGGCCGCCGCCCGATGTGGATCACCGACGGTTGCGTGGCCGGCACCACGGACTACTCGCCAGGTGAGGGCGGCAAGGTCGCCGTGAAGGACGCCTGCCGCGAGGGCGTTACAGCGGGCAAGGAAAAGTCAATCAAGGGGCAGGGGACGATCCTCGATCCTGGGACCAACGCCAAACTGCGCGTCAGATACAACCTTTTGATCTCAAGGGACTATTGGGTCTTCGATCGGGCTGACGACTACAGCTGGTTCATCTCCGGGGATCCAAGTTTCAAGGACCTCTACATATTCACGCGTGATGGGACGGTTCCCGAAGCGCAGCGTTCCGATCTGATCGCTCGCGCCAAGGCTCTCGGCTATGACGTCGGCAAACTGGAGTTTCCAGCTCAGCCCCCGCGTTAGGACGTCACGCGGCCGAACGCTGCAGAGTGGTCGCGCCCGTCCGCGCCGCCGCCGTGTCGTCCCACCAGTCACCCAGCGCGTCGACCAGCGGCACGAGCTTCAATCCAGACGTCGTCAGGTCGTAGTCAACCCGCAGCGGATAGCCGCCATGGGCCGTTCGACGGACGATCCCGGCGTCCTCCAGCTTGCGCAGCTCCAGCGACAGCATCCGCGACGATACCGTGGGATTGTCGCGCTTCAGGTCGCTGAACCGCTTGGTCCCGTCCTTTAGATAGTAGAGCAGCAGGGTCGGCCAACGGCCGCTGAGCACTCGCATGGCCTCCTCGATGGGGCAGCGGGAGACGACATCCTTCATGCGACGGACCTTCGGTTACATTTCTGTGCGTAATTTACATTGGGCGTCAGGCGCCTAGGTTCCAGTCTCGCTGCGCAGCGTGATCCTCAAAAATCACGGAGCGAACAATGGAACCGATCCTCGTCTATGGCTTCCCAATGGGAAGTTCGGCCGGCCTCGTGGCCGCTTTCGAGTGGCTGGGCCAACCCTACCGCCTCTGCCGCGTCGACATGTTGAAAGACATGAAGAACGACGTCTACCGACGCCTGAACGATCGCGGCGAGACTCCCGTCCTGATCACGGACGACGGGCGAGTTCTCACCGAGACCATGGCGATCGCCCAGTGGCTGGAGGCTCGAGACACCGAGCGGCGCATCAGCTTTCCGCTAGGCACGCCGCAGGCCGACGCCATGCATCAGGTTGTCGCCTTTCTGAACACCGGCTTCACCGGCGCCTTCAGTCCACTCTGGGCGGCGATGGAGATGGACCCGCCGAACCCGGCGATCCAGGAGGTGCTGCGTGTCCACGGCCGAGAGTCGGTGGCCGAGCGTCACGTGCGCCTAGAGCACTTGATCGGCGACACCGCGTTCCTGGTCGCCGACCATCCGACCTTGGCCGACGCGGTCCTGGCTGGTGTCGCGCGGTGGGCGGACTTCCACCAGGCCGTCGACGCAACTGACTATCCGAAGCTTTCTGCCCTGCGCCGACGGATCGAGGCCGACCCGGCCTTCGTCTTCGCCGTGACTCTGGAGGACGGCGAGACCCCGACAGGCTCGGGGGCCATGAAGGGGCACGTCGCCCTGGCCGAGGTCATCGCGCGTTTCGCCACCTAGGGTCCAAGGCCGCCACCCCGGGCCGCTATCGGGGTGGCCGCTGGACGGACTAACGACCCGTTCGGGCTACGACCCACCGGGCAGATCGAACTCCACCCGGAAGTGCCGTCCGGGCCGTCGCAGTTCGTAGGCGAAGACCTTCCCTGGCTCGACCTCCATGGCCCAAACATTGGTGACCGACACGGCGCGGTTCTCGCGGACGAACAGGTCCTTGGAGAACTGATCGACCGGAAATTCCTGGCGAGAAGCCGTCCCTGACGCGGTCGTGTCGCCGCCGTACTGGCTGACGGCGTCCTCGGTCCCATCGGCGTGGCGGTGATCGTGCTTGAGGCGCAGGCCCGTGGTGGTGCGGGTGACCACCCAGGTCCGCGAGGTGTCGTCGCCAACCGCGAAGGGTATGCGGATCTCGTCGGCGGTGCAGGACTTGACCTGCATTACCAGCGGCTTGCCCACGAAGGCCGTGTCGGCCGGATCGTTGGTCGCGACCTTACCGGTGAAGCTCTTGCCGCAGAGGGCGCTCAGCCGGGCGAAGAAGGCGTCCTGCGGCGTGGCGGCCTGGGCGGGCGCGGCCAAAGCTATCAGCAGCGCGGTGAGGGCGAAGGCTTTCATGGCTGCTCCGGGGGTGGGCGGGGCAGGGCGCCCAGCACATGATCGACGGCGCGGATCACCGCATCGGAATGGGTTAGGCCCAGCAGGGTGGCGTGCTCGGCTTCGGCGACATTCTCATACCAGCCCGCGCGGGAGGCACGCTCCGGCGCGCGGCGGGCGACGTTCCACTCGGCCATGCGGGTGGCGTCACCGGCGGTGACGATGGCCACCGGCCACGCGGGGTCCAGCGACACCATGCCAGCCTGAACCGAGCCCTGCGGCCAGACAACCACCTCGGCGGCCGCGGTCCGCGCGTGCCGGCCCGAGACGAAGGCGCGCTTCTTCTCAGCCGAGCCTTGCGGCGGCAGGCCGATGCGGTCGCCGAGGCCGTAGGCGATGCGCGTCAGTCCCAAGCTTCCCGCCACGGCGCTCGCACGGCCGACCGTTCGCACCCGCGACAAGAACCGCTCGGCGCGCGGATCGCTGGTCATCTCCGGCGTGGTGGCCTCCAGCAGCACCAGCCCCGCCACCTTGTCGCGGTTCTGGCCGGCGAACAGTCGGACGTGCTGGCCACCCATCGAGTGGCCCATCAGGATGAAGGGCCCGGTCTCGCCGGAGGCGGCGATCAGCTTTTCCAGGTCGCCGACGATGGCGGCGCTGTCGCGTGGGTTGGGACCTGGATCGGAGAACCCCATGCCGGCCCGATCGTAGGCGCAGGACCGCAGGCCACGGGCCGCCAATTTCTGCTGGATCGCCGAGAAATCGGCGGCGAGACCCCAAGCCCCGGCCTCCATCCAGATCACCGGCTTGTCCGACTTCGGTCCCTTGCAGACCATCCGCAGCGTGCGCCCGCCGATGTCGACAAAGGCGCCATCGGGCTTGAACGGCCCGGCGAGCGCGACCACCGCGAACCCCGCGCCGATCCAGAGGGCCAGGAGTACGCCCAGACCCACCAACAGCATTTTGATCATCGGGCTACGACTTGACCTTCACATAGGAGCCGGGCGCGTCCTCGATGGGCTTGAACTTCCCCTTCGCCGGGTCGCGGGCGTCGACCAAGCCGCCGGACTTGGCGCGCAGCCATTCCGCCCAGTGCGGCCACCAGGAGCCGGGATGCTCCTTGGCGCCGTCCATCCAGGCCTCGGGCGTGGCGGGGAGGTCGCTGTTGGTCCAGTGCTGGTACTTGTTGGCGACCGGCGCGTTGATCACGCCGGCGATGTGTCCCGAGCCCGCCAGGGTGAAGGTCACCGGGCCGCCGAACAGCTTGGCGCCGCGATAGACCGAGCGCATCGGGGCGATGTGGTCTTCCTTCGACGACTGCACATAGACGGGAGTCTTCACCGTCGAGAGGTCCAGCTTGACGTTGTCCATGACCAGTTCGCCCTTCGCGAGCGCGTTCTGGCCGTAGAACTTGCGCAGGTAGAACATGTGCAGCGCCTTGGGCATGCGGGTCTGGTCGGAGTTCCAGAACAGCAGGTCGAAGGGCTTGGGCTCCTTGCCCATCAGGTAGTTGGACACGAAGAACGACCAGATCAGGTCGTTCGACCGCAGCATGTTGAAGGTGTCGGCCATGGCCTGGCCCGACAGGACGCCGCCGGCGGCGTCCATCTGCTTCTCCAGGTCGCCCAGCCAGTCCTCATTGGTGAACAGCAGCAGGTCGCCGGCCTCGGCGAAGTCCTGCTGGGCGGCGAAGAAGGTGGCTGAGGCGATCCGCTTGTCTCCCTTGGCCGCCATGTGGGCCAGGGTGGAGGAAAGGAGAGTGCCACCGATGCAGTAGCCGACGGTGTTCACCCGATCGACGCCGGCCTGTTCCATGGCCGCGGCCGTGGCCTCGTAGATGCCCTGGCGCATGTAGTCTTCGAAGGTCTTGTCGGCCAGTTCCTTGTCCGGATTGACCCAGGAGGCGACGAACACCGTGAAGCCCTGGTCCGCCAGCCAGCGGATCATGGAGTTCTCCGGCCGTAGGTCCAGGATGTAGAACTTGTTGATCCAGGGCGGGAAGATCAGCAGCGGGATCTCATGGACCTGTTCCGTGGTCGGCTGGAACTGGATGAGTTGCAGCACCTCGTTCTGGAACACCACCTTGCCCGGCGCGGTGGCGACGTTGCGGCCGATCTCGAACATCTCGTAGTCGGTCTGGCTGATCGAGAGCTGGCCGCCGCCGCGTTGCAGATCGGCGGCGAAGTTCTCCATGCCACGCAGCAGGGACTCGCCCTGGGTCGACATGGCCTCGCGCAGCGCCGCGGGGTTCGACGCCAGGAAGTTCGAGGGCGAGAAGGCGTCCGTGAGCATCTTCATGAAGAACTCGACCCGGCGCTTGGACATCGGGTCCACGTCCTGGACGTCGGAGACGAGCGCATTCAGCCAGTTCGAGGTGAGCAGATAGGACTGCTTGATCACATCGAAGACCGGGTTCTCGGCCCAATCGGGGTCATTGAAGCGCTTATCGCCTTTCGCGGGGCTGACCACCGGTTCGACGGTCTCGCCGGCCGCCTTGCGCGCCGCCGACTGCCAGAGTTCGAGGTAACGCTGGAACAGGTCGGCCTGGGCGCGGACCATCTTGTCCGGTTGAGAGGCCAGCTTGCCCATGACGTCGGACAGGGCCGGCGCCACATGGAAGGGGTCGGGAGAGAGCGCTGCGGGCCGCTCGGCCTGACGAAGCGCCGCGTCGGCGATAGCGCCCTGGGCGGTCAAGGCGGCGCGGGCCAGGTTCGCCGACATCTTCTCGATGATCTCGCGCTGCTCGCCGCTCAGCAGAGGCGCCTCGAACGCCGGGAGCTCGGGAGGGCGAGGCGGGGGGGGCGCGGCCGCCGGTTGCGCCTCGATCTTCGGCGTCTTGGCCGCCTTCTCGGCGGACTTGGCCTTCTTCTTTCCCTTGGATTTGGTCGGCGCCGTTGGTTGCTCGCTCATGGACTGTTTCCTCCCGGCCCCGACTGGTTTGGCGTTCGGCGCGCTCGCGCTCTTTCGCCGAATGCGATCATGGCATAAGACCGGCAGGGAAATGAACGCGTTGCTTCGCCTTTTTGTGAACCGGTCCGCGCCGCGGGCCCTGGCCTGCGTCGGCGCCGCTGCGCTGCTGAGCGGCTGCATGGGCAATCCGTTCACAACCGCGACCGTTGATCCTGCCTCTCCCGTCGCCGATGAGGTGGCCAAGATGGCGCGCGCCGACAGCGACTATCCGTCCTTTTCCGAGATTCCCCCCATCCCCGCCGACCAGCGCCCGCTGCGCGACTTCGGCCGCGCCGCCGACCAACTCGAGGGGGCGTCCGCCAAGCTGGATCGCGAGACCGCGCCTGGCACATGGACCCTGACCGGGACCGAGGGCTTCGCCAAGCGCGCCCAAGGCCTGGTCGCCCCCGGCGGCGACACCGACGCCTCCACCACCGCGGCCTCCGAGGCCTTCGCGCGGCAAATCCGGGAGCGAGCTACCCCGCCTCCGCTGCCCAGATAAGAGGCCGGCGGGGGCAAAAATCACCTTGAACCTGCTTGGCGGCTCCCCGGACGGGGGCTATCCATGCGCGACTTCAGCTCCCATCCGCCGCACGTCCCGCGGCACGAGCTCTTCATGACACCCGAATTCCACCGTATCCGCCGCCTTCCGCCCTACGTCTTCGAGGAAGTGAACCGCATCAAGGCGCGGCTTCGCGCACAGGGCGTGGACATTATCGACTTCGGCATGGGCAATCCCGACATGCCGACGCCGAAGCACATCGTCGACAAGCTGATCGAGACCGCACGCGATCCCAAGGCCGGGCGCTACTCGGCCTCCAAGGGCATCGTCGGCCTGCGCCGCGCCATGGCCGGCTATTACCAGAAGCGCTTCGGCGTGACGCTCAACCCCGACACCGAGGTGATCGCCACCCTGGGATCGAAGGAGGGCTTCGCCAATCTGGCCCAGG
>NZ_JANOCX010000370.1:0-3371 GCF_031412415.1 Phenylobacterium sp.
TTGATATCGATCGCATGCGGTACGTCGCCGAATGCCTTGCCGGTCACTTCGATGTCGGGATAGCCGCGCTCCGTCCCACGGGTCGCAGTGGCGTTTGGCAATTTGCCCAGTTCTTGTAGCAAGAATTCCGAGAGCGAGACCGTGGTGGTCGATGTCTCCGCCGTTCCACCAGCAATAGTCCTGAAGCTCGCTCGCGAGCGGATCTCCAAGATCGTGCCGATGGCGCCGGGGGACCTGGAGGTCACCGGCTCCAAGAAATCCGAGCCCCGCGTGCCCTTCGGCCAGGTGCTGGAGGCGGGCCTGCTCAGCCCCGGCGACACTCTCTATTGCCCCAAGGGCGAACGCGTCGCCCGCGTCCGCGCCGACGGCAGCCTGGTGATCGGCGACTTGTCCGGCTCGATCCACAAGGTCGGCGCCATGGTGCAGTCAGCCCCGGCCTGCAACGGCTGGACCTATTGGCACTTCAAGACCGACAAGGGCCTGGCGCCTATCGATGTGCTGCGGTCCAAGATCCGCTCGGCGATGCCGGCGGCGTAGGGGGGCCGTCCCTCTCGGCGATCAGGCGGTCGCCTCGCCCGCGTCAGTCGGCGTCAGCTCAGCGCGTCCGTAACAACCTCCTCGAAGACGTGGAGGTCCACGTCCTTGGTGGATCTGAAACGAATGCAATATCCGGTAATCTTGGCCTTCCCGAGCCGCGATCCGTAGGTCCCGGACAAGAAAGTCTTGTCCTCGAGACCCATGACATAGACCGACAGCCCAGAGCTGTTGGCGCTCAAGCCGATCTTGTAGAACATTTTCGAACCGCCGTCGGCGTAGCTTAGCGTCGCCGTCCCATATCCAATGCTCGGGTTTGAAACGACCTTGCCGGCCTCGTTCCTGCCGTCCAGGAACCAGAGCTTGGCGTCGGGCGAGATCGCCAGGATACGCCGGTGCAGTTCGCGCAATTCCTCGCGCTTCGCAGGAGGCTGATCGTCGGTATACCTGTCGATCTGCTCACGCACGCCCATGCCGACGACCTCCCTGTCGAACTTCGCAAGACCGCAACGCCAAACGCGAACACCAGCCTCTCGTCAGGATGACGCTTGGGCCGGTGAGAAACCGACACGACAGGTCGACTTCCACGCCCATCGGCGGATGGCGCGCGTTCGCCGCTAGCCAATGCGCCGACCATGGGGTTGATGGCGCGGGACACCCGGTCAATGGAGGCCCTCATGCGCATGCCGTCCACTCGCCCGAGATCGTTCCGACGGCTTCGGAGCGCGATCCGATGAAGGCCTATCGCTTCGACAGCTTCGACAGCCTGGACGAACTCCGCCTGCGCGACGAGCCCGATCCCCGGCCACAACGGGGCGAGGTGCTGGTACGTGTTCACGCCGTCTCGCTGAACTTCCGGGATCTGGCGATGCTGCGCGGTCGCTATCCGCGTCCCTGCCACCCCGGCCTGATCCCCGTCAGCGACGCGGCCGGCGAGGTGGTCGATGTTGGTGAAGGGGTGAGCTCGTTCAAGGTCGGCGACCGGGTGATGGGCGCCTTCCATCCCCGATGGTTCGGCGGGGAGATGCCGTCCACCATTCAGAGTGACAGCTATGGCGCCGAGAGCGATGGGTGGCTTTGCGAGCTGAAGGCCGTCAGCCAGGAGGCCATCGTCCGGGCACCCGACGCCTTGACCTATGTGGAGGCGTCGACGCTGCCCTGCGCGGGCCTGACCGCCTGGACCGCGCTCACGGGTCCGACGCCGATCCGCGCCGGACACACAGTGCTGGTCCAGGGCAGCGGCGGCGTCTCGATCTTCGCCCTGCAGCTCGCCCGCGCGGTCGGCGCCTCGGTGATCGCCACCACATCCAGCGCCGCGAAAGCCGAACAGCTCAAGGCGCTCGGCGCGAGCGCGGTCGTGAACTACGCCGAGGACCCGCAATGGGGCCGCAGCGTGCGCAAGCTTACGGGCGGACGGGGCGTGGACCGCGTCGTCGAGGTGGGAGGTCCCGGCACCATCGCCCAGTCGCTGCGCGCGGCGGCGGTGGGAGGCGAGATCGCATCGATCGGCTTCCTCAGCACCGAGAACCCGGGCATCGACTTCTTCCAGCTGAAGACCAGCGGCGCGAGCTTCCGCAACATCACGGTCGGCGACCGCAACGGGCTGCTGGAGCTTGGCCGCGCGGTGCAGGCCTCGAGGCTCAAGCCGATTGTCGACCACGTCTTCGCCTTCGAGGACGCCAAGGCGGCGTTCACCCATCTCGAAAGCGGCAGCCACCTGGGCAAGGTCGTGATCCGCTGCGTGGATTGAGAGGCACGGTCGCGCGAGCTCGCCATCTCGTCTGGCTTCCGAAGATCGAATAAACGCGCTAAAGTCGCAAATGAGCTGCCCATCGCCTCTTAGACGTAGTGAACTCGTGGAGCGTCTCCATGTCAGACAAGCTCTTGGAACCGGAGAAGACATACGCCCGGAGCTGGGAAGAACTGAAGTTGAAGCAGGACTTCAACGCGCAGACTTGGGGCTTCGGAAGCATGGATCGATGGGACGCAGACCTCGATCTGGGCACGATCAAGTTCAGCAATGCTGACGGCTTTACAGTGACTGGCGATGTCCAGATCATCGGGAGCTACGACACGATCGGACAGACTTGGCTTTGGGCCTGGACCAATCCCTCCGTCCCGCCACGACTGGCCCATGCGGCGCAGGCCGTCCGCGCCTTCGGCGAGAAGCATGATATCCTGCGGTACAGTGAGGAGCACTTCAGCTGCTCTGAGGACGACGCGTGGAGGTTCACCGCGCTCGGTCAATTTCTCACCCAGGCTGCAGGCGCCTATCGAGGCTCTGAGGGCGCCACCGATGTCTACATGACCTTCGACAACCTCATCATCGTGAAGGCTGATGTAGCGGGCTTTGCGGGCCAACGCGTCGGCAGGGCGTGATCAGAGCGTCGCGTTAAGCCCTGCCTTCGCCGCCTTGAGGAACACGCTGGGCAGGGCGTGGAGGCCCGAGCGCGGGGTCCAGACGAACCCGTCGCCATCCCCCTCGGCGCGAAGCAGGCGCAAGGTCAGCGTGAAATGGGTAAAGCCGTGCTCTACCTCGCCCACGGCGCGCCAGTCGGCGTCGGCTGGGGCCGCATGGCGGGCCTCTTCGTCGCTCCAGACCACCCCGCGCCAGTCGCTGGTCGGCAGGGCCAGCATGCCGCCCAGCAGGCCCTTGGGCGGGCGGCGGATCAGGGCGATCTCATCACCCCGCATCAGCACATAGGCCACGCCGTAGCGATGCGGACGCGCCGCCTTGGCGGTCTTGCGGGGATAGGTTTCCGGAGCCCCGGTCGCCAGCCCAAGGCAATGCTCCGAAACCGGGCACCGATCACACAGCGGCGCTCTGGGCCGGCTCA
>NZ_JANOCX010000371.1:0-3534 GCF_031412415.1 Phenylobacterium sp.
CTCGGCCAGGGTGCGGTCGGGGGCGCGGAAGGCGGTCTCGATGCGGGTGACCTCGGGCATCACCTGGTCGCGCAGGTCGAGATAGCCGGTCAGGGCGCCGTGGCACCAGGAGACCAAGCCGTAGTCATCCTGCGGCGCGCCGTTGGGGAACGGCAGCTCGATAGGCGCGGGTTCGGCGGCGGGCGGCGGCGGCGCCTCGGCGTCTTGGGCGAACAGGGCGAGCGCGAACAGCAGAGCGGACATGGAACCTCGAAACTTTCGTCAGGCGACGGCGCGACCATATCCCCCGCCCCCCGGGGTCTCGATCTCGATGACGTCGCCGAGCTGGACGGTAATGGAAAAGCAGCCGGGCAGTTCCTTTACAGCGCCGGAGCGCGCGATCAAACGCTGACGACCGGGCAGGGCAGGGCCGCCGCCGGCGATCCCCTGGGGCGCGTGGTCACGGCGGGTGGAGAGCAGCGCCGCCTCCATGGGGGCCAGGAACCGCACCCGGCGATAGGCGCCCTCGCCGCCGGCCATGGCGCCCGAACCCGCCGAACCGTGACGAATGGCGAAGGCCTCGACCCGGACCGGAAAGCGTCGCTCCAGGATTTCCGGGTCGGTGAGGCGCGAGTTGGTCATGTGGGTGTGGACGGCGCTGGTTCCGGGGCGGTCGGCGGTGGCGCCGGCTCCGCCGCAGATGGTCTCGTAATACTGGCGGTCCTCGTCGCCGAAGGTGAAGTTGTTCATGGAGCCCTGGGCGTTGGCCATGACGCCCAGCGCCGCATAGAGGGCGTCGACCACGTGCTGGCTGGTCTCCACGTTCCCGGCCACCACGGCGGCGGGGTACTTCGGGGCCAGCATGGAGCCCTCGCGGGTGAGGATCTTCAGCGGCTCCAGGCAGCCGGCGTTGAGCGGAATGTCGTCGTCCACCAGGGTACGGAACACATAGAGCGCCGCGGCGTCGACGATGGCCGAGGGGGCGTTGAAGTTGGAGCCCAGCTGGCCGGCCGACTCGCGGAAGTCCAGCGTCGCCTCGCCCTTGGCGGCGTCGACCGTGGTGCGGACCACGATCTCGCCGCCCCCGTCCATGGGAATGCGGGCCGCCCCGTCGCTGAGCTTGCCGACGGCGCGGCGGACGGAGGCCGCGGCGTTCTGCTGGACGAAGCCCATGTAGGCGGCGACGGCGGGGCCGCCATAGGTCGCGATCATGTGGCGGACAGAGGCCGCGCCGGCCTGGCAGGCGGCGATCTGGGCCTTGAGGTCGGCGATGTTGCGATCCGGGGCGCGTGAGGGCCACCGGCCAGAGCCCAGCGCCGCGCGGGTGTCGGCCTCCAGGAACCTGCCGCCCTGCATGATGGGGAGCGCGTCCAGCAGCACGCCCTCCTCGTCCAGGGTGTGGGAGAAGGGCGGCATGGAGCCCGGCTGAACGCCGCCGACGTCGGCATGGTGGCCGCGAGCGGCGACATAGAAGGCCGCGCTCTGATCTGCCTCGGCCATGAAGATCGGCATGACCACGGTGATGTCGGGCAGGTGGGTGCCGCCGGCATAGGGGTTGTTGAGCGCGAAGGCCTCGCCGGGCTTGAGGTCCGGATGGCGGTCGCGGACGGCGCGGACGCTGGCGCCCATGGAGCCGAGGTGAACCGGCATGTGCGGGGCGTTGGCCACCAGGCCGCCATCGGCGTCGAACAGGGCGCAGGAGAAGTCGAGCCGCTCCTTGATGTTGACCGAATGGGCGGTGCGTTCCAGGGCCGCGCCCATGGCCTCGGCCACGCCCATGAAGCGCTTGTTGAACAGCTCCAGGGTGACGGGATCGGGCCGGTCGAGGGTGAGGTCGGCGGTCACGATGTGCTGCTGGCGGTCCAGGCGGATCATGCCATCGGGGCCGGGCTTGGCGATCCAGCCGGGCGAGACGGCGATCTGGGTGTCGGGGCGAACGATAAGCGCGGGGCCGGCGAGTTCCGTGATCGAGCTGGCCGTCACGATCGGCGCATCATGCCATTCGCCGTGGAAGAACATCCTGACCCGCTCATCCCTGCCAAGGTCGGAGGGCTGGGCGCTGGAGGAAGAGCCCGCCGGCTCGGCTGGTGAATCTGGGTTCCGGCCTTCGCCGGGATGAGCGGATTTCGAGACCGCCTCCACCTCCACCGTGGCGATGACGATGGGCAGGGTCGCCTCAATGAAGCCGAACAGGCGCTGGTGGCCGGCTTCGAAGGCGGCCTTGACCTCGCTGAGCGGACCGATGGCGATGGAGATCTGGGCGTCGGCGCCGTCGTAGCGCAGGCGCAGGGTGCGGCGGAGCTCGGACGCCTGGGCGCCCTGCTCGGCCAGGGCCGCGCGGGCCTGAGCCTCGACCTCGACCGCCAAGGCCTGGGCGCGCGCCAGGCCGGCGTCGTCCAGGACGGCGTCGAGACCCATCTGGCGCAGGCTTGTCACCTCCGCCTGGCCGATGCCCCAGGCCGAGAGCACGCTGCCATGGCGGGGACAGAGCACCTGCCAGGGGCCCAGGGCGTCGGCGACCTCGCAGGCCACCTGGCCCGCCGCGCCGCCGAAGGCGGTGAGGGCATGGTCGCGAGGGTCGAAGCCGCGCTCGGTGGAGATGCGGTCGGTGGCCCGCGCCATCTGCTCGACCGCGATGGCCACGAAGCCCTCGGCGGCGGCCTCGACGCTGGGCGAGCCCATGGCCTGTGCCAGCTTGGCGATGGCGGCGCGGGCGGCCTCGACGTCCAGCGGGGCCTCGCCCTTCGGCCCGAAGATCGACGGGAAGAAGCGCGGATCCAGGCGACCCAGGACCAGATTGGCGTCGGTGACGGTGGCGGGGCCGCCACGGCCGTAGGCGGCGGGACCGGGATCGGCGCCGGCGCTCTGAGGTCCCACCCGGGCGCGCAGGCCGTCGAACGCCAGGATCGAGCCGCCGCCGGCGGCCACGGTCTCCACGTCCAGCATCGGGCTGCGCAGGCGCACGCCCGCCACCCTGGCGGTGTCGCGACGCTCCAGGCTGCCGGCGTAGCGGCAGACATCGGTAGACGTGCCGCCCATGTCGAAGCCCAGGACCTGTTCGACCGCGGCTATCTGGGCGGTGCGGGCCACGCCGACCACGCCGCCGGCCGGTCCCGAGACCACGGCGTCGCGGCCGCGGAACGCCTCGGCGCGGACCAAGCCGCCGGCCGAGGTCATGAAGTAGAGGGGCGCGCTATCCACCGCCCGGGCCACGCGCTGGACATAGGCCTGCAGGATCGGCGTCAGGTAGGCGTCGGCGACGGTGGTCTCGGCGCGGGGAATGAAACGGGGCAGGGGCGAGACCTCGTGGCTCAGGGCCACGAAGTCGAATCCGGCGGCGCGGGCCAACTCGCCGGCCGCGATCTCGTGGGCCGGGTTGAGGTCGGCGTGCAGGAAGGCGATGGCGGCGGAGGCGAAACCCTCGGCGCGAGCCTCGGCCAAGCGCCCCGCGAGCCCGCTGCTGTCGAGGGGGGTGACGACCGCGCCGTCGGCGGCAAGCCGCTCATCGGCCTCGACCACGCCGGAATAGAGCGGGTCTGGCCGGATGATGTTGAG
>NZ_JANOCX010000372.1:0-15056 GCF_031412415.1 Phenylobacterium sp.
CTACAAGCGTCCCAGCCTGGGCCGCAGTCTGTTCGAACTGGTGCTGACCGCCACGGCGCTCGGCACGCTGTGGACACTGGGCTGGGTGGCCATGCATTTCGGCCTGTGGTGGCTGGCTCTTGCGCTCACCGTGCCCGCCGCGGCCTTCCTGGTGCGGCTGTTCATGATCCAGCACGACTGCGGGCATGGCTCGTTCTTCGCGGCCAAGGCGGCCAATGACTGGGTCGGCCGTTCCATCGGCCTGCTGACGCTCACGCCTTACGACTACTGGCGCAGCACCCACGCCCAGCACCACGCCACCTCCGGCAATCTGGACCGCCGCGGCCTAGGCGTGATCGAAATGCTGACGGTGGACGAGTATCTGGCGCTCTCGCCCGGCAAGCGGCTTGGCTACCGGCTTTATCGGAATCCGGCGGTGATGTTCGGCCTCGGCCCCACGTTCGTGTTCTTCATCCAGCAGCGCCTGCCCTTCGGCATGATGAAGTCCGGCTGGAAGCCCTGGGTCTCGACCCTCAGCAACACCGCGGTCATCGCCGCAGGCGTGGGCGTGATGATCTGGCTGTTGGGGCCGGCGCCGGTCATGCTGGTCAACTTCACCACCATGGTGATTGCGGCCACCATCGGCGTTTGGCTATTCTTCGTGCAGCACCAGTACGAGGGCGTGGCCTGGTCGCGACAGAAGGATTGGAAGCGCGACGACGCGGCCCTGATGGGCTCCTCGCACTACGACCTGCCCCAGCCGCTGCGCTGGCTGACGGCCAATATCGGCATCCACCACGTCCACCACCTCTCCAGCCGCATCCCTTTCTACCGTCTGCCGCAAGTTCTGAAGGACCATCCGGAACTCCGGGGCATGAGCCGTATCGGACTGCTTGAGAGCTTCAAGAACGCGCGTCTGGCGCTTTGGGACGAGGGCGCGCAACGGCTGGTGTCGTTCCGCGAGATCCGTGGCCGCGTCGCGGCCTGACGCAGGCCATCGTTTCATCATAGCGAGGGCGCGCCGCCTGCCCCTGCGTCAGGCTTGACCCCGCCCGCGCCCTGATCGCCAACTGCCGCCCATAAAACAAGAACATGGGAGGAGACGTGGTGAGCGCTTGGAATTTCGCCGACGTCTGGGAGGCGATCGCCGCCGAACAGCCGGACCGCCCCGCCCTGATCCAGGGTGACCGGGTCATCAGCTGGGGCCAGTTCGACGCCCGCGCCGATGCGCTCGCTGCTCACCTCGTTGATCGCGGACTGACCTCCGACGCCAAGGTCGCGGCCTATCTCTACAACGGTCCCGAATACTTGGAGACCTACTACGCGGCCTTCAAAGCCGGCGTCGCGCCGATCAACACCAACTACCGCTACGGCGGCGACGAGCTGACCTATCTGTTCGACAACGCCGACGCCCAGGCCGTGGTGTTCCACGCAGGCTTCGCCGGCATGATCGAGGCGATCCGCGACAAGCTGCCGACCGTGAAGGCCTGGATCGCCGTGGCCGAGCCCGGCCATCCCGTCCCCGCCTGGGCCGACGACTATGACGCCGTGGTCGCCAAGGCCGCCGCGAACCGGCCGTTCAAGGCGCCCTGGGGACGCTCTCCCGACGACCTGCTGCTGCTCTACACCGGCGGCACCACCGGCATGCCCAAGGGCGTGATGTGGCGCCAGGACGATTTGTTCAATGTCATCGGAGCGGGGGGCAATGCGCTGCAGGGCATTCCACCCCTGACCAGCGCCCAGGAAGCCGCCGAGCGGCTCAACGACGACCAGCGGCGCACGCTGGTCTGCTGCCCGCTGATGCACGGCACCGGCCAGTTCTCGGCCTTCATCACGCTCAACGTGGGCGGCACGGTGGCCACCCTGCCCTCGCGCCAGTTCAACGCCATGGAGCTGTGGGACGAGGCGGTGCGGCTGCAAGCCGACGGCATCGTCATCGTCGGCCTGGCCTTCTCCACCCCGATGCTGGAGGCGCTGGAGGCCAATCCCGGCCGCTGGAACCTTGACCACGTCAAGACGATGAGTTCGTCGGGCTCCATGTGGAGCCAGGAGAACAAGCGCGGCCTGCTGTCCTTCGCGAAGAACGCCATGATCATGGACTCGTTCGGTTCGTCGGAGGCCGTGGGCCTGGGCGCCTCGGCCTCGGCGCCAGGCGCTGAAGCGGCGACGGCGGCGTTCATGCTGGGGCCGAACTGCGTGGTGTTCGCCGAGGACGGCCGCCGCGTCGAGGCGGGGTCGGGCGAACGCGGCATGGTCGCGGTCACCGGCTTCCTGCCGCTCGGCTACTACAAGGACCCCGAGAAGACCGCCAAGACTTTCCAGACCATCGAGGGCCAGCGGTGGAGCGTTCCCGGCGACTGGGCCGAGGTCAACGCCGACGGCACGCTGAAACTGCTAGGCCGCGGCAGCCAGTGCATCAATACGGGCGGCGAGAAAGTCTTCCCCGAAGAAGTGGAGGAGGCGCTGAAGACCCACCCGAACGTCCGCGACGCGGTGGTGGTGGGCGTGCCCGACGCCCGCTTCGGTGAGCGCATCTGCGCGGTGGTGGAGCCCGATCCCGACGCGCCGGGCGCACTCACCCTGGACGAGATGTCGACCCACGTGAAATCGAAGCTGGCCGCCTACAAGGCGCCGCGGGAACTGGTGGTGGTCGAGAGCATCGGCCGGGCGCCCAACGGTAAGGTCGACTACAAGGCCTCGCGGGACCTTGCGCTGGCGGCGCTTGGGGTTGGCGCTTAGGCCCCTCGACCATTTCCTTCACTTCGTGGGCGCAGGGTCGGCGGCGAACGAGGAACTCCGACATGGCCGACACGCCCCAGACACCGGAAGCGGTGGCCTATCAGCTCATGCGCGACGTCATGGCCATCGAGGGCGCCTCAGCGGAACTGCGCGAGACCGGCGGTCCTGATCGGGCGTGGCTGCTGCGGACCTATGCCGAGTGCCTGAAGGTCGTGCGGCCCGAGGGCAAGTCGGCGCAGATGCGCAGCTTCTAGCTCAGGCCAACGCCGCCCACCGGGCTGGTCACCTGCTGCGTCCCGGCCTCGTCAAGCCGACCGTTGCGCACTTGTTCGACGCGCCGCGATCAGCGAGAGAGCCGCCAGGGCGGCCAGCGGCAGGGCCACCTCGGGACGCGCGAGGATCGTCAGCTCGGCCGCCCGGCCGGCGAGCGCCGCCTTGCCCAGCCCAACGCCGAGGTAGGAGTAGATCAGCGAATAGGGCACCGCCCCGATCGCCGTGGCGGTCACATACTTGCGCACCGGCGCGCGGGCGACGCCGGCGGCGACATTGACCAAACCGAAGGGGCTGAGCGGCAGCAGCCGCAGGGTGAGGAGATAGGCGAAGGGACTGGCGTCGAACCCGGCCATGATCTTGCCCAGGCGCCCACGCGCCAACCGGTCGCGGATCGCCGCGCCCGAGGCGAAGCGCGCGGCGACATAGGTCATCACCGCCCCGAGGGTTGAGCCGACGATAGTGGCCGCCGTACCCGTCAGCGGCCCAAACAGGAAGCCGCCGGCCAGCATCAGCACGATGCCCACCGGCACGAAGGCCGCCGTCGCCACCGCGTAGAGGATTGTGAAGACCAAGAGCGTGACCATGGGCGCAGCGGCCACCTGGGCGCGCAGGCCCATCTCGTTGGTGCGCAGATCCTCGAGCGAAAAGTCCGCGCCCAGACCGCTTGCGTAAAAGGCGGCGGCCGCGCCGACCAGCAGCAAGGTCGGCGCCGCGCGGCCCGCCCAGGCCAGCCATGTTCGCCAGAGGTGTCGGCGCTCAGCGCTCATCGACCATGTCTCGGTGGCGGCGGTTCGACTCGATCTCGACCTTAACTATGTCCGGCCGCATGACCCGATCAAGGCGCTCGGGACGATAGGGTTCCCGCGTTCAGCGCGGGCGCTGGTCATTGCCCTTCTTCTTCCACGGCGGCTTGCCGGCCTTGGGACCCGGGCCACCGGCGGAGGCGGCCTTGAAGGGCGGCGGACCCTTGCGGTGCGGCGGCCTGGCGTCGTCGGGCGCGCCCTTGCCGGGGGCCGGCTTGAACTTCGGACGCGGCGGCGAGGTCGGGCCGCCGGGAGGCGACGACGGCTCAATCTTGATCTCGTCGTTGACGGTGGCCTTAACCGCGTTGGCGAACTTGCCGGCCGCGGCGTTGGAAATCTCGAACTTGGTCTCGCGGTCGAAGATCTTGATGGCGCCGATGTCGGGCTTGGTGACGTGACCCAGGCGGCAGATCAGCGGAATCAGCCACTTGGGATCGGCGTTCTTGGCGCGCCCCACGGTGACGCGGAACCAGGTCACGTCGTTGGGGTCGAGGCGCTCGGGCTTGCCGAAGGATCCCTCGGGACGCTCAGGGCGGTCGCCACGGTCGGCGGGGTCGTAGGCGCGCTTCGGCCGGCCCTGCTCGCGGGCCTGGCTGTCGCGCATGCGGGCGTCGTCATAGAGTTCTTCGGGCGACGGCAACCGGGCGCGGTGGATGCGGATCAGGGCGGCGGCGACTTCCTCGGCGGTGCGGTTCTCCAGCACCAGCTTGGCGAGCGCCAGGTCTTCCTCGGCCATGGGCTCGGTCAGCATGGGGTCTTCCAACAGCCGGACCTGATCCTTGGCGCGGATCTCGTCGGCGGTGGGCGGCCCCTGCCAGACGGCTTCCACCCCGGCCGAGGCCAGGAGCTGCTCGGCCTTGCGGCGGCGGGTGTGGGAGACCAGCAGAACCGAGGTGCCCTTGCGACCGGCCCGGCCGGTGCGGCCGGAACGGTGCAGCAGGCCGGCCTTGTTCACCGGGATGTCGGCGTGGATCACCAGGCCGAGTTCGGGCAAGTCGAGGCCACGCGCGGCCACATCGGTGGCGACGCAGACCCGGGCGTGGCCGTCGCGCAGGGCTTGAAGCGCGTCGGTGCGGGCCTTCTGCTCCAGCTCGCCCGACAGACCGACCACGGCGAAGCCGCGTTCGCGCAGGGCCGCGTGCATGTGGCGCACACCGTCTCGGGTGTTGCAGAACACCAGGGCGGCCGGCGACTCGAAGAACCGCAGCACATTGACCACGGCCAGCTCGATCTCGTTCGGCGCGACCCGGATGGCGCGGTACTCGATGTCGCCGTGCGGTTCGTCGCGGCGGCTGGTGTCGATGCGCAGGGCGTCGCGCTGATAGCGCTTGGCCAGCGCCACCATCTCGCGGGCCAGGGTGGCGGAGAACAGCAGGGTGCGGCGGCCGACCGGAGCGGAGTCCAGGATCTCTTCCAGATCCTCCCGGAAACCCATGTCCAGCATTTCGTCGGCCTCGTCGAGGACGACGACCTGCAGGGCCGACAGGTCGAGATTGCCGCGCTCCAGGTGGTCCTTCAGGCGCCCGGGGGTGCCGACCACGATGTGGGCGCCGACGTTCAGCGCCCGCTGCTCGCGGCGCGGGTCCATGCCGCCGACGCAGGTCTCGACCCGCGCGCCGGAGGGCGCGTAGAGCCAGGTCAGTTCCTTGGCCACCTGCAGCGCCAGCTCGCGCGTGGGCGCGATGACCAGGGCCAGGGGCGAGCCAGGCTGGCCGAACTTCTCGGCCTCGCCCAGCAAGGTCGGCCCGGCGGCCAGGCCGAAGGCGACGGTCTTTCCTGACCCGGTCTGGGCCGAGACCAGCAGGTCGCGACCCGCGGCGTCGGGCGCCAGGACAGCGGCCTGGACGGGGGTGGGTTCGGCGTAGCCTTGGCTCGCGAGCGCGCGCGCCAGGGCGGGGTGGATTTCGGGGAAGGCCATTTCAGTCCGTTTCGCAAGCCGCAACGAAAAGAAAACGCGCGGTTGCGCCTTAGAGGGCAAGAGGGCCGCCGCCGCAAGCCTTGCGACGTCGATTTTATCCACAGAGACCCTGCGGCGCAGTCGCTCAAGAGGGGAATGATATGAAAAACATCGTTTGAACGCGGACAAACGCCCGGAGAAAGGCCGTCCCTGGCGCGAACGCCGCGACGTCGCTAGCCTGCGGAGCATGGAAAAGACCCCGCCCTTGCGCCGCCTTCGAGACCTACCCGGCGTCGCCGAGCTGGAGCGCAAGGCGCTCATGAAGCCGCGCTACGCCGATGTGGACGCGGCCCATGAGTTTCCCGAGATCAACGAATGTTCGCGCGCGGCCTTCGGCCTGACCGCCGAGGAAGCCGACGAGGTCGTCCGCCCCGAGGGCTGGGACAACATCGATCGCAGGCCCGAGCGCGAGCAGGTCGCGGCTTTCGAGGCCGAGGGCTGGGACGTGACGGGCGAGAACCGCCGGCCGCTGCGGATGCTGGGCCACCTCAGCCAGCAGCTCTGGCTGGCCCTGCGGGGGGTGGCGGGAGAATTGCCGTTCGTCCCCGACGACGACGAGCCCGATCCGATGAAGTCGTCCCTGGCCAAGGAGGCCGCGGCCTTCCGGCGGAATAGGCGCTAGGCGCGGCCCGCAAAAAAAGAGAGCCGAGCGTCGCCGCTCGGCTCCCAAGGCGGGGGATAAACTCAGAACGTTTTGCGCAGGCTGACGAACACCTGGCGCGGCGCGCCGGCCAACAGGGTCTGGCTGTCGCCGCGAATGGCGAAGCCGTTGGAGTCGATGGTGGAGACGTACTTCTCGTCGAACAGGTTGGTGACGTTGACCTGCAGCTCCAGCCCGTCCAGCAGCGGCGTGCCCGAGAAGCGGTAGCCGGCGGCCAGTTCGGCCAAGGTCTGGGACGGGACGCCGCGGTCGTTTTCATAGGTGAAGAACCGCTCGCCCAGATAGGACAGCGAGGCCTTTCCGAAGAAGGCGCCGTTGTCGAAGCTCAGCTCGGCCTTGAACAGGTTTTCCGGGGTGTCGACGGTGGTCTTGCCCGCCGTCCGCGCGACGATGACGCCGTTTCCGTCGCGGGTGTCCTCGTCATAGGTCGAGTCGTTGTAGGCGTAGGAGGCGAACAGCGACCAGTCGGGGGCGAAGTCCCAGGACGCCGCGGCCTCGAAGCCCTTGGCGGTCACGCCGCCGACATTGGACAGGGCCGAGGGATTGCCCTGGATGCCCGAACCCTGGGCGACCCCGAACAGCCGGTTCTCGAACTTCACGTGATAGAAGGCGACGACGCCCTGGAAGTCGGGGGTCTTGTAGCGCCAGCCGGCCTCGAAGGTCTGGGACAATTCGGGCTTCAGCTTGTCCTTGATGGCGTTGAAGCCGACCTGGGAGGCCGAGAACGGCCCCGAGGTCGCCGAGCTGGCGAAGGCGCGCATGTTTTCCGAGTAGCCGGCGAACAGTTGGCTGTCCTCCGACAGATCGAAGCTCGCGCCGATCTGCGGCAGGAAGTTCTCCTCGGCCTTGATCACGCCCGTCTTGTTGGGGCCGATACGGGTGGTCGACTCATTCTCCACCGAGAGCGACTTGAAGCCGAAGTTGACCTTCAGGGCCTCGGTGACGGTCCAGGTGTCGCTGAGGTGGAACTTGGTCGTGGTGGTGTCGAAGGCGTACTCCCAATCGGTGCGGAAGGCGCCCGACTGCATCTCCAGGATATCGCGCGAGAACGAGGTGCGGTTGAGGGCGTAGAACCGCCGCGCCTGGACGAAGTCGTTGGTCTCGTACCAGAAGCCGCCCTCGACCTCGTGGGCGCCCAGGGTCAGCGTCAGGCTGGCGATCGCGCCGGACCGCTTGATGTCGTACTCGGTGGTGCGGATCGACAGCGGCGCGTCGTTGGTGGTAGCGCCGGCGACGCCGTAGTTGGGCGAGGCGACATAGGGCGTGACCCAGAGACCCTGTCCCTCGTTCTCATGGCGATAGGCGGTGGCCTTGACCCGCACCATGTCGTTGATCGGCAGGTCCAGGCTGAGGGCGCCGATGATGTCGTCGCGCAGGCCCGAGGCGTCGTAATAGGCGTCGTCGGGGCTGATGATCGGCGCGGGATAGACCGTCCCGAACGACGGGAAGCGCGGTGCCACCCCGGTGTCGCCGCGATTGTGCCCGATCTCGGCGACCTGCACCGCCTTGACGTAGTTCGAGGCGAAGTTGTCCCAGTCCAGACCCAATCGGCCGATCATCTCGAGGGAGAGATACTGATAGTCCTGCTCCTGGCGGGACGACCAGTTGACCCAGCCGGTGATGGCGCCTTCGCCGATCGGCTGAACGGCCTTGACGTTGACCTGCTGCTGGCGCTGCTCGCCGTCGCCCTTCCACTTGCTGGCGGTGTTGTAGGAGTAGCTGGCATAGCCCCGGGCGCCGGACGGCAGCTCGCCGCTCTCCAGCCGCAGGAATCCGCGATAGGTGTCGTCCGAGCCGGCGGTCCCCGCCGCCAAGCCGCCGAACTCCGCGCCAGGTTCACGCGACAGGAACTGCAGCGAGCCGCCCAGGTCGCTGACCGAGGCCGTGCTGAGCGCGCCCGCGCCCTGGGCCAGTTCGACCTGACCCACGTTCTCGCCGGCGATGGCGCGCGAGATGTGCAGGCCGTTGTGGTTGCCATAGGTCATGTCGCCCAGCGGCACGCCGTCCAGGGTGAAGCCCAGGCGGTTACGATCGAAGCCGCGGATCGAGATCCGCGAGGACCACTCGTAGGACCCGAAGGGGTCGGCCGACTGCAGGTTCACGTTGGGCAGTTTCTCGACCAGCTTGAGCGGGCTTGCGCCAGCCACCTCCAGCGAGAGCTCCTGGCCGTCCACGGTCTGGACCTGCCGCGCCTCGCCGCGGCCGAAGACCACCAATTCGTCGACCGAGGCCGCGTCGGCCACGTCATCGGATGGCTCCTGCGCCGCCGCGGCGCTCGCCATCGCCAGCATCAGCGCGCCAAACGCCGCGCCCGTGAGAAATTTCGTCTTCATGTTGTTTTCGCCCCTCGCGTCCGGCCCCGCCCCTCGCGGCAGCCCGGCGCGGCCGTGGCGTAACAGCGCTCCTTAAAGCTCCGGCCAAGCTTTCATGACGACTTGCCGACACAGGAAGCGCTCAAGGCGCGGATTCACCCATGGCTCATAAACAGGCGCTAGAAGGCTTAGTCATGGACCGTCGCAAAGAGCCCCGCCCCGCTGAACGTCTGGCGGAACTTGACCAACAAATCGCCGAGCAGGGCGATGCGAACGGGCTGCTGACCCGAATCAAGCGGGTCACCGAGGCCCAGGTCGAAACCATGAAGATCGTCGGTCGTCGCGCCGAGGATAAGGCCTAGCCCCTAGCGGGCCGGCGGCTCGAACAGCTCGATCGGGTTGCCTGAGGGATCCTCGATCAGGATCTGCTTGCCGCCGTTGCCCTGAACGATCTCGTTGCGGAACCGGCTCCCCGCGGCCCTCAGTCTTTCGACCTCCGCATCGAGATCGCGGACCTCAAGTTGGATGCGGTTCCAGCCGCCTGGCGCGGGCGCATCGCCGTTGGGCATGCTCTGGCCCGCACCACCGGCGCCGGGGCGGTTCAGAAGCATCCGCAGTGGCCCACGGCTTAGCATCGCGAAGCCAGGCCCCGCCTGCATGACGACCTCGAAGCCCAGCATGTCGCGATAGAAGGCGACCGCGGCGTCCACGTCGGCCACGATGTAACGCACGCTCACGGTATCCATCACGGTCTCCGGGCCGGCTCCGAGCCTTAGCTCGAAAAGAGACGGCGAAGCTCCGACCGCGTCAAGTCTGGCGAGCTAGCCCCTCAGTCGCCGGACCAGGGTCTTGCGCGGCTTGCGAGGCGGCGGCGCTGGCTTGATCCTGGCTGCCGGCGGCGGCGGCAGGGGCGCGTCGGCGCTGTCGGCCAGGAGCCGCGCGGCGAGCATCATGTCCGCCTTGACCACCGCGTAGTCCTCGCGCTCCACCCAGGCTCGGACGGCGAGCTCGACGAAAGCCTCCGACATGCCGGTGACCTCGGCCAGGGGCGCGGGGTCGGTGAGGACCAAAGGATTGGACTCGGCGCGGATCTTCAGCCCCATCAGTAGGGCCGGCACATCGCGCTTGGTGTCCACGCGCACGACGGCGTCCACCCGGCGGCGGGCATGGTGGCTGGTGTTGACGATGACATCGCCGAACACCTTGGCGTTGGGCATGACCACCTTGATGTTGTCGGGGGTGGCCAGCTCGGTGACGAACAGGTCCAGCGCCTGGACCGTGCCGGTGCGCCCGGCGATCTCGACCACGTCGCCTACGCGATAGGGTCGGAACAGAAGCAGCATGACGCCTGCCGCGACGTTGCTCAGCGTGCCCTGCAGCGCCAAGCCCACGGCGAGCGACGCGGCGCCGACGACCGCCAGGATCGACGTGGTCTGGACCCCGATCTGCTGCAGCACCGCGATCAGGCCGACGATGATGACCACGTAGCGGGCCAGCGACCCACCGAAGCTCTGCAGGGTGACGTCCGGCGGACCCTGACGGTGGGCCCGGGCCAGGACCCGGCGTACCAGGCGCGAGGCCCAGCCGGCGGCCCAGAACGTGACCATCAGGATGATCACGGCGACGACCAGGTTCACGGCCAGATCGCCGGCGGCGTCGATGAACTTGTGGATCACATCTTCGTCGGCGGTGATCGTGTCACTCAGCCGCCGGCTGACCTCACGTTTGAATTCCTGCATGCGCTCCGTTGCGAAGGCGGGCCTAGGCCGCCTTCTGCAATTCCTGTTTCACCCGTTCGGCGAGCATCTTGATATCGATGGGTTTGGGCAGGAACGAGACGTTCTCCTCGCCTTCGAGCAGATTCGAGAACTCCGCCTCAGCGTAGCCCGAGATGAACATCACCGGCGCGCCGGCCAGGAAGACGCGCGCTTGCTTCAGCAGATCGGGTCCCTGCATGCCCGGCATGACCACGTCGGAGATCATCAGGTCGATGGAGCCGGCGTGTTGTTCGGCCAGTTCCAGGGCCTCTTCGCCCGACGCCGCCTCGATCACCTCGTAGCCGCGGGCGCGCAGTAGCTTGGCGGCCACCCCGCGCACCGCGTCCTCGTCCTCGACGAACAGGATGCGCCCGGCGCCCGAAAGGTCGCGCGCCTTGGGCGGGGCCTTGACCACCGGAACCAGGGCCGGCGCGGCGGCCGAGGGGATGTGGACCGGCAGGAAGATGCGGAAGGACGCGCCGGCGCCCGGCTTGGAGTCGACACTGATCCAGCCGTCGGACTGCTTGACGATGCCGTAGACGGTGGCCAGGCCCAGCCCCGTCCCCTCACCCACCGGCTTGGTGGTGAAGAAGGGGTCGAAGATCTTGTCGATGACGTCGGGCGGGATGCCGGGGCCGTCGTCGGACACCTCGATCAGGGCCTGGTCGCCCTGGGCGTCCGGATAGCCGAGACCGGCGGCCTCTTCCTGGGTGACCCTGGCCAAGCGGATGGTGACCACGCCGCCGCCGTGCGCGCGCACGGCGTCACGGGCGTTGACGGCCAGGTTCATGACCGCGGTCTCGATCTGGCTGCGGTCGGCGCGCACGTGCGGCAGGTTGCGGCCGTACTCGGTCTCGAGCTTCACGTCCTCGTAGAGCACGCGGCGCAGCAGCACCTCGGACTCGCTGATCAGTTCGCCGAGATCGAGGGTCTCGCGCTGGACGGTCTGCTTGCGCGAGAAGGCCAGCAGCTTGCGCACCAGGTCGGCGGCCCGCGCCGATGTCGACTTGATCTCGTTCAGCCCCTCATAGGACGGGTCGCCCACCGGATGGCGGGTGGCCAGTACGTCGAGTTGCATGAAGATGGCGGTGAGCAGGTTGTTGAAGTCGTGGGCCACGCCGCCGGCCAGCTGGCCGATGGCCTGCATCTTCTGGCTCTGCGAGAGCTGCAGTTCGATCTGCTTCTGCTCGGAGACATCGACCAGATAGGCCACCCAGCGGCCGTCGCTCTTGGAGAGGTAGAGGTGGGCGATCTTGGCCGGGTCGCGGGCCAGCCGGACCTCCAGGGCGCCGACCTGGCCGTCCTTCAGCTTCTGGGCGGCGTCGATCCGCGAGGCCGGCTCGATCAATTCGCCGAACACCTCGCCCGCGCGCCCGCCGCCGGCCACGGCGGCCAGGCTGTGGTTGGCCTCGACAATGGTGGCCGCGAAGGGGTCCTCGCCTTCCAGCAGGGCCGCGCCGAACGGCGAGGCTGCGGCGAATGCGTCCAGCACCTTGGGTGGCGGGGGCTTGGCGGTGTTGAAGGCGTTCAGCACCTCGGCCGCGGCGGCTGGCAGGGCCAGGGGCTCGCGCGTCCGGTCGTCCAGCCGCACCAGGAAGCGGCGCTCGCCCAGCGGCGAGACGGTGGCGGCGTGTTCCGAGCCGTTGGTGCGGATCGCCGCGCGGCCGGTCTCGCCGCGCCGCGCGGCGGTCAGCGCCGAGAATAGGCTGGCCGCGGAAGGTCCGCCCTTGGGCAGGCGCTGCGCCGCGCCCAGGGCCGCGCGCCAGGGCGCGTTGGCGGCGTGGATGCGGCCATCGGCGGCGGCGATGGCGGCCGGCTCGGTGAGCGCATCGATCAACTTGTCGGCGCCGGGCTCGCCCTCAGGCGCCGCGTCGATGGCGTTGCGAAGGGCGAACAGACCCAGACACGCGACGCCGAACAGGCCCACCAGCAGCATCATCCCCGCCCGCGTCGCCGCCCCGGCGTTGAAGGCCGGCACCGACGCGAACCCCACGGCGGCGAGGAAGCACAGGGCCGCGAACCCCATCAGGGGATCGAAGCGCCGGCGCGCGTCCTCTCGGGTCGTTGACTTGGCCATGGGTTGGGCCCGGTTGATCCCAGTTGCGGAGGCCAGCGCCCCCAACGAATCACTCACAGCGATACTCTCACGAATCCCTAGTCTTTTCGGTGCGTCAGGCCGCGCCGGCGGCGCGGCGTCCGGTCTGCATGATGAAGCCGATCAGCTTGGCCACGGCTTCGTAGTGGGCGGGCGGAATGAAGTCGTCGAGTTCGACCGCGGCGTAGAGCGCGCGCGCCAGGGGCGCATCCTCGATAACCGGCACGCCAGCCTCCTCCGCCAGCGCGCGGATCTTGAGCGCGATGGTGTCCATGCCCTTGGCCACGCATTGCGGAGCCGCGGTCTCGCCCTCCTCGTACTTCAGCGCCACGGCGAAGTGGGTCGGGTTCATGATCACCATGGTGGCGCCGGGCACCGCGGCCATCATCCGACGGCGCGACCGCTGGATCTGGATCTGCCGACGCTTGGCCTTGATGTGGGGATCGCCTTCGGAGTTCTTGAATTCCTCCTTCAGCTCTTCCTTGGTCATCATCATCTTCTTCATGAAGCGCTGGCGCTGCCAGAACCAGTCGAAGCCCGCGACGACCAGCATCAGGCCGGCCACGGCGAAGACCAGCTTGCGCAGGATCTCGATGGTGAAGGGCAGGATGGCCGCCGGGTCCATGGCCGCCAGGTCTTTCATCGGCGCGACATAGGGCTTCATGACCACGTAGCCGACCCAGCCGACCATGATGATCTTCACCAGCGACTTGAAGAACTGCATCAGGCCCTCGGGACCCAGCATCCGCTTCAGGCCTCCCAGGGGCGAAACCTTCTTCCAGTCCGGCTTCAGCTTCTCGGGGGAATACATGAACCCCGTCTGGATCAGATTGCCGCCGGCCCCCAACAGACCCGCCACCACCAGCACGGCGAACAGGATCGGCGCCGAGGCCATCATGGTGTGACGGGCGATCTCCACCCCGCCGCCGCCCTCGACGCTCATGTCGTGCGGATGGGCGATGAAGGGCAGCAACTCGTTGGCGAGGTTGTTCGACATCCAGCCGCCGGCGATGGCCAGCACGGCCGCGGCGCCGGCGAACGAGGCCAGCATGGCGAGGTCGGGGGTCTTGGCGACATCGCCCTTGTCACGGGCTTTCTGAAGTTTGCCGGGTGTCGGCTCTTCTGTCTTTGACGCGGCGTCCTGTTCTTCAGCCATGTCCTAGCTCGCCAGGAACAGGCTGATCAGCTCGCGATAGCGGCTGACCCAGACGAGGCCGATAGTGCCCAGGCTGAGCGCGAAGATGGACAGGCCGAACAGCACCATCAGCGGCGTGGCCACGAAGAACACCTGGAACTGCGGCATCACCCGGCCGACAAGGCCTGCGGCGATGTTGAAGATCAGCGAGAACACCACCACCGGGGCGGCGAGCTGAAGGCCCAGCTTGAAGGAGCCGGCCACCGTCTGGATAGCGAGCTGGGCGGCGTCGGCAACCGGCACGTCGCGTGTGTAGGGGAAGATCGCGTAGGACCTGACGATCCCGGCCAGGAACATGTGATGCTGGTCGGTGGTCATGATCAGGGTGATGCCGATCAGGCCCAGGAAAGTGCCGAGCGTCGTCGACGGCGCGGCCTGCCCGGGGGCGGCGGTCTGGGCGAAGGAGAGCGTGGTCTGGATCGAGATGATCTCGCCCGCCGCCGCCAGGGACGACATGAACAGGCGCAGGATTCCGCCGATCATCAGCCCGATCAGCACCTCCTTGATCACCGCCGTGCCAACGCCTGAGACCGTTCCCGGCACCGGCAGGCCCTTGGCGATCACGGGCATCAGCATCAGGGCCATCAGGAAGGCGAAGGACAACCGAATGCGGGGCGGCACAGTGGTGTCGCCGAAGCCGGGCAGCAGCATGATCATCGCGCCCACGCGGGCGAAGATCAGGCCCCCGGCATAGACCTGCGAGGCGGCGGCGTAGGATTCCATCGGCCCGCGGCTACATCGCCGCGATGCGCGCGGCGATCTGGCGCATGAATCCGCTCATCAGGGCGCCCATCAGCGGCAGGAACACCAGCAGGGAAATGAAGATCGCCACGATCTTGGGCGCGTAGACCAGGGTGGCTTCCTGGATTTGGGTCAGGGCCTGCATCAGGCCGATGCCGACGCCGACGACCAGGCCGACGATCAACACTGGAGCCGATAGTTGGATGGTGAGCCAGATGGCGTCGCGGCCGACGTCCAGAACTTCGGCGCCGTTCATCGAGGGCCTCTTGGGTACGCTTGGAGGGTGGATCAGGAGCTAGGCCATTTTTGCCGGGCTATGGTTAACGAAGGGAGAATGAGGCCTGAAGTCCGGGAAGCCGAAGGCGTTTGCCTCGCGACGATCGTCCTGGCCTGGCTGGACTCACTGCCCCGCTAGAGAGGCCTCCAGAGCCCGCGCGGCCTCGGCGGGGGTAGCCTTGTCGGTGTCACGGTCGACGCTGTAGTTCGCCGCGCGCATGGCCTCGACGCTGATCTTGCCGACCAGGGGCGACAGGGCCTCGATCAG
>NZ_JANOCX010000373.1:0-16288 GCF_031412415.1 Phenylobacterium sp.
AGGAGATCGAACCGGCCCGGGCCAAGGCTCTGGCTGCCGGCGTGAAGCCCGAGAACATCTTCATCGAGGACCTGCGCGAGGAGTTCGTCCGCGACTTCGTGTTTCCGATGTTCCGCGCCAACACGGTCTACGAGGGCCAGTACCTGCTGGGCACCTCCATCGCCCGGCCACTGATCGCCAAGCGCCAGATCGAGATCGCGCGCGAGACCGGCGCCGACGCCGTCAGCCACGGCGCCACGGGCAAGGGCAACGACCAGGTCCGCTTCGAGCTGGGCTACTACGCCCTGGAGCCCGATATCCACGTGATCGCCCCGTGGCGGGAATGGGATTTCAAGAGCCGCGAGGCCCTGCTGGAGTTCGCCGAGAAGCACCAGATCCAGATCACCAAGGACAAGCGCGGCGAGGCGCCCTTCAGCGTCGACGCCAACCTGCTGCACTCCTCGTCGGAGGGTAAGGTGCTGGAGGATCCGTCGGTTGAGGCCCCCGAATTCGTCCACATGCGCACCATCGCGCCCGAGGACGCGCCGGACAAGCCGACCAACTTCACCATGGATTTCGAGGGCGGCGATCCGGTCGCCATCGACGGCATGAAGATGAGCCCAGCCACCCTGCTGACCAAGCTGAACCAGCTCGGTCACGACAACGGGATCGGCCGCCTGGACCTGGTGGAGAACCGCTTCGTGGGCATGAAGTCGCGCGGCGTCTACGAGACCCCCGGCGGCACGATCCTGCTGGCCGCCCACCGGGGCATCGAGTCCATCACCCTCGACCGCGGGTCCATGCACCTGAAGGACGAGCTGATGCCGAAGTACGCATCGCTGGTCTACAACGGCTTCTGGTTCGCGCCCGAGCGCGAGATGCTGCAAGCGGCCATCGATCTCAGCCAGAAGATGGTCACTGGCCAGGTTCGCGTGAAGCTCTACAAGGGCAATGTCGCGATCATCGGCCGCACCAGCCCCTACTCGCTGTACGACCAGGACCTGGTCACCTTCGAGGAGGGCAAGGTCGCCTACGACCACCGCGACGCGGCCGGCTTCATCAAGCTGAACGCCCTGCGCCTGCGCGTCGCCGCCCGCCGGGACCGCCGCGGTTAGATCCGGTTGTAGGGGTATCGATCGCGGATCTCGAAGGCGAAGAACCGGCCCTTCGAGTCCGCGTCGATGAAGCTGCGGTGCACATCGCCGGGAACCCCGACATAGATATAGGCGTCGCCGTCATCGAACGTGACGAACAGCTTTGATCGCTGCGCGTCATAGCTGATATCGGAGATTGCTTCGGACTGGACCTGCATAGCGGGCTCCCAACGTTCCGTGGACCGATGTAGGAACGCGCCAGACCGGCGGATTAGTTCCCTGCCTGGCTTGACCTATGCCAAGGTCGGCCAACGGCGCAGCTAGCGCCGAACATTCCTCGGGGGAAACTTATGCAACCGCACAGCTATGTGGCGCTGGTCACCATCGCCGCCCTTCTCACCTATGTCTGGATGATGATCCGGGTGGGCCAGGCCCGCGGAAAGAGCGGGATCGCCGCCCCGGCCATGACCGGTGACCCCGCGCTCGAACGCGCGATCCGCGTCCACTATAACACCTTGGAATGGCTACCGACGTTCCTGGTCAGTCTCTGGCTGTTCGCCATCTACTGGAACGATCTGATCGCCGCCGGCCTGGGCGTCGTCTGGATCGTCGGGCGCATCGTCTACGCGCTGGGCTACTACGCCGACCCCGGCAAGCGCGAGATGGGCTTCATGATCCAGATGGCCGCCACCGCCGTCCTGCTGTTCGGGGCGCTGGGCCGGATCGTGTGGACGCTTGTCCTCGTCGGAGCCTAGAGCAGGAGCACCAGCCCCTGCCAGATCGCCAGGCCCGTCACGAGAACGCCGACGAACCAGGTGAGCGCGCGCAGGGGCAGGATCTTGACCATCCAGCCGGCGATCGGCGCGGCGACGACCCCGCCGCCGATCAGGCCCAGGATCGACCACAGGTACTGCGACATCCCGCCGGACTGCCAGTGACCGCTCAACAATGCGGCCAGGAAGGTCGCCGAGATCGCCGCGGCGACGAAGGCCTCCGCGGCGTTGGTGGTGCCGATCGCCTTGCGCGGATCGGCGCCGGAGCCCAGCAGGGTCGAGGTCACCACCGGTCCCCAGCCGCCGCCGCCGACGGCGTCGAAGAACCCGCCCGCCAGGCCGAGCGGGAACGGCGACTTCCAGGAGAACACCTTGGGCCGCGAGCCCTTGTAGGCCCGGTACAGGATGACGATCCCCATCAGGCCAAGCCAGCCGACCACATAGGGCTTGATCATCTCGCCATCGACGGAGGTGAGGACGAAGGTGCCGACGACGCCGCCCAATACGCCACCGAGCGACAGCAGCAGGAGCAGCCGCCAGTCGACGTTGCGGTGCGCGATGTGCGAGGCCGCCGAAGCCGCGCCAGTAAACACCTTTGCCGCGTGGACGCTGGCCGAGGCTGCGGCCGGGGGCACGCCGTTGGCCAGCAGCACCGTGGTCGAGACCACGCCATAGGCCATGCCCAGCGCGCCATCGACGAGCTGGGCCGCGAAGCCGACGGCGGCAAACAACCAGAAATCCGGACCCATGGTCTCTCCGATGGATTTGGCAGGTCGCAGGTCTTCCGAAGCCAGGCAATGGGGATTACCTGAGGGCGGCGCCAGCATCTCTAAGCGCGCTTCCGAACCCGGCCAGCCACATGGACCTTCCCGTCGATCCCGCGCGGTACGCCACATTCCTCGGCGTGATGGCGGTGATGGCCGTGACGCCGGGGCCCGCCAACCTGTTCGCCATCGCCACAGGAGCCCAGAAGGGCCGCGCCGCGGCCTTGACCGGGGTCCTGGGCATGAACACCGCCTCCCTGGTCTGGTTCGCCGCCGCGGCGGTGGGCCTTGGCGCGTTGATCCTCGCCTTTCCAGAGGTGTTCCACCTGATCGCCTACGCCGGGGCGGCATACATCGCCTGGCTGGGGATCAAGGCGCTGCTGGGCGCCTTCAAGAAGGACGGCGAGCCGGGACACGGTGCGTTCAAGCAGGGCAAATCGGCCTATCTGGATGGCTTCACGGTCCAGATCGCCAACCCCAAGGCGATCCTGTTCTTCACCGCCGTCCTGCCGCCCTTCCTCGACCCCGATAGACCGATCCCCGCCCAGCTCGGCGCGTTCGCCGTGGCCACCATCGGCCTGGATGTGATCGCCATGAGCGCCTATGGCCTGGGCGGCGCGGCCCTGGCGGCGCGAATGACCGAGCCCCGCTTCCGACGCGGATTTTCGGTCGTCGTGGGCTTGCTTCTTCTGACCGCCGCCGTCCTGATGGCGCTCAAGGCGCGATAGTCGGTTGGCCGACCCCTGCAACCACAATTAAGCCTATGTGTTTCCTTAGCAATCCTCCGAGTGACAGCTTTCAGGGCCGACATCCGATGACAAGCAGAGCCGCATCCATCGTCGCAAGCCTGGCCCTGGCCGCCCTGGTCAGCGCGTGCGCCACCGCCACCCCTTATCAGCCCAACCTTCCCGGACAGTCCGTCTCGGGCGGTTTCTCGGAACAACGCCTGGAAGGCGACCGCTTCAAGGTCAGCTTCGCCGGCAATAGCCTGACCTCCCGCGACACGGTGGAGGCCTATCTGCTGTTCCGAGCGGCCGAGCTTACTGTGGCTCAGGGCTATGACTGGTTCACGGTCGTGGAACGCGACACCGAGCGCGACCGGCGCACCTATATCGAGCGCGACCCGTTCTACCGGCCCTGGTACGGCCCGACCTACGGCGCCTGGCGGCCCTACTGGCGCTACTATGGCGGCGGCTTCGGTTGGCGCTCCTGGGACCCCTATTTCGGCGATCCCTTCTGGGCCGACCGCCTGGACGTGCGCACGGTCGAGAAGTTCGAGGCGACCGCCGAGGTGGTCATGCGCAAGGGTCCCAAGCCCGCCGAGGACGCCCGCGCCTTCGACGCGCGGGGGGTGATGGAGGCTATCGGGCCTCGCGTCATGCGCCCGGTCCCCAAGGGCTAGGCTACGGCTCGCCAGCCGACGGCGACGCTGGTCACCGAGGCCAGGGCGCGCAGGCGTTCGGCCAGGTGTTGGGCGCGTGCCTCGCCTAGCCCCGACACCTCCAGTCGGACGGAGACGCCCAGTGCGTGCTCGGTGGCGGTCATCTCGCAAACCTGCGCGGCCTGGACCGCGAAGGGGCCGAGCACGCGCACCAGGGCGTCGCACCCGTGCGCGGCTTCGACTAGGAACACCCGGCGCATCGGTGGGTCGGCAGGTGGCCTGAACGCGCTACCGTCAGCCACGGCGATCACCGTAGTCGCGTTTGAGCAGCAGGCGGCCGGCCTCGTCATAGGCGCTGAGCCGCAGGGCGCCGGCCTCGGTGGCCCAGATCAGCTCACGGCTAGGCCCCTCGGGCGGCCAGGTAAGCGCCCGCTCCACCGCCAGCAGGGTCTCCAGCGCTCCACCGCCGCCCAGCGTCACTTCCAGCCGGGCGGTGTGCTCGAACAGCGCCTGGGAGACCAGCGTTCGCACGAAGCCGCGCACGGCGCTGCCGGCGTCGGGGTCGCCTGATGGGCTTGGCGAAGGCGATGGGTCGTGGTGTGGCATGGTCGTGGGTCCTTGGGATGGAGGTGTCGGGACCGACGGCGCGCAATAAAAAACCCCGCTGCCTGTGAAGGGAGCGGGGCTGCTGATCTTGCGATCCGTCGGCGGTTTTTAGGTCGCGCGCGTTCGCCCCGGTCCTGTGATGGGGGTGATAATCATCATCATGGTTTTCGAGACGCGAGCGGCCGCGCGCGCCGCGGGGCGCGTCAGGGTCTCCCAGCGGGGGTCGAAGGAAGCGCTCATGTCCGCCGTTCTGATGAAGGTCGCGTTTGACCTATAGCCGACGCGCACCGCCCTGTGCAACCGCGCCACAGTCACGCTCCATGTTGCGTTGCGATGAAACCTCGCGGCCGCTGGCGCATTTGGTCTGCGAGGCCAACCGCTGATTGTGATCGAAGTGCGCGTACTGATCGTAGAAGATGAAATCCTGGTGGCGATGGAGCTCGAAGAGACCATCAGCGACCTGGGCTATGACGTGGTGGGGATCGCGCCTGATCGCCCCACGGCGCTAGAGCTGGCGAGTCGAGGAGTCGACGTCGCCCTGGTGGACGTCAATCTTCGGGACGGCGAGACCGGTGTGGAGATCGGCCGGCGATTGGCGTGCGATGGCGGCGCGTCCGTGGTGTTCGTCACCGCCAACGCCTCCCTGGTCAGCGACGGTGTGCCGGGCGCGCTCGGAGTCATGCCCAAGCCCGCGACCCGCGAGGCGGTGGCGGGCGTGGTGTCCTACGCGCTGATGCGCCGACTGTCCCGCGACGACATCCCCTTGCCGGCGCCCCCCGCGGGCTTGCGCCTATTCGCCTGACCGGCTGACGCGGCTCGGCCGGGTAAACGAGGCGCGGGGTGCGGCGATGGTGACCTTCAGTCCCGTCGAGGGCCATTCCCGCGCCATCCGGCCGCCCAACTGCCCTTCGATACTGACCCGCGACAGGGTCGAGCCGAAGCCGTCGGGCGTGGTGGGCGTCGAGACCTTGGGCCCGCCGAGCTCCGTCCAGGTCAACAGATAGTCGTCTCCCTCCAGCCGCCCGGAAACGTCGATGTGGCCCTCCGGGGTGCTGAGCGCGCCGTACTTCGCCGCATTGGTCGCCAGTTCGTGAAAGATCAGCGCCAGGGGCGTGGCCGCCCGATCGTCGATCCGGAGATCGTCGCCGGCCAGGAAGATGCGCTCGGCGCCCTCGTGATGATACGGCGCGAACAGCTCCTTCAGCATGGAGAACACGGTGGAGGGCCGGGCGGTGGGACGCGAGCGTTCCGAATGGGGCCGGACGAAGTCGTGCGCGCGGCCTAGCGCCAGGACCCGGTCCCGCAGGTTGTCCGCATAGGTCTTGGTCTCGGGGCGGCCTCGGGCCGAGAGCGAGATGAGGCCCGAGATCACCGCGAAGATGTTCTTGATGCGGTGGCTGAGTTCCTGGCTGACCAGTTCGCGCTCTTCCAACAGGCGGCGAGAGTCGTCGATGTCGGTGCAGGTGCCGAACCAGCGGCGGATGGCGCCATCCTCGCCGCGGATCGGCAGGGCGCGGCCCAGCGTCCAGCGATAGACGCCGTCGTGGCGGCGCAGCCGGTACTCGATCTCGTAGGGCTCCCCCGTCTCCAGGCTCTGGCGCCAGCGCGCCCAGGCCATGTCCTGGTCCTCGGGATGGAACATGCCGTTCCAGGCCTCGCCGTCGGTGGAGCCGGGCGGCACGCCGGTGAATTCGTACCAGCGGGCGTTGTAGTAGTCGTGATAGCCGTCCGGCAGGGTCGACCAGACCATCTGCGGCATGGAGTCGGCGATGGCGCGGAAGCGCTGCTCGCTATCGCTCAGGGCGCGCTCCCGGCGGCGCAGCTCCAGCTGCATCATGACCTGGCGCGCCAGGGCGGCCAGGGTTTCCTGCTGTTCGGGCGAGAGCCCCTGCGGCCGCGCGACGACATCGATCACGCAGACCGTGCCTAGCGGAATGCCCTCGGCCGAATCAACCCGCGCGCCCGCATAGAAGCGAAGACCGGGCGCCTGGGCGATCAGGGGATTGGCGGCGAAGCGATCGTCCGCCGAGAGATCGTTGATGACTGTCACGCCGGCGTGCGGCAACGCCGCCTGGCAGATGGAGACATCGGGCGGCGGCGGCTCCATGTCGTCGGCGCCGACCTGGGCCTTGAAGTACTGGCGCTCCGCGCCGAGGAAGTTAACCAAGGCGACCGGCGTCTTGCAGACCAGCGAGGCGATGCGGACGATATCATCGAAGGCAGGCTCGCGACCCGCGTCGATTACACCCGCGGCTTCCAACGCGCGCTGACGTTCGGCTGGGTCGAGGTTGGGGTCGCTCAAGTCCGATCCGATCTACCCTGGGGGCGTCGCGCCCTTGAAGGCGATCAACGTTGCCATAACGCATAGCGCCCGATCGGGTTGTCGGCCAGCCGACTATGGCGACGCTTCCCGCAACGACGAAGGGCCGGGAATGACCCCGGCCCTCGTTCAGCGTCGCGATTTATTGGAGCGGGCGAAGAGATTCGAACTCTCGACCCCAACCTTGGCAAGGTTGTGCTCTACCACTGAGCTACGCCCGCACTCCACGAACGACCTGACGTCTGGCCGCCCGAAAATCGAGAGCGGGCTTATGGCAGAGGGTCGGGGGCTTTGCAACACCCCGTGACGCCCCAAGGTCGGCCTACGTGAATCTAGGCGCCTTCAGACGACGCTTGTTCACGTGGTCCTTCGGCGGCTCGGCGATCTCCTCGGGGAATTCGCCCTTGAAGTAGAACCTCTGCCAAGCCTCCTTGGTAGCGTCCGGATCGGCGCGGAAGATGCGCTTGTTGAACTCGGCGCGGTGCTTCTCCCAGGTGTCGTACTGCTCGCGCAGCTCGGGGTTTCGGGTCATCGAGCGGATCACCGGCTGGACGTCGGCGAGCTGACGGTCCTGAGTCAGGGTGATGAAGCAGAACGGTTCACCCTTTTCGAACCGAACCCTACCCGGCCGGGTGAAGATCCAGTTCATCGTGAAGGGGAAGGGCAGCCAGTCGGTCTCCACCAGGCCCGCCAGCGGTTGGATTCCGTCCTTGATGTGGTTCGGCGGGCCCTGGGCGATCATCGACCAGCCCGGCGGCGTGCGGAACAGGTAGCCCGGATGGAAGGTCACCACCCCATGGCTGAAGTGGGTCTTCACGAAGTTGTGGAAGTCCGGATTGGGCCGGTCGGGGGTGAGCTTGATGTCCTCCTGCATCAGCCCGCCGTTCCACTCGGCGGTGAAGGCCATCGGGCAGAGGATTTCCCAGCCGGTGGTGTTGGCCATGCTCAGCGGCAGGCAGCGGTACGGATGGCGGTCGGAGAAATGATCCATCCAGGCGCGCTGTGGGCGGCCGGGCACGATCTCGGGCGGCCGCTCGGCGGTGGGATAGCACTCGAGCTCCATGGGCTCCTCCAACAGACTGTGGTTCAGGTCTAGAGCGGGTGTCGCGCCCGCGTCCAGTTCGCTAATCAAGAGTCATGCTGACCCGCGCCGACCTTATCGCCTTCTTCGACGCCCACGGGATCGACCACGCGACCATTGAACACCAGGCGGTGTTCCGCGTGGGCGAGGCGCCGGGACTGAAAGACGACATCGACGGCGCCCACACCAAAAATCTGTTCCTGAAGGACGCCAAGGGCCGGCTGTGGCTGATCTCGGCCCACGAGCACGCGACGATCGACTTGAAGCGGCTGCACACGGTGATCGGCTCGGCTCGGCTCTCCTTCGGCAATGCCGAGCTGATGGAACAGACCCTTGGGGTGACGCCGGGATCGGTCACCGCCTTCGCCCTGATCAACGACACGCGGCGCGCGGTGACCTACGTGCTGGACAAGACCCTGGCCGACGCGGATCGGGTGAATTTCCATCCGTTGGAGAACACCGCGACCACCGGCGTGTCGGGATCTGACTTCCGCCGGTTCCTGGCGGCCCTGGACATCGCGCCCCTGGTGGTCGACTTCGCGGCCATGACCGTTGTCGAGAGCGCTTGAAGGGACCATTTTAGGCGCCGGGCGCGTTGTGGCCCGGTGAGACACGAGACGGGAAGCCCCCATGAGCCTGATCGGCGAAACCGAGCCCCAAACGACCGCCGACCTGATCAAGGACGGCACCGACGCCAGCTTCATGGCCGATGTGCTCGAGGCCTCGAGGACCACACCGGTCATCGTCGACTTCTGGGCGACCTGGTGCGGGCCCTGCCGACAGCTCGGGCCCTCGATCGAAAAGGCCGTCCTGGCCGCCCGGGGCAAGGTCAAGCTGGTCAAGATCGACATCGACAAGAACCCGCAGTTCGCCGGCCAGCTTCGGGTCCAGTCGATCCCGGCGGTGTTCGCCTTCGTCGACGGCAAGCCTGTGGACGGCTTCATGGGCGCCCTGCCCGACAGCCAGGTGAAACAGTTCGTCGACCGGATCGCGGGCCAGGCGCCCGCCAACGAGACCGACGAACTGCTGGCCATGGCCAAGGAGTCGTTGGAAGTCGGCGACGTCGGCGGCGCGGCCCAGGCCTACGCCCAGGTGCTGCAGGCCGAGCCGGAGAACGTGAAGGCCCTGGGCGGCCTGGCCCGCTGCTATCTCAACGGCGGCGACGCCGAGCGGGCCAAGGAGATCGCCGACATGGCGCCCGCCACCGCCAAGGATCCTGACCTCGACAGCGTCCGCGCCGCGCTGGCGCTCGCGCAGGAGGCGCCCGAGGAGACCACCGAGTTCGAGCAGCGCCTGGCCAAGGACGCCGACGACCACGAGGCGCGCTTCGAGATCGCCAAGGCCCTGGCCGGGCGCGGCGCGTGGGCACAGGCCAGCGACCATCTGCTGCACATCATCGCCGCCGACCGCACCTGGAACGACGATGCGGCCCGCAAGCAGCTCATCACCATCTTCGAGGCCGCGGGCGCGGGCTCCGACATCACCCGGACGGGACGGCGGCGGCTGTCCTCGATCCTGTTCTCGTGAGGCTGAACATGCCGGTCGCTTATCGCCGCGCCGCCGACCTGCCCCAGGTCATCCCGGTCTTCCCCCTGGACGGGGCCTTGCTGCTGCCCGGGGGCGACCTGCCGCTGCAGATCTTCGAGCCGCGCTATCTCAACATGATCGACGACGTCATGGCCGGCGACCGGATGATCGGCATGGTCCAGACCCGGGCCGGCGGCGAGCGCGTGCGGCCGAACCTGGCCAATGTCGGCTGCGCGGGGCGGATCACCAGCTTCTCCGAGACCTCGGACGGGCGCTACCTGATCACCCTGACCGGCGTGTGCCGCTTCGCCCTGGGCGCCGAGCTCTCGGCCCAGACCCCCTATCGCCAGGTCCGCGCGGCCTTCGAGCCCTTCGCCGAGGACATGGTCGATGAGGAAGCCGACATCCCGGCCTTCGACCGCCGCCGGTTCGCCGCGGCCCTCAAGCGCTATCTGAACCGCCGAGAGCTCGACATCGATTGGGAGACCGCCGAGACCGCGCCGCTGGAGGCCCTGGTCACCAGCCTGTCCATGGGCCTGCCCTTCGACCCGGCCGAGAAACAGGCCCTGCTGGAGGCGCCCGGCATGCTGGAGCGCTGCGACGCCCTTACCGCCCTGCTGGAGATCGACGCCCTGGAGGGCGACGATGACGAACCGCACTCGATCCAGTAGAGCAAGGCCATGACCCAGACCTCCTCCGTGCCGCTCTCCCTGACCGTCGAGGTCGATCCGCGCCTGCTCGAGGTGCTGGTCTGCCCGGTGACCCACGGGCGGCTCGACTATGACCGCGCGGCCGGGGAGCTGATCTCCAAGTCCGCGAAGCTCGCCTACCCGATCCGCGACGGCGTGCCGATCATGCTGCCGGAAGAGGCTCGCGAGATATCCTAGCAACCCAACGGCGAGGTCCTACAGCACTTCGCCGCGCAGCAGCCTCGGCAGGTCGCCCAGCGCGCCGCCGGCGTCGTGCATGAAGAACCGACGGGCAGGCGCGATGCGGTTCACCGCCGCCATGCCGACGCCCCGCGCCAGGCGCAGCGCCGGATGATCGTTGGAAAACAGCCGGGTGAAGACGTCGGTGGCGGCGGCCAGCATCACGTTGTCAAAGTTGCGCCAGCGGGCGTAGCGTTCCAGCACCGGTTCCGAGCCGATGTCCTCACCCAGGCGAGAGGCCTCGACCAGCACCTCGGCCAGGGCCGCTGCGCCCTTGAGCCCCAGGTTCAGCCCCTGGCCGGCGATCGGGTGGATGCCGTGGGCCGCGTCGCCGAGCAGCGCCATGCGGGGTCCGGTCAGGCGCTCCGCCAGCTGCAACGACAGCGGATAGCTGAACACCGGGCCGTCCAAGGTCGCCTCGCCCAGATAGTCGCCGAACCGTCGATGCAGGTGGGCGTGGAACACCTCCGGCCGCGCGGCCTTCAGCGCCGCGCCACGGGCGGTGGGCTCGGTCCAGACGAGGCTCGCCCGGTCATCGGTGAGCGGCAGGATGGCGAACGGGCCGCCGGGCAGGAAGTATTCGTGCGCCACCCCTTGATGAGGCCGGGCCAGCCGCACGGTGGCGACCACGCCAGTCTGCGGATAGTCCCAGCCGACGACGCCGATCCCGGCCTCGCGGCGCACGACCGAGCCGCGGCCCTCGGCGCCCACCACCAGGGGCGCGCTCAGCACCCGGCCATCCTCCAGAGCCACCCGCGCGGCGCGCGGCTCGAAGATCACGGAGGCCACCTTGGCCGGCGCCAGGACCTCGATCCCGGCCTTGCCGACGGCCGCGGCCAGGGCGGCGCGGGCGCGGCGGTTCTCCAGCATGTAGCCCAGCGGTTCGCCATCGGATCGTTCGGCGATCTCCGCGGAATCGAAGCGCAGGTAGAACGGGCTTTGCCCGCCCGCCGCCGCGCCCGGCGACTTGCCGTCGGTGACCAGGATCTGTTCGATGGGTTGGGCGTAGGGCTCGATGTCGCCCGCCAGGCCGAGCGTCCGCCACTGGCGGAAGGCGGCGAAGGCGATGGCCGAGGCGCGCCCGTCGAAGGTCGGCGCCACCTGGGCGTCGAAGACGATGGGATCGATCAGGACCGGCGTCAGGCCGGCGCTCTTCAGCGCCAAGGCCAGGGTCGCGCCCGCCAGGCCCGCGCCGGCGACGATCACATCCGCATCGTATGTCTCAGCCATGTGCGGATATGCCGGTGTTCAGGGGCCGGCGCCAAGCCAGTTGATTTTTGGACCAATGCGTCCATTTTACGTGTTGTGCATTTCCGCGCCCGGACTCCGGTCCGGTTTTAATTTGGACGTCGTTGTCCGGTTTTGACCTTTCCGAGTTCGCCGCATGGCCCTTCCCAAGAAGCTTGTTCCCATCGCCGCCGGGTGTCTGACCGCCGTCGTACTCCTGGGCGGCGCGGGGCTCTGGTGGGTCGACAAGCAGAAGCATGAGAACACCGACAACGCCTTCGTCGAGGCCGACAAGGTCACCGTGGCGCCGCAGGTCGACGGCTATGTCGCGGAGGTGCTGGTGGGCGACAACGTTCGGGTGAGCGCTGGCCAGGTGCTGGTTCGCCTGGACGCCGGGCCCTTAAAGGCGCGCCTGGCCCAGGCGCAGGCCAACGCCGTGGCGCTGGAGGCCGCGGTCAGGGGCGTCGACGACAAGGCGCAACTGGAACAGGCGATGATCGCCCAGAAGGCGGCCGGGGTGCGCAGCGCCGACGCCCAGGCCGAGATGGCCCAGGCCGAACTCGCCCGTTACGGCGCCCTGGCCAGCCAGGGATGGATCTCACCTCAGCGCGCGCAATCGGCTCGCGCCGCGGCCACCCAGGCCAACGCTGGCGTCGCCGAGGCCCGCGCCACCCTGGAGGCCGAGCGGCGCACCGCCGCGGCGCTGGGCTCCGAGCGCGCCCAGACCCAGGCCACGGCCGCGGCGGCCCGCGCGGCCGTCCAGCAGGCGCGGATCGACCTCGAACGCACTGAGATCCGTGCGCCGGTGGCCGGCGTCGTCGGCGCGCGCGCCGTGCGGCCCGGCCAGTATGTGCGGCCGGGGTCGGCCCTGATGAGCGTCGTGCCGCTGGGCGAGGCCTATGTGGTCGCCAACTTCAAGGAGACCCAGGTCTCGCGCCTTCGGATCGGTCAGTCGGTGACCATTCACGCCGACGCCTTCGGCAAGCAGGCCATCGCCGGGCGGATAGACAGCTTCGCCCCCGCCACCGGGTCGGAGTTCGCCATGATCCCGGTGGAGAACGCGGTCGGCAATTTCACCAAGATCACCCAGCGCCTGCCCGTGAAGATCGTGGTGGATCCGAAATCGCCCCTGGCCGGCGCTCTGCGGCCCGGCCTATCAGTCAAGGTCAAGGTCGATGTGACCGCCGACACTGGACCGAGCTTCGCCGAAACCAGCGTCGCGCCCCAATTCGCCCGCCACGGCGTTTCGCGCTGAAGCCGTGAGCGACGCGGCCCACCCCGACGACGGCGCCGACCCCCTCGCCCGCCATCGCAAGGCCGACGGCGAGGTCAACTGGACCGCCGTGTTCCTCGGCTTCGGCGGCATGGTCCTGGGCCAGTTCATGGCGGTGTTGGACATCCAGATCGTCGCGGCCTCGCTGTCGCAGATCCAGGCCGGCATCGGCGCCACCGCCGACGAGATCAGCTGGGTCCAGACCAGCTACTTGCTGGCCGAGGTCGTGATCATCCCGCTCACCGCCTACCTCTCCAAGATGTGGAGCACGCGGACCGTCTATGTCTGGGCCTGCGGCGCCTTCATCGTCACCTCCGTGCTGACGGGGTTTTCGACGAACATCGAGATGATGATCGTGACGCGGACCCTTCAGGGCCTGGCGGCGGGCGCGATGATCCCGGCGGCCTTCGCCACGGCCATGACGGTCTTTCCCCAGGAGCGGCGGGTTACCGCCAATGTGGTGTTCGGGCTGGTCGTGACCCTGGCGCCAACCATCGGCCCGACCCTGGGCGGCCACCTGACGGACGCCCTGTCCTGGCACTGGCTGTTCTTCATCAACGTGCCCATCGGCTTGGTGGTGATGTTCCTGGTCTCGCGTTACGCCGATTTCGACCGTGGCGATCCGCGCCTGGGCAAGGGGGTCGACTGGCTGGGCGTCGGGCTGATGACGGTGGCCCTGCTCTCCATGCAGTACGCGCTTGAGGAAGGGGCGAGCGAGGGCTGGTTCGACGACGGCCTCATCCTGTTCCTGACGGTCCTGGCGGCGGTCACCGGAGCGGGCTTCATCTGGCGCCAACTCACCTATCGCCAGCCCATCGTCTCGCTGAAACCGTTCGGCGATCGCAACTTCGCCCTGGGCGCGGTGATGAACTTCGTCTCCGGCGCGGGCCTGTTCGGCGGCACGTTCATCCTGCCGCTGTTCCTGGGCCAGGTGCTGGCCTATTCCGCCGCCGAGGTCGGGACGACCATGCTGGTCTCCGGCCTGGTGATGTTCGCCATGGCCCCCATCGCCGGGCGGATGGTCCGCGCCTTGGACGCTCGCATCCCTCTGGTGATCGGCTTTGGCCTCACCGCCTACGGCATCGGCCTGGGCTCCCACGTCACCGCCGATTGGGGGTTCTGGGACTTCGCTGGGCTGCAGGCGCTGCGCGGCATCGGTACGATGACGGCGATGATCGCCGCCTCCCAGCTCTCCGTCTCCACCCTGCCGCCGTCCCTGATGAAAGACGCCTCCGGCCTGGTGAACCTGCTGCGCAACGTTGGCGGCGCGGTGGGCATGGCCCTGCTGGCCACAGTGCTCAGCCACCAGACCGCCGTCCACCTGGGCGACCTCTCGGCGGCGGTGACCAGCGCCAGTCCCGCGGCTCAGGACATGGTCGAGGGCTTCACCAATCTGATGCGCGAGCGCGGCATGGCCGATCCAGAGGCGTCGGCCAATAAGGCGCTGGGCATGCTGATGCGCCGGCAGGCCAGCGTGATGGGCTTCGCCGACGGTTTCGCCTTCTTGGCCCTGGCCTGCGCGGCCGCGGCCGTTCTGGGGATATTCGCCAAGCCGGCGAAAGTCGCTCCCGCCCCCGCAGGCGGTCACTAGTGCCTCGGCTCACCGGACAGATCGACCTCGCCAAGACCGAGGCCATCCTGGACGCGGCGGCAGAGCTGTTCGGCGAGCGCGGCCTGTCGGCCTCCATGGACCTGATCGCGCGCCGTGCGGGGGTCTCCAAGCAGACGGTCTACAACCGCTACGGCTCGAAGGCGGAGCTGATGCGCGCCATCGTCGATCGGCGGGTGGCCGAGATCGTCGCGCCCCTGCTGGTCCCAGGCGCCGACGAGCATCCCGAGGAAGCCCTGGCCGCCTTTGGTCGCGGGATGATCGAGGCGGTCCTCAAGCCCCGGGGCACGGCGCTCACGCGCATGACCGTGCAGGGCGCGACGGACCTGCCCGACCTGGCCCGGGCCTTCTATGAGGCCGGACCCGCCACTTCGCGACGGCGCCTGGCCCAGTTCCTGGAGCGGGAGACTTCCGCCGGAAGGATGGTCGTGGACAACCCGGCGCTGGCCGCCGAGGACTTCGCCGGCATGGTGCTGGGCGCCCATCAGATGGCCCATCTGCTGGGCGTCGGCCGCGACCTGGACACCGACGAGATCGACGCCATCGCCTGCGAAGCGGCGCGGCGGTTCATGATGGCCTATGGCGACTAGGCCGCCGTCAGCGGCGCCCAGGCCGCCATGGCCGCGTGCGCCACGGCGGTGAGGGTCTCGCGGCTGGCCCCGTCGCGGGCCTGGATCGACATGCCCTGCTGGACGGTCAGGTAGAAGTTCGCCACCGCCGCCACGTCCAAGCCGCGGGGCAGCTCTCCGGCCGATACGGCGCGCTCCAGCCGCGCCGCCAAGTCGTTTCGCCCCGAGGCGCGGTTGAGGCGCATGGCCTCGCAGACGCTGGCGCTCGCATCGGCCGTGTTCATCACCGAGAGTGTCACGAGGCAGCCGCGCGGCTTGCCCGGCCGCGTGAAGGCCTGCGCCGTGGCGGTGAGGAACGCCTCGACAGCGGCTCGCGCCGTAGGCGCCTTCTCGAACGCCGCCCAGACCTCGGGGCCCTCAAGCCGGCCGTACAGCTCGACGGCCTCACGGAACAACCCCTCCTTCGAGCCGAAGGCGGCGTACAGGCTGGGCGACCCGATGCCCATGGCCGAGGTGAGGTCGCTGATCGAGGCGGCCTCATAGCCCTTGAGCCAGAAGACCTCCATGGCGCTGGCAAGGGCCGCGTCGCGATCGAAGCTGCGGGGTCGGCCGCGTTCGGCCATGGCGAGGTCCTTTTCTGTAGCGGTCACCATATAATCCTTGACGACCACCGGCAAGCGCCCCATCTAGTTTCTGTATCGATCAACCCAGAAATGGAAACGACATGTCCGACCTTGCTGGCAAGCGCGCCATGGTCACCGGCGCGAGCCGCGGTATCGGCGCCGCCATCGCCCTTCGCCTGGCCCAGGACGGGGCCGACGTCGCCATCACCTATGAGAGGTCCGCCGAGCGCGCCCAGGCGGTGGTCGGTCAGATTGAGGCGCTGGGCCGCAAGGCCGTCGCCATCGCCGCCGACAGCGCGAACCCGATGGCGGTGAAGGCGGCCGTGGACCGCGCCGCCGCCGAACTTGGCGGCCTCGACATCCTGGTCAACAACGCCGGGATCGCGCGGGGAACCGGGCCCATCGAGACCTGGACGCTCGAGGACATCGACCAGACCCTGGCGGTGAACGTGCGGGGTGTGTTCGTGGCCGCCCAGGCCGCCGTGGCGCACCTGCCCCAAGGCGGTCGGATCATCAATATCGGCAGTTGCTTG
>NZ_JANOCX010000374.1:0-5220 GCF_031412415.1 Phenylobacterium sp.
GCCGCCTCCGCCGCGAAAGAAGACGAAGCCGACCAAGGCGGCCAAGGCGCGTCGCGTGGACGAAAAGGTCCGGCGCGGCGGCGTGAAATCCAAACGCGGCCGCGTCAGCGGCGATGATTGATCGCGCGAGCCGAGGAAGCCCTTGGCGCACGGGGCCAGCCTTGCCTATGGTGCGCGCCCATGTCCTTACGCCTTGCCCTGCCCTCCGCCGCCCTGCTCCTGGTCGCCGCCTGTGCGCCGACTCTAGGGCCCCCGCCACCCCCGCCGCCGCCGCGTGAGCCACCGCCGTCGGCGAACGGATTCCGGGCTGGAGACTTCTCCTGGTCGGCCGTTCCCGGCCCCGGTCGAGTCGATGGGCGTCTGACCTATCGCGCTGGACCTGTCCGCTACACCTGCGCCGGCTCCAGCGTGGTGCTGACGCCGGAGACCGCCTGGACGCGGCGGCGCATGACCATCCTCTATCTCTCGCCCGACCGGGCGGCCCTGCCCGCCGCCGACGTGCGCGCCCGCACCCCCTCGGCGCCCAGCGGCGACTACTCGGCCTTCGTCAAACGCGCCACCTGCGACGCCACCAGCCGCTTCGCGTTCTCGGGCCTGGCCAACGGCGCCTGGTACGTCATCACGGTCGCCAAGCCCATCGCGCCGGGCAAGGGTCCTGACATCGCCGTCATGCGCCGTGTCGAGATCCGCGGCGGCAAGCCGGTCGGCGTCGAGCTGTAGCCGGCATCCATCACGCCGAATGAAAGACGCCCCGGGAGCGGTCCCGGGGCGTTTCTCGTTAGTGGACCTTGGCCTTGCCGATCTCCAGACCCTCAGCGGTGGCGCCGACCTGGATGACTGATCCGTCCTCCAGCTCCCCTGCCAGCAGCTTGCGGGCGATGGGATCGACCAGGTCCTTCTGGATCACCCGCTTCAGCGGCCGGGCGCCATAGACCGGATCATACCCCTTCTCGGCCAGCCAGTGGGTGGCGGCGTTGTCCAGGGCGATGGACATCCTGCGGTCGGCCAGCATCCGTTCCAGCCGCTGGAGCTGGATCTTGACGATATCGTCCATGGCGCCGCGACCCAGGCGCTTGAACAGGATGATCTCGTCGACCCGGTTCAGGAACTCCGGCCGGAAGTGGCGGCGAACCACCTCCATGACCATCGGACGGACCTCGTCGACATCTTCGCCCTCGGACTGGTTGGCCAGGAACTCGGACCCCAGGTTGGATGTCATGATCAGCAGGGTGTTGCGGAAGTCGACCGTCCGGCCCTGGCCGTCGGTCAGGCGTCCGTCATCCAGCACCTGCAGCAGCACGTTGAACACGTCGGGGTGGGCCTTCTCCACCTCGTCGAACAGCACGACCTGATAGGGCCGGCGGCGCACCGCCTCCGTCAGGGCGCCGCCCTCGTCGTAGCCGACATAGCCGGGGGGCGCCCCGATCATCCGGCTGACCGAGTGCTTCTCCATGTACTCGCTCATGTCGAGGCGGGTGATCGCCGCCTCGTCGTCGAACATGAAGGCGGCGAGCGCCTTGGTCAGCTCGGTCTTGCCCACCCCCGTCGGACCTAGGAACAGGAACGAGCCGAGGGGCCGGTTGGGATCGTTCAGCCCGGCCCGGGCGCGGCGCACGGCGTCGGAGACGGCGACCAGCGCCTCCTCCTGGCCGACCACGCGGCCGCGCAGGGCGTCTTCCATCTTCAACAGCTTGTCGCGCTCGCCCTCCAGCATCTTCTCGACCGGAATGCCGGTCCAGCGGGAGACGACGGCGGCGATCTGCTCGGCGTCGACCACCTCCGGGCTGATCGGATTTTCGGCGGCGGCCGCCTCCTCGGTCTCCAGGCGGCGCTCTAGAGCGGGGATTTCGCCATAGGCGATCTCGGACGCGCGTTGCAGGTCGCCACGACGCTGGACTGTGACCAGTTCAGCGCGCAGGCGATCCAGAGCCTCGCGGGCCTGGGCGGCGGAGCTGACCTTTTCCTTTTCCGAACGCCAGCGGGCGGTCATCTCGGTCGACTGGCCCTCGAGGTCGTCGAGATCTTCTTCCAGTTTTTCCAGTCGGGCCTTGGAAGCCGCGTCAGTCTCCCGCGCCAGGGCCTCGCGCTCGATCTTCAGCTGCACGATGCGCCGGTCGATCTCGTCCAGCTCCTCGGGCTTGGAGTCCACCGCCATGCGCACGCGGCTGCCGGCTTCGTCGATCAGGTCGATGGCCTTGTCGGGCAGGAAGCGGTCGGCGATGTAGCGGTTGGACAGGGTCGCGGCGGCCACGATGGCGGCGTCGCTGATGCGCACCCCGTGGTGGACCTCGTACTTCTCCTTCAAGCCGCGCAAGATGGAGACGGTGTCCTCCACCGTGGGTTCGCTGACGAATACCGGCTGGAAGCGACGCGCCAGGGCGGCGTCCTTTTCCACGTGCTTGCGGTACTCATCCAGCGTGGTGGCGCCGACGCAGTGCAGCTCGCCCCGGGCCAGGGCGGGCTTGAGCAGGTTCGAGGCGTCCATCGCCCCGTCCGACTTTCCGGCGCCGACCAGGGTGTGCATCTCGTCGATGAACAGGATGATCGAGCCCTCGGCCGCGGTCACCTCGTTCAGCACCGCCTTCAACCGCTCCTCGAACTCCCCGCGATACTTCGCGCCGGCGATCAGCGAGCCCATGTCGAGCGAGTGAAGTTGCTTGTCCTTCAGGCTCTCGGGCACGTCTCCATTTACGATGCGCAGGGCCAGGCCCTCGACGATGGCGGTCTTGCCCACGCCGGGCTCGCCGATCAGGACGGGGTTGTTCTTGGTGCGGCGGCTCAGCACCTGGATGGTGCGGCGGATTTCCTCGTCGCGGCCGATCACCGGGTCCAGCTTGCCGTCCCTGGCGGCCTGGGTCAGGTCGCGGGCGTAGCGCTTGAGCGCGTCATAGCCCTCCTCGGCCGAGGCGCTATCGGCGGTCTTGCCTTTGCGCATGGCCTTGGCGGCCTCTTCCAGAGCGTCGGCCTTGGCGCCGGCGTCGGCAAGCGCCTTGGCCGCCTCACCGCCTTCCTTGGCGATGGCGATCAGCAGGCGTTCGGTGGTCACGAAGGAGTCGCCGGCCGACTTGGCGCCGGCCTCGGCCTCGGCCAGCAGGCGCGCGACCTCCGGCGTCATGTAGAGCTGGCCAGAGCCGCCCTCCACCTTGGGCCGCTTGGCCAGCAGCACGTCGGCGGCCTTATCGGCTTCGTCGGGGCGGCCTCCAGCGCTTTGAATCAGCGCGCGGCTCAGGCCGTCCTTCTCCTCGAGCAGAACCTTCAGCACGTGCTCGGGCGCGAGCTGCTGGTGGCGCTTGGCGAGCGCGAGGCTTTGCGCCGACTGGATCGCCTGCTTGGCGCGGTCGGAATAGAGATCGATGTTCATGGCTTCCCCTGAATAGGCGGATTTGCCGGCGCCGCCTTGATCAAGCGCAACGCTGGCATGACCGGATGTAGTGTTGCCGATGCGCCACACAAGGGATCGCGAGGCGCTAGTTCGGGGGGTTGTGCTTCTCCAGGAACGCGACGGTGGCCGTGAGCATCTGGAGCCGCGTGTCGCCACGGGAGAGCCAGTGATCTTCGCCGGGGAGGCTGACCAGCTCCACGGGCTTTCCAGCCTTGGTGAGCGCCTCGGCCATCACACGTGACTGCTCGAAGGGCACCACTGTGTCGTCGCGGCCATGGATCAGCAGGATCGGGATGTCGATCTGGGCGGCATGCTGCGCGGGCGAGATCTGAGCCATGACCGGATCCTTCGGATCGGTGGCGCCGACCATACGGATGAGCTGCCGTCGTCCATAGACACGCGAGTTGCTTTGCAGCCAGGGCGCCATGCGCGTGAGATCGGTGATGCCCCCATAGGAGCCGGCGCAACGATAGACACCTCGGTCAAACGCCGCCCCCGCCACGGCGGCATAGCCGCCATAGCTCGCGCCGACGATGCAGACACGTTTGGGATCGATAACGCCTTGCGCCGCAAGATGCCGGACGCCGTCGGAGAGGTCCGTCTGCATCTTGCGGCCCCATTGGCCGTAACCGGCCTCCTTGAAGGCGCGCCCAAACCCGTCGGAGCCGCGGAAGTTCACTTTCAGCACCGCGTAGCCACGCGACGCCAGGGCCTGCGCCATCCAGTCAAAACCCCGTGTGTCGCGCACGGCGGGGCCTCCATGCGGCATGACGACCAGGGGCAGGCCCTTGGCCGGCCGTCCGTTGGGGGTGAGCAGGTAGCCGCTCAGTTCCAGGCCATCAGTGGCCTTGTAGGACAGCGTCCGAACGGGCGCCAAATCGCCCTTAGCGAGGCCGGCGTGTTGCGCGCCGATCCAGGTGGCGCGGCCCGTGGTCAGATCCACGAGGGCGTAGGCAGGACCCTCGGTCGGTGAGTCCACCAGGACGATGAGCTTCTTGCGGTCGGCGCTCCAAGAGACCAGCGATACGCTCTCTCCCGGATAGGCGGCGACCACCTTCTTCCAGGCGCTTTGGTCGCGCGGCTCGAAGAAGGTGTAGCGAAGGTCGTCGCCGAACAATTGCACGTGGCCGATGAGGCGCTCGTCAGCCGGATCGCGGATCGGCGCGGCGCCGGCCGGCATCACAGCTTGGCCCCAAGCGCCGTCGGGGCCGACCTCCCGGACCAGGACACCATCCTCCTGCGGCTCCGCCACCAGGATCGAGTTCGCCGCGCGCCCAAGCCCCATCAGATACGGCGGCTCATGCAGGCTGGATCCGGCCTTCAACTCACGCCATGTCTTGCCGTCGCGAACCTTCAACACCCATTGCCCCGACTTCGGCTCGTACTCGTTCTCGGCCATCGGCTGGCCGTCCGTCCCAACCAGCCAGTCGCGGGTGGTGGCGAAGCCTTCGTGCACCAGCTTGGACTTGCCTTGATCGAGTTCGATCCTGAACAGCGCCATGCGACCGCGGCCAGTGCTGTCGAACCTGACGCCCTCGGCGAACACAACGGGCTTGCCTTCGAAAGTTCGGTTTGAAGTCGAGCCTGACAGGACGTTGAGGCCGTTCTCAACGTCACGCAGCAGTCGGACCATCTTTTGGGTCTTGATGTTGTAAAGGCCGACCATTCGCCATTCGGACTTCGGCGCGATCACGTTGAGGATTGTCGCGGTGGCGCTGGTGACTATCAGCAGATGGTCGGGGCTTGCCCACCTCACGTCGCGAACCTTGATGTCGCCAACCCGCATACCGTGAGCGGCGCCCGTGGCGACGTTCCGGACGATCACCTGACGCTCTTCG
>NZ_JANOCX010000375.1:0-12165 GCF_031412415.1 Phenylobacterium sp.
GGCGCGGGCCGATTGCAGCGCCTTGGTCTCTTCGGCCGTGGCCACCTCGACGAAGGCCTCGCGGCGATAGGCGTCGACCAGGGCGTCGCGCAGGTCTTCCACCTTCGGCTTCGCCGGCAAGGCCCAAAGCTGCAACGGGACCTCGACGATCATCCCCTGTGCGTAGCGCCCCACCGAGGGCGCGAACAGCGGCGGGTGATCGAACCCACCATGGATCTGCATCTCCGGCACGTGCTTGTGCTGCAGGGTCAGGCCATAGGTCCGGTAGGCGTCGCTGGTCCCGGCGGGCGCGGGCGCCTCGAACTCCTCGATCAATCCCTTCCCCCCGCCCGAATAGCCTGAGATGGCGTTGACGGTGATCGGCCAGTCGGCGGGGATGAGTTCGCCCTCCACCAGCGGACGGGTGAGCGCGATGAAGCCGGTGGGATAGCAGCCGGGATTGCTCACCCGTTTCGAACGGGCGATCGCGGTGCGCTGGTCCGGTGACATCTCCGGGAAGCCGTAGGTCCAGCCCGAGGCCGTCCGATAGGCCGTCGAGGCGTCGATGACCCGCACGGAGTTGGAGGTGATCATGCCGACCGCCTCCTTGGAGGCCGCATCGGGCAGGCACAGGATCACCGCGTCGGCGGCGTTCAGCAACTCGGCGCGAGCTTGCGGGTCCTTCCGCTTGGCCGGATCGATCGACAAGACCTGGAGGTCGCCGCGACCGGCCAGCCGCTCGCGGATCTGCAGGCCGGTGGTGCCGGCTTCGCCATCGATGAAAACGGTGCTGGTCATGGTCGTTGTCCCGGAAACAAGGAGTCCAGATAGCAGAAGGGGCGCTTCGGTTTCCCGAAGCGCCCCTCCAAACGCGAGTGCTCGCGCGCGGGTTTAGCGCTTCGAGAACTGGAAGCTGCGTCGGGCCTTGGCCTTGCCGTACTTCTTCCGCTCCACGACACGCGAGTCGCGGGTCAGGAAGCCGTGCGGCTTCAGCACCGGGCGCAGGCCCGGCTCATAGTAGGTGAGCGCCTTGGACAGGCCATGGCGGATCGCGCCGGCCTGGCCCGACAGGCCGGAGCCTTCCACCGAGACGATGACGTCGAACTGGCCTTCGCGGTCGGTGACCTGGAAGGGCTGGGCGATCATCATGCGCAGCACGGGACGGGCGAAATAGACTTCCTGGTCGCGGCCGTTGATCGTGATCTTGCCCTTGCCGGGCTTGATCCAGACCTTGGCGATCGCGTTCTTGCGCTTGCCGGTGGCGTAGGCGCGGCCCAGGGCGTCGATCTTCGGCTCGGCCGGGGCGACGTCGGGGTTGGACGAGAGGCTTTGCAGGGCCTCGAAGCCTTGAGTGTCGGACATCTGGCCTACTTGCTCCGCACGTTCTTGGCGTTCATTTCGGCGAACGCGATGGTCTCGGGGGCCTGCGCCTCATGCGGATGCTCGCCGCTGTTGTAGATGCGCAGATGGGTCATCTGCGCGCGGGCCAGCGGGCTTTCCTTGGGCAGCATGCGCTCGACGGCCTTTTCCAGGATCCGTTCGGGGAACTTGCCGCCGAGGATCTTGTCGGCCGTGCGTTCCTTGATGCCACCCGGGTGGCCGGTGTGCCAGTAGTAGGTCTTGTCCGTGAGCTTCTTGCCCGTGAACTTCACCTTGTGGGCGTTGACGACGACGACATAGTCGCCGCAATCGACGTGCGGGGTGTAATCGGGGCGGTGCTTGCCGCGAAGACGCATGGCGATGAACGAGGCGAGACGGCCAACGACGGCGTTCTCGGCATCGATCACGATCCACTTCTTCGTGACGTCGGCGGGCTTCAGGGAAGCCGTCGTCTTCATCATGGGAACGGTCCGTAAGTTGGCGGGACCGAACGATCCCGACGAGAGGCGCGGCTAGTACTTGCCCCACGCGCGCCTGTCAACACTTGTCGGCGGGAGACCGCGCGCAATCCGTTACCCAGCAACGGGTTTTTGTGATACGGTATTATAATACCGCGTCAATCGAACGTCACCCTTTTATGGTCTGACACGGTCTATCAGAGCCAAGCTGGGATTTTCCATGTCCGCGTCGCGCCGTCAGTTCCTCGCCACCGCCACCGCATCCGCCGCCTTCGCGGGGTTCGCGCGTCTCGCCAACGCCCAGGAGGGCGCGTCCGCCGCGGCCCCCTATCGAAGCGAGGTTGCCGGCTACGGCGCCTTGCGCGCCGATCCGGCGGGCGTCCTCGACCTACCGGAGGGCTTCTCCTACACCGTGGTTTCAAAGGCCGGCGATCCGATGAGCGATGGACTGGTCACGCCCTTCAAGATGGACGGCATGGGCTGCTTCCCCTTGGACGGCGACCGCGTGATCCTGGTTCGCAACCACGAGATCAAGCCACGCGATCTGGAGATCACCGCATTTGGCCCAGGCCGGACCCTCGCGCCGAAGATCGCCGCGGACCGAGTCTACGACTTCGGCGATGACGGTCTGCCCCTGGGCGGCGGCACGACCACGCTGGTCTACGACCTGAAGACACGGAAGGTCGAACGCCACCATCTGAGCCTGGCCGGCACCTCCACCAACTGCGCGGGCGGGATCACGCCCTGGGGGTCATGGCTGACCTGCGAGGAAACGACTCAGGGCGCAGGTCAGGAGGCGCGCAAGGACCACGGCTGGGTGTTCGAGGTGCCGTCGCAGGCCAAAGGGCTGGTGGACCCCACGCCGATCACCGGCATGGGCCGCTTCCGGCACGAGGCCGCCTGCATCGATCCTCGGACCGGGATCGTCTATCAGACTGAGGACATGGGCGATGGTCTGGGCCTGTTCTACCGCTACCTCCCGAACGATCCGACCAAGCTCCATGCGGGCGGGAAGCTGCAGGCCCTGGCCTTGCCGGAAGGCGTCGACGCCGATCCGCGCAACTGGGAAACCCGCTACTGGAAGCAAGGCGACTGGCGCAACGTGCGCTGGGTCGATCTAGATGGGGTCGACAACCCCTATGAGGACCTGCGGTATCGCGGGCATGCCAAGGGCGCGGCGTGGTTCGCGCGGGGCGAAGGTGTGTTCTTCGGCCAGGGCGAGCTCTATTTCGCCTGCACCAGCGGCGGTCCCAACGGCGGTGGTCAGATCATGCGCTATGTGCCGAGCCCCGAGGAAGGCCGTCCTGGCGAGGCCGACAAGCCGGCCCGGCTGCAACTCTTCGTCGAACCGCAGGATGTCCAAACCCTGGAGATGGGTGACAATATCGCGCCGACACCCTGGGGCCACATGATCGTCTGCGAGGATAAGATCGGCGGGACCAACTTCCTGCGCGGCGTGACCGGCGACGGAAAAATCTACACGCTCGGTCGCAACGCGCTGCAGAGCGACGGCGACGCCGCGGGGACGTCGGAGTTGGCCGGCGCATGCTTCTCGCCGGACGGGACCACGCTGTTCGTCAACATCTACATGCCCGGGACGACGCTCGCCATCACCGGACCGTGGGCCAGCTTCAAGGCCTAGGGCCGGCGGACTCGCCAGGCAAAGGAGACCGCTAGGGCCAGGACCAGGGCCGCCATAACCTGATGGGCGATCCCCAGCCAGATGGGCACGCCCAGCATCAGGGTAGCGACGCCCAGCACCGCCTGTAATCCGATGGAGGCGGAGATGGCCAGGGCGATGACGCGGGCGTCGTCGGTCAGGTAGCGCGAGCGCCAGGCGCCGAGGGCCAGGGCGACGCCGACGCCGACCAGCAGATAGGCCGCGAGCCGGTGATGAAGCTGCACCGCCCCCTGGGTGTGGGCCAGGGTGGCCCAGAGACCGTCGCCGGCGTAGTCCTTCGGGATCAAGGCCCCGTTCATCAGCGGCCAGTCGTTGTAGACTAGGCCCGCGTCATTGCCGGCCACCAGGGCGCCAAGCAGGATCTGCAGGTAGATGAGCCCGATCAGTGCCGCGGCGCGGCGCGTCCAGGGGCCCGGCAGGGTTTGGCGTGGCGAGCCGTTCCAGGCATCCAGCGCCGTCCAGACCAGGGCGCCCAGCAGGGCGAAGGCCAGGCCCAGATGGATGGTCAGTCGCTCGGGCGCGACCGACACGCGCTCGGTCAGTCCGCTGGCCACCATCCACCATCCGACCGCCCCTTGCAGGCCGCCCAGGGCGAAGAGGCCCGCGCAGCGCCAGATCAGCCGCTTGGGCAGTTCGCGCCGGATGAGGAACCAGGCGAACGGCAGGGCGAAGACCACCCCGACCAGGCGCCCCAGAAATCGATGCCCCCACTCCCACCAGTAGATCGATTGGAATGCGGCCAGGCTCATGCCCTGGTTCAACTGCTGGTACTGGGGGATCTGCTTGTAGAGCGCGAACTCCGCCGCCCAGTCCTCATCCGAGAGCGGCGGGATCGCGCCGGTCACAGGTTTCCACTCGGTGATCGACAGCCCGGAATCAGTCAACCGCGTCGCACCGCCGACCACGACCATGGCCAGGACGAGGGCCGCCACGACGAATAGCCATGCGGCGACAGGCGTGGATCGGTCGGAGCGGAGAAAGGATGTCATGGGGGAAAAGTCGTGTAGCTTCGAGGCGTTCTTACGGCGACCGGCTACCGGACTTCCGCCCCGCAGTCCACGGGGTGCGCGCAATTGGAACCCGCCAAGCTTCGCCGCATTACGCCAACCTGGACTTCAGAGAGGGCTAAAGCATGAGCGGCGTCGGAATTATCGGGTGGATCGTAATCGGCATCTTGGCCGGTTGGGTCGCCGAAAAGATCATGAAGCGGAATCACGGCCTGTTGACCAACCTCGCGGTGGGCGTGGTCGGCGCCTTGCTCGGCGGCTTCGTGGCTGGCCTGCTTGGGATAAGCTTCGGCGGCTGGATCGGCAGCTTTGTCATCGCCACTCTCGGCGCGGTGATCCTGCTGTTCCTGTTGGGCCTGTTGAAGCGCGGCTAGACCGCGGCGTCGCCCGGCGCCTATACCGACGCCATGAGCGCACGAGTACGGAAATTCATCGGCGGCGTCGGCATCGTCGGCTTCCTGGCCTTCTATGCCGCCGCCGTCGTCATGGTCGGAGAGCGCCTGCCCAGCCACTGGGCGGCGCAGTTGGCCTTCTACGCTGTCGCGGGTCTCGCCTGGGGCGTGCCCATCCTGCCGCTCATCACGTGGATGAACCGGGGGCGGCAATAGACTTTCGGAAATTCGCCGATGGTCGGAGCGACAAGATTCGAACTTGCGACCCCTTGACCCCCAGTCAAGTGCGCTACCAGGCTGCGCTACGCTCCGACATCGGCGAGCGGCCCTTCTAGACGCTTGCGACGGCAGGGCAAGGGCGAAAATCGACGCTGGCGCTGGAGGCGATCATGAGCGGCCCGCCCATCGAAGAAGCGGTCGCGGTTCCGGTCCCGCCGGATCGGGCCTTCGTGTTGTTCACCGAGGGCTTCAGCGAATGGTGGCCCGCCGACTACACCTATTCCGGCCCTGACGGCCTGCAGGCCATCGCACTGGGCGCCGCGCCCGGCGACTTCTGCTACGAGATCGGGCCCGAGGGGTTCCGCGTCGACTGGGGCCGGATGATCGCCGTCGAACCGGGCCGTCGCATCGTCTTCCTCTGGCAGATCGGTCCTGACAGCGCCCCTCAGCCCGATCCCGGTCAGGCCAGCCAGGTCGAGATCGCCTTCGCCGCCGACGACGATGGTGGCACGACCCTGCGCCTTACCCATGCGGGCTTCGAGCGGCACGGCGAGGGCGCGGCCGACTATCGCGACGAGATGGCTTCGGAGGATGGCTGGCCTCTGATCCTGGACGCCTTCGCCGACTTCGTGCGTCGCGCCTAACCCAGCAGAGCGTCGAGGCGGGCCTTGGCGGCTTCCAGGTCTTCTAGTGCGTCCATGAGACGCTCGCGACCCTGGTCGTTCAGGCGCTCGGACGCCAGGCCTGGTCCTCGACCGGGGCTCGCGGTCGGCCCGGAGCCGGCGTCGAGGACGCGCTTCAGCCCCTGGTCCTTGTGCAGTTTCTGCACGCCCTTGATGGTGTAGCCCTGATCGTGGAGCAGGCCGCGCACGCCGCGCAGCACCGAAATGTCCTGGGGCCGGTAGAACCGGCGTCCGCCGGCGCGCTTCATGGGGCGGATGAAGGAGAACTTGGTCTCCCAGAACCGCAACACGTGCTGCGGCACGTTCAGCTCGTCGGCTGCTTCCGGGATGGTCCGAAAGGCGTCGGGGCCCTTGGCCACTGGGGGCCTTACGTCACTTCGCTAGGGCGCGGTCGACCCGCGCCTTCATGACCTGGGAGGCTCGGAAACCAATCACGCGGCGCGGCTCGATGGCCGCCGGCTCGCCCGTCTTCGGATTACGGCCCATGCGGGCGCGCTTGGCGCGGACCTGGAAGACGCCGAAACCGGAGAGCTTGACCTGTTCGCCACGCTCCAGGGCCTGAGCCATGAGTTCGAGAGTCCGCTCAACCAGCTCGGAACAGTCCTGACGGGTCAGGCCCACCTCTTCGTGAACCGACTCGCACAGGTCGGCCCGTGTCACCGTAGCGCCCTTCATGGAGCCCCCGCCCTCGAACAATCTGTACAGGTCTAGTCTTCCGTCATGACCTGATTGTCGCATCAAGTCAAAGGCTTCAAGCGGTCAATTGTCCGTACGCCCAAGGCTTGGCGACGCCTAAAGCCGAATGACGCAGGCGCCCCAGGTCAGGCCGCCACCCATGGCCTCCAGCAACAGCATCTGGCCGGGCTTGATCCGACCGTCCTCGACGCCCTTCGCAAGAGCCAGGGGTATCGAGGCCGCCGAGGTGTTGGCGTGCTCGGCAACGGTGGAGATCACCTTGTCATGGGAGATGCCGACCCGCTTGGCGACACCTTCCAGGATCCGCTGATTGGCCTGGTGGGGGATGAACCAGTCGACATCGGCGACCTCGATCCCGGCGTCGGCCGCCGCGGCGAAGATGGCCTCTGAGATGTTCACCACGGCGTGGCGGAACACCTGGTTGCCCTGCATCCGCAGATGACCGATCTGGCCAGTGGTCGAGACGCCGCCATCGACGTAGAGGAGATCCTGCTTGGCGCCGTCAGCGCGCAGGGCGAAGCCCAGCAGGCCGCGATCGGCGGTGGTCCCCTCGCCTTCCATCGGCTCCACGACGACCGCGCCGGCCCCGTCCCCGAACAGCACGCAGGTGCCACGGTCTGTCCAGTCCATCAGCCGGGTCATGGTCTCGGCGCCGATCACCAGGGCGCATTTCGAACGGCCTCGCGCGACAAATCCGTCGGCGGTCGAGAGCGCGTAGACAAAGCCCGAGCAGACCGCCTGAACGTCGAAGGCCACGCCGACCGGGCAGCCCAGCTTGCGTTGAACGATAGTGGCCACCGCGGGAAAGGTCAGGTCTGGTGTTGTGGTGCCGACCACGATCAGGTCGACGTCGGCGGCGGTCCTGCCCGCGGCGGCAAGCGCGCGGCGGGCGGCCTCGACCGCCAGATCGGAGACCGCCTGATCTGGCGCGGCGCGGTGGCGCTGGCGGATGCCCGTGCGCTCGACGATCCATTCGTCGCTGGTGTCGACGAACTTGGCCAAGTCGGCATTGGTGACGATGTCGTCCGGCAGATAGCCTCCGACACCGGTCACGACGCTACGCAGTACTTTCGTCACTCAGGCGGCTCCATCGACGGCCGGCGGCTGGTGTTCGGCCACCGCGGCGGTGAGGCGGGTCATATTCCGTTCGATCTCCGCTGCGAAGTCGCTTTGCGCCAATTTGGTCGCCATGCGGATCGCCGCGGCGATGTCGCGGGCCGCCGCTCCGCCGTGGCTCTTCACCACCACCCCATTGAGGCCGAGCAATGGCGCCGCCGCATCGGGCGACAATTTCTCGCGGAATTTCAGCAGGCCGGGACGGGCGAGGAGCGCGCCTAGCTTGGACAGTAGGGTGCCGGTCAGCGCGCTACGCAGTTCTCCGCCGAGATAGCGGGCGGTGCCCTCGGCGGTTTTAAGCGCGATGTTGCCGGTGAAGCCATCGGTGACCACCACGTCGACCACGTTGCGAGACAGGCCGTCGCCTTCGACGAACCCGCGATAGTCCAGGTCGAACTGACCATTGCGCAGGATCGCGTGGGCCTGGCGGACCTCCTCGTGGCCCTTCATGTCCTCGGCGCCGACATTCAGCAGGCCGACAGTAGGCTTGGCCACGCCATGAGCGGCGCGATGGAAGGCCTCGCCCATGATGGCGAATTCGACCAGCCGCTCGGCGTCGCAATCGATATTGGCGCCGACGTCCAGGACCGTGGTGATCCCCTTCGTGCCGGGCCAACCGACCACCAGGCAAGGGCGATCGACATCGACGCTCATCCGCAGGATCAGCAGCGAGATGGCCATGAGAGCGCCGGTGTTGCCTGCCGAGATCGCCGCGCCGGCTTGCCCGGCCTTCACCGCCTCGACCGCCGCCCACATCGACGTACCCTTGCCCCGCCGCAGGGCCTGGGCCGGCTTTTCGTCCATGGCGATGACGCGATCGGCGTGGCGGATCTCGACCCGGTCGGGCAAGGCGCCGCCGAACTGAGCGCCGATGGCGGCTTCGTCGCCGTGCAGGATGAACTTGAGCGCCGGCGCTTCCCGCGCGGCCAGCAGCACGCCCGGCACGACAACGGACGGGCCGTGGTCGCCGCCCATGGCGTCGATGGAGATGACCAAGGACTTCGTCACGGCGTCGCTTCACCCCTCACAGCGGTCGCGCCGGAAAGCATGGCCAGGATAGACCCGACGTGGGGCGTTGCAAACGTCGCGGTCACTCGCCGTCCTTCTTCAGCGTCCGTAGGACGGCGAAGGGCGACTCCTCGACGGTGTTTGGAGTGTAGGTGAACTCCGCCCCCGGCTTACGGGGAAAGGGATCGATCTCGAGCGCAAGGTGCTCGACCAGGATGTGCGCCAGGTCGATTTCATCGCCCTCCAAGACGTCGGGCGGATCGGGGGCGTCCAGATCCAGGGCCAGATCGCCACCCTCCTCCGATTCGCCGTAGGCGTTGGGACTGCCGAGCGGAACCATCTGAAGGGCGATCTCACCCGTCAGTTCCTGCTCGAAGACGTCGAGGCTGACGCCGCAGATCTGGCCCACCGTGGCGGTGAAGCGGCCGGTGATCTCCGCGCCGTCCAGCCAGGGGCGCACGCGCAGATCGGCGACCAGGGTCGGCAAGCTGTCCAGAAGCAGTTCCTGGGCCAGCATCGCGCGAACGGACTCGTCGGGGGCCAGATGGACCTCCACGGGACCGCGGGTCAGCTCGCCCAACCGAATCAAGTGGGTCCAGCCGCTCATGCGCCACCCCAGGTCGCGTCGCCGTCGAGCAGGGCGTCGAGAGATTGGCCGGCCAAGGTCTCGCGCTGGGCCAGGACATAGTCGGCGAACCGGGGCGCGTTGGCGGGTTCGCCCTGGGCGTAGACCGTGCGCGCGGCCAGGGCTTCCAGTTGCGTTCGATCCGGCAGGGTCTGGAACGCCGTCTCGTAGGACTTCACCCGGCCGTAGAAGGCCTCGCCCAGCTTGCGCATCTTCTTGCCGACCGACACGTCGCCGACACCCATCTCGCGCAGAGCGTCGTCCAGTGCGCTCAGATAGGCGTCGAACAGGACCTGGGACGTTTCCCCCGCCCGTGGCCCCTGCCCTCTGAGGCGATCCAGCAACAGGAAGACGTGGGCGGTGTAGAGTTCGAATCGCCCCTCGACCGTGTCGGGCGCGCCGAGGTCGGTGTAGAGCGCCGGCGTGCGGGCCTGGGCCACCACGCCGGCATAGAGCTTCCGACCCGCGTTTTGCGCGGCTCGGGGGCGGAAGAAGCGATCCAGGAACATTCAGGCCTCGATTTCGCCCTCAGGCGCAGCTACAGGCGGCATTGAACTAAGGGGCCGCGACCGATAGGTCAAAGTCTCGAACAAATGAACAGGTCCGGTTCGCACATGTTTCGTCGCGTCGCCTTTGTCGCTCTTGCTGGTTCGCTCCTGGCGACCGCCGCCTGCGCGCCGATCACCACCTATTCCGGGTTCCAGGCCATCGAGGCCAATCCGAAGGACGTGAAGATAGGGACCGACACCAAGTCGACGGTGCGCGGCAGCCTGGGTTCGCCTTCGGCCACCGCCACCTTCGACCCCAACGTCTGGTTCTATATCGACCAGGTCAAGGAACGCGTGGCGTTCCGCCGCCCCGTGGTCACTTCACGCAACGTGGTGGCCGTGACCTTCGACAAGGACAGCGAGCTGGTGAAGAGCGTCGACACCATGTCGCTCAAGGACGGCAAGGTCATCGCCTTCAACGGACGCGAGACCCCGACCCGCGGGCGCGAGCTGAGCATCCTGGAACAACTCCTGGGCACCGTCGGCCGCGGCGGCATGCTGCCCAACGAGGACGAGAACGCCCCAGGCAATCGGCCGGGCGACCGGCGCTAGGGCGGCGCTCCCCTTCCCGGCATACTGAGGCGGAAATGAAAACGCCCCGGAGATCGCTCTCCGGGGCGTCTTCGTTTGGCTCGTGGCCGACTAGTACTGGGCGAGAACGGCCAGCAGCAGCAGGGCGACGATGTTGGTGATCTTGATCATCGGGTTCACTGCGGGACCCGAGGTGTCCTTGTAGGGGTCGCCGACGGTGTCGCCGGTGACCGCGGCCTTGTGAGCCTCGGACCCCTTGCCGTGCAGGACGCCGTCTGAGTCGGTGAAGCCTTCTTCGATCACCTTCTTGGCGTTGTCCCAGGCGCCGCCGCCGCTGGTCATCGAGATGGCGACGAACAGTCCGGTGACGATCACCCCCATCAGCATGGCGCCGACGCAGGCGAAGGCGTCCACCTTGCCGGCGATGGCGTTGATGACGAAGAACAGCACGATCGGCGAGACGACCGGCAGCAGGGACGGCACGATCATCTCCTTGATCGCGGCCTTGGTCAGGATGTCGACGGCGCGGCCGTATTCGGGCTTCACCTCGCCGGTCATGATCCCCGGGTTCTCACGGAACTGACGACGGACCTCGACCACCACCGACTGGGCGGCGCGGCCAACGGCGGTCATCGACATACCGCCGAACAGGAACGGCAGCAGGCCCCCAAACAGCAGCCCGACCACGACGTATGGATTGGACAGGTCGAACGCCACCGCGCCCACGCCGTCGAAGAACGAGCCCGGCGTGGCGATGGCCACGAAATGCTTCAGATCCTCGGTATAGGCGGCGAACAGCACCAGCGCGCCGAGGCCCGCCGAACCGATCGCATAACCCTTGGTGACAGCCTTGGTGGTGTTGCCGACCGCGTCGAGCGCGTCGGTGGTGACGCGGACTTCCGGGGGAAGACCGGCCATCTCGGCGATGCCGCCGGCGTTGTCGGTGACCGGACCAAAAGCGTCCAGCGCGACCACGAAGCCCGCGAGCGAAAGCATGGCGGTGGTGGCGATGGCGATGCCGAACAGACCCGCCAGATTGTAGGTGACGATGATGCCGACAATGATGACGATCGCCGGGGCGGCGCAGGCTTCCAGGCTCATGGCCAGGCCCTGGATCACGTTGGTGCCGTGACCGGAGACCGAGGCCTGGGCCACCGACTTCACCGGGCGGAAGTTGGTGCCGGTGTAGTACTCGGTGATCATGACGATGAGCGCGGTGATCACCAGGCCCGCCATCGAGCACCAGAACAGCGACATGGCGTTGAAGGTCTTGCCGTTCACCGTCAGGTCTTCCGTCACCATCGAGGGGATCAGGAAGTACAGGGCGATGGCTGACAGGACGCCGGTGACGATCAGGCCCTGATAGAGCGCGCCCATGATCGAGCCGCTCTTGCCGAGCCGCACCGCGTAGGTGCCGATGATCGAGGTGATGATGCAGACACCGCAGATGGCGAGCGGCAGCAGCATGATGCTGGTCAGCAGTTGCGACGTTCCGAAGAAGATCGCGGCCAGGACCATGGTGGCCACCGTGGTCACCGCATAGGTCTCGAACAGGTCGGCGGCCATGCCGGCGCAGTCGCCGACGTTGTCGCCCACGTTGTCGGCGATGGTCGCGGCGTTGCGGGGGTCATCTTCCGGAATGCCGGCCTCGACCTTGCCCACCATGTCGCCGCCGACGTCGGCGCCCTTGGTGAAAATGCCGCCGCCCAGACGGGCGAAGATGGAGATCAGACTGGCGCCGAAGCCCAGGCAGACCAGGCCGTTGACCACGGCGCGGTCATCGGGCGCGTAGCCCAGGTTCTGGGTAAGGATGGCGTAGTAGCCGGCGACGCCGATCAGGGC
>NZ_JANOCX010000376.1:0-3452 GCF_031412415.1 Phenylobacterium sp.
CCTTCGACCAGTTCGGTGATCTCGGCGCCGAACAGCGCCTTGATGTCGTCGGGGGTGACCGGGGTGTCCTCGATCACGTCGTGCAGCAGCGCCGTGACGATGGTCGAGGTGTCGAGCCGGTAGTCGGTGAGGATGCCCGCCACCTCGATGGGGTGGGCGAAGTAGGGGTCGCCGGAGGCGCGCTTCTGCGAGCCGTGCATGCGCATGGCGTAGACATAGGCGCGGTTGAGGATCGCCTCGTCCGCGGTGGGATCATACGAGCGGACCTTCTCGATCAGCTCGTACTGGCGCAAGAGTTTCGGACGCTTGCTGGACGGCGCGTCCTTTTGGTCGGCGGCGGTTTGAGGCGCCGCCTTCAGGGTAAGGGGTTCTGGGCCATCGAGGCTCAGTACCGCTCCTCCTGACCGCCGTCGCGGTCGCTCTGCAGCGCGCGGACCAGTTCCAGCTCGCTCATCTGCATGTGGGTCGGATCGGCCAGCAGGGCGAGGGTTTCGGCCTCTTCCTCGGCTTCCGAGCGCTCGTCGACCCGTTGCAGGGTCCCGATCAGGTTCTCGCGCAGCTCATCGGCATCGACCACGTCGTCGGCGATCTCGCGCAGCGAGACGACCGGGTTCTTGTCGTTGTCGCGGTCGACGAGAAGCTGGGCGCCGGCCGAGATGGCGCGGGCGCGATGAGCCGCCAGCAGCACCAAGCTGAAGCGGTTGGGAACCTTCTCGACGCAATCTTCGACGGTGACGCGGGCCATGGAATCCTCAGAGGAGCGGTAGAACCCCGCAAAATAGAGCTTTGCGGCCAATTGTGCAACGCCGCAAAGGTCGCAACCCTAGGACTTCGCCACCGGCCGGGCGTCCAGGCCCACCGTCGCCGCGGCCGCGAGCTGGGCCGCGGTCCTGCCCAGCACCGGGTGACGCCACTCTGGGGCGATCTGCGCCAGCGGTCCCATGACGAACAGCCGCTCGTGAGCGCGAGGGTGCGGAAGGGTCAGGTCCGGGGCGTCCGAAACCGTCCTGCCATGGGCGATCAGGTCAAGATCGAGCGTCCGGGCGGCGTTCCGCGCACCGCGCTCGCGTCCAAAGGCCGCTTCGAGGTTGAACAATGTTCGGATAACGTCATCCGGGGACAGCCGAGCCTCGACAAGCACGACGCCGTTGCGATACTCCTGGCCGGTCGGGTCCGGCCAGGCGGCAGAGCTCCACCAGGACGACCGGCTTAGCAGAGGCAATCCCGCCTCGGCGAAACGAGCGAGCGCCGCCTCGAGAAGGGCTTCGGACGACCCAAAGTCGCCGGCGATATTTCCGCCAAGGGCGATGATGACCGCCTCGTCCGCCTTCAAGCCCCACGCCCCATTTCCAGGAATTCCGCGATCATGACGTTCTACCCCACCGATCGGCTCGCGCTCTTTATCGACGGCGCGAACCTGTATTCGGCCGCCAAGGGGCTCGGCTTCGATATCGACTATCGCAAGCTGCTGGAAGAGTTCCGCAAGCGCGGTGTCCTGATCCGGGCCTACTATTATACCGCCCTGGTCGAGGATCAGGAGTACTCGCCGATCAGACCGCTGGTGGACTGGCTGGACTACAACGGCTTCCGCCTGGTGACCAAGCCGGCCCGGGAATACACCGACGCCCAGGGCCGCAAGCGTTGGCGCGGCGACATGGACGTCGAGATCGCCGTGGACATGCTGGAGATGGCCGGCCACGCCGACCACCTGGTGCTGTTCTCCGGGGACGGGGACTTCCGCGTCCTGGTCGAGGCGGTGCAGCGCAAGGGCGCGCGGGTCACCGTGGTCTCCACGGTGAAATCGCAACCTCCGATGGCGTCCGACGACCTGCGCCGTCAGGCCGACAGCTTCGTGGACCTGGCCGACCTGGCCGACATCATCGGCCGGCCCTCGCGCCTGCCGCGATTCATCCAGGAAAGCCGCACCACCCCGGCTGACCGCGACGCGGACGCCGACGTCGACGCCGAAGCCTAGTGTCGGTCGCGCTCTGGGGCACCGAACCGCCCCGCGACTGTCCGCTGTGCCCCAGGCTGGTCGCCTACCGCCAGGTCAATCGCGACCAGAACCCCGACTGGTGGAACGGCCCTGCCCCGTCCTTCGGTGATCCGGATGCGCGGCTGCTGGTGGCGGGCCTCGCGCCCGGCCGCACCGGCGCGAACCGGACAGGCCGTCCGTTCACCGGCGATGGCGCGGGCTGGATGCTCTATGAGACCCTGATCAAGACTGGCTTCGCGCGGGGCGTCTACAAGGCCGATCCGCAGGACGGACTCGAGCTGGTCGACTGCATGATCACCAACGCCGTCCGCTGCGCCCCGCCCGGCAACAAGCCCGAGACGTCGGAAGAGAACACCTGCCGACCGTTCCTGACCGCGCGCCTGGAGGCCCTGCCGCACCTCAAGGTCATCGTCACCCTGGGCGACGTCTCGCGGCGCAATGTGCTGAAGGCGCTGGGGCTGAAGGCTTCGGCGGGTCTTCCGGGTCACGGAACGGAGTTTCAGGCCGGACCCTATGTGGTGCTGAACAGCTACCACTGCTCACGGCTCAACACGAACACCGGTCGGCTGACGGGCGAGATGTTCGAGGCCGTGTTCCGCCGGGCGCGGGCGCTGCTGGACGGCTAGAGGGGTCGGCTCCAGTAGAAGTACCGCCAAGCCGGCTTGAACCCGAAGCGGCGATACAGCGACCGGGCGTTGGCGTTGCCCTCCTCCACCTGCAGAAACATCCGGTCCACTCCACGCGCCTGCGCGGCGCCTGCCAGGCCGGCGAGCACGCGGCCGGCGAGGCCCTGCCCACGACGGCTGAGATCGGTGCGCATCCCGTGCACGCTGGCCCAGCCTTGACCGAAGGCGGCCACCCCGACCGCGACGGTCTGGCCGCCCTCACGCACCCCGCCATAGACCGCGTCCGGCGAGCGGGTCAGGGCGGCCACGCGATAGGCGCCATCGGCGGGATCGAAGCCCTCGCCCAGGAAGACGCTGGCCCAGCCGTCGTCCGGCGCGTCGGCGATCTCGGCCGGCATGCCCCTAGCCGCGGCGATCATCGACGTCGCGGAACCGATCTTCACCAGGGTGGGCTGCTCGAGGCCGTAGCCTCGGCGGGTCAGCTCGGCGGCCACGACCGCTAGGCCCGGCGTGTCGGCCAGCCGGAACGCCGGCTCAAGTCCGTGCTCGGCGAAGGCCGCCTCGATGCGGTCCAGGGTCGTCGGCGCGAAGGCCGCGTCATGGCGCAGGGGAACAGCGCTCTTGGCGCGGCGGATCGTGCCGGGCTCCAGGCCTTCCACGGCGAAGGCGGCTTCGATGCCGTCCAGAACCGCCGGAGAGAACGCGACGTCATGGCGGAGCGGAACCGCGCTCTTGGCGCGCCGGATGGTGCCGGGCTCCAGGGCCACTAGCCAGCCGTCGACCTCGACGACCTTGCGTGGCGCGACCGCCGAAAGGGTCGCGCGTTCGAT
>NZ_JANOCX010000377.1:0-1600 GCF_031412415.1 Phenylobacterium sp.
GCTCGATGGTGGATTTCGCCGACATGCGCGACTGGTCTGCCTTTGTCCACGAGGCACACCTCAACGCGCTCGACGAGCATCTTGAGCAGCAGGGCTATATCGAGGCGACCGAGCTCCAGCAGCTCTTCGCGGCGATGCGCGCCAACGACCTGATCTGGTCGTCGGTGGTCAATCACTATTTGCTCGACCAGGCAGCGCCTCCCTCCGACCTGCTCTATTGGTTCGAGGACGGGGCACGAATCCCGGCAGGGTTCCTGAAGAGCTATAATCGCAAACTCCTGCTGGAGAACGCACTCAGGGAACCGGCGGGGTTCGAGGTCGGCGGCGTCGCGATCGATCTCGCGGCCATCCGCCAACCTATCCTGTCGATTGCGCTCAAGGACGACCATGTCTCCGCCTGGGAGGCGGTTTATGACGGCGCGCGGCTGCTCGACGCCGACTTCGTGCTGGGCGGCTCCGGGCATAACGCTGGCGTCATAAACCCGCCCGCTGCCAACAAGCACGGCTTCTGGACGAGTGACGCCAAGCCCGACGCCGGCCGTGAGTGGCTGGAGGGCGCAACGCGGAACGAAGGCTCGTGGTGGCCGTGGTGGGTCGAATGGCTGAACCGCCAGGATTCGGGCGCGCAGGTTCCCGCGCGTGAGATCGAAGACGGTCTCGAACCAGCCCCCGGCAGCTACGCGAAGGCGGCGTGATGGTTGCGCCAGCATGGGCTCCCGCGAAGGCGGGAGCCCAGAGTCGCGGGCACGACGTGTGCGGCCCTGGGCTCCCGCCTTCGCGGGAGCACAAGGCGTGACGCAAACCACCATCCTCGCCACTCGCGAAGGCGCGACCGGCCGTCTGCGCCTGAACCGCCCCAAGGCACTGCACAGCCTTGACCTCTCCATGGTGCGCCAGATGACGGCGGCGCTGCAGGCCTGGATCGTGGATCCCGAGTTGCGGCTGGTCCTGATCGACCATGCCGCCTCGCCCGATGGCGACCCCAAGCTATCCAGGGGCTTTTGCGCGGGCGGCGATGTCGTGACGATCGCCAATGCGGTACAAAGCGACGAGCCGGCGGCCCGCGCCTTCTTCTTCGAGGAGTACCGTCTCAACCACCTGATGTACACGTTTCCGAAGCCCGGCGTCGCTTTCATGGACGGAGTCACGATGGGCGGAGGCGTCGGGATCAGCTGCCCCTGCCGTTTTCGGGTCGCGACCGAGCGGACCGTGTTCGCAATGCCGGAGACGACCATCGGCATCTTCCCGGACGTCGGCGGCGGGCGCTACCTGTCGCGCCTGCGCGGGCGGTTGGCGCAGTATCTGGCGCTCACCGGCGCGCGACTGTCGGGCGCGGAGTGCAAGCGGTTGCGCCTCGCCACCCACTACATCTCCTCCGATCGGCTTGAGGAGGTAAAGGCGCGCCTGGTCGCCGATCCTTACCGCGCGGAAGCGATCCTGGACGAGCACGAGGCGGACGAGCTGCCGCCCGCGCCCATCCTCCACCGACTGCCCCTGATCGTTCGCTGCTTTGCCGCCGACGACCTCGCAACCATCCTCTCCTATCTCGATGCAGAGGAAGAGGACTGGGCACGCGAGACAGCCGTGGCGATCCGCGCCA
>NZ_JANOCX010000378.1:0-4967 GCF_031412415.1 Phenylobacterium sp.
CGGAACCGGCGCATGCCCTCGGGGCTGTCGTGGAACCACGAGGCGGGGCCAAGCTTGAGAATCGGATAGCAGCCGGCCAGCGTCGGGCGCCAGCAGCAGCGCGGTGGCGTTCGGTAACGCCGCGTTCTGCGAGAACCAGACCAGATCGGTGTGCCCATGCGGGCTGATGATCGGCAGGCTGCGCACCCTCGGCATACAGCGCGCGCGATGGCGCGCGTCTCCGGCTCGACCGACAGCAGCCGATCGTCGTTCAGCTTGAAGGGCTTGGCCATCAGCGGCCTCTTTCGGCGTTTCCGGATCGCGAGCCTGACGCTCGATTGCCGTCAAGGTAACCGGTGTCATTAAACCGAGCAATGACCATTCGCGGCCGACACGCCGGCTAGCCGACCTTGGCGCTCGAGGCTCGGACGATCAGTTCGGGTTGGATGTCGGGCTGGACCTTGGGCTTGTCGCGCATGGCGTTGGGCACCAGCATCTCGCCGGCGATGCGGCCCATGTCGCGCAGCGGCAGGCGCACCGAGCTCATCGGCGGCCAAAGGCGGCTGGCGATGGAGCTGTCGTCGAAGCCCACCACCGAGACGTCGTCCGGGATCCTCAGGCCCCGCTCGCGGGCGGCCGTGTAGACCCCGGTGGCCATCTCGTCGTTGAGGCAGAACACCGCCGTGGGCCGCGACGGCAGGGAGAACAGCTCATGAGCCGCGGCGACCCCGGACTCGTAGGTATAGGCGCCGACCTTCGCTAGGTCCGAATCCAGCGTGAGGCCCCGCTCGGCCAGGCCGCTCTCGAACCCCTTTCGGCGCTCGACCGAGGAGCGGAACGTGGTCGGTCCCGAAATCAGGGCGATGCGTCTGTGACCCAGGTCGGCCAGATGCCGCGCCGCTTCCGCCGCACCCTTGCCGTCATGGCTGACCAGCATGCGGCCGGGCTCGTCCAGGGCGACCGAGCCGATGCGCACATAACGAACGTCCAGGTCTTGCAGCAGGGTGGCCAGCCGCTCGTCCTCGGACACCGGCGAGGGCAGTACGACGCCGAACAGCTTCTGGCGCTCGATGAACGCCCGCATCTCGTCCAGCAGGCGTGGACTGGTGCGGTCCACCGGGCGCACGACCAATTCGAAGCCGGAACCGGCCATCGCGTCCAGCAAGCCCTGCTGGTGGCTGACCGTGTGCTGGGGATTGGGATTGTCGTAGATCAGCCCGATCAGGAACGAGCGGCGGAAGGCCAGACCCCGCGCCTGGGGATCGGGGGCGTAGCCGGTCTCGCGAATGATCGCCTGAACAGCTTTACGGGTGTCTTCCTTGACGAAGGGGCTCTCGTTGATGACCCGCGAGACGGTCTTCTTCGAAACGCTGGCCATCCGCGCAACGTCATTGATCGTCGGACGTCGGGAGCTTCCCTCCATACCGACCGGCCTCGGTTTCGTCCCTGTCTCGCGCGCCGCCACCGGTGTCTGCTTCCGCCCTGCGTCAATGAGACGTTCATAGCCTGCGCGCCCTGGCCGCAACAAGTGAGGCTTGCACTCGTCATGACACCGGTATCAGTTTCGCTGTCATGACCGATATCCTGCACATCGATCCTCGGGACCATTTCGCCACGGCCTTGGTGAGCTTGGCGCAGGGCGACTCGGTCGGCGGCGTGGCAGCACGCACGGCGATACCGGCGGGGCATAAGATCGCGCTGTTTCCGTGGGTGCTGCGCGATAACGCGGCGTGGCGCGCGGCGGTGCGGAGCGCCTACGACGCCCTGCCCCGCTAAGTCCCCCGAGCCTTCGACCCGGCGTCCAGCACCTCGAGTCGTTTGGGGGTCATGTCGTCAAGGTTCCAGTCGGCCTCGACGAACGGCCGGCGGGTTTCCTTCGGATGCGGATAGCCCAGCAGGTCCTGCTCGGAATCCACGATCTCGCCACGCCCCTCGGCCACATCGGCCAGCAGGCGCACGTCGTCGGCGTCGCGGTCCCACGGGCGCGCGCCGACCTTGGCCAAGACCGACCGCTGCACCTCCACGGCCGGCATCGGCGTGAATCCCGGCGGCCAGAGAGGCGGCTTCTTCATCTGGATGATCCTGGCCGGGGTGGTGGTGTAGCGGCCGAACATCGGCAGCGGGACACCGAACCGGTCCACAGCGATGTTGTCCTTGCCGTAGAATTCCACATCGCCGTCGCCGCCGAGCTGGAATAACGGCAGGCCGGTCGGCGTGTCCTGGCCGCCGCGCAGAACGTTGCCGACCGCCACCACCTGGCCCACCTGCCAGGCCGCGGCGCCCCACTCCGGCGCCATCAGGTTGTAGTGGATCGCCCGCTGGCCGGGATTGAAGATCAGGTTGTTGGCGATCACCCCGCGCACCCCGCCCTTGAACAGCGGATTGCGCTCGTAGTTATGGGCGTAGAGGTTCCCGACGATGAGGATGTCGGTGACGTTGTCGTGGATCAGCGAGCCCTTGGAATGCTCGATCTTGGCGTGGGTGGAATAGCCCAGGCTTTCGGCGATGATATTGTTGGAGAAGGTGATCGCGCGGCTGGTGTTGGCCCGCCACTCATCCGGCGTCTTGCCCACGAACCGCGGGCCGGAGGCCGAGAGGTTCTCATCCGTGCCCCAGGTCAGGCTGTTGTGGTCGATAAGGATGTTGAACGACACCCCCTGGGTGGAGATCGAGTCGAAGTCCTTGCCGCTCTTCTTGGCCTGACCCGCCTCGCCTGGCCTCACCCGGATGTGGCTTACCACGACGTCGTGGGTGGCGATGTCGATACCGCCGCGGATGAATGTCACCCCCGGCGAGGGCGCCGTCTGACCGGCGACCGTCACGAAGGGCTCGCGGATGGTCAGGGTCTTCACGCCCAGGTCTATGACCCCTCCCACCTCGAACACGACGATTCGCGGCCCCTTCGCCTCCACGGCCTCACGAAACGAACCAGGCCCATCCGCAGCCAGGGTCGTCACCCTCAGGATCTGACCGCCTCTCCCGCCTGGGGTCGCGGCCGCCCAACCCAACGCCCCAGGAAACGCCTCGCGCGGTGTCTGGGCCGCCGCCCCTGACAGGCCCAGGCAAAGCGCGGCCGCCGCGGCAAGGGCCCATGTTCCGATCATCGTCTCACTCCCGCGCCCGATCCGGCCATTGACGAAACCACACCGATTTGGGCTTGATTTGAAAATGACACCGGTTTCCTTTAGAGACAACAACGCCGTTCGAGGGCGGATTTTTGGGAGGGTCTTTGCGCGTGAGCGTTCCTGCGGCGGAATCGGCCGAAGGCTATCCCGTGGCCTCCGTCGCCCAGCGGTTCGTCCGCGCGCGGCAGGCCGCGAGCACGCTGCCCGCGTTTCCCGGCCCCCTGCCGCAAGATCTGGCGACAGCCTATCTGGTCCAGGATGCGGCGATCGATCTCTGGCCCGACACCGTCGTCGGCTGGAAGGTCGGACGCGTGCCGCCCGAGCATGAGGGGCCGCTGAAGGCCAATCGAATCTTCGGCCCGGTGTTCTCCAAAACCCTGTGGCATGTCGCGCCCGGCGAGGTGACGCCGTTCCCGGTGTTCGAAGGCGGCTTCGCCGCGGTGGAAGCCGAATACGTGCTGCGCCTGGCCCACGACGCGCCGGCCGACAAGCTCGTCTGGACGCCCGAGGAGGCCGCCGGGCTGATCGCATCCATGCACATCGGAATGGAGCCGGCCGGCAGCCCGCTGGCCAGCATCAATGTCATCGGTCCGTTGGCGGTGGTCTCGGACTTCGGCAACAACGCCGGCCTCATGGTCGGCCAGGAAATTCCTGACTGGCGGAGCCTTCCCCTCGATACGCTGCGCTGCGAGACCGTGATCGCCGGCGAGGTCGTGGGCCAGGGCGGCGCCTTCGTCCTGCCGGGCGGGCCGCTTCAGTCCCTGCGCCTGCTGGCGCAGAACGCCGCGGCGCGCGGTCGGCCGCTGCGCAAGGGCATGTACATCTGCACCGGGGCCGCCGCCGGCATCCATGACATCGTCGTGGGTCAGGAGGGCGCGGTGCGTTTCGCGGGCTTCGGCGAGATCGCCTGTCGGGCCTATCGCGCCACGGTGGTCGAGACTTGAAATCAAGGTCTCGCGCGCGGCGACCGCGCGGGGCCGACAAAAATATGTCGCCGCGGGTCGAAACGTCTTGGGGGCGAAAGCCATGACCACCGCTGAAACCGCCGCCTTCGAGGACGGCAAGATGACCCGCCGCCGTTGGGTGATCTGCGGCCTGCTCTTCACGGCCGTGGTCATCAACTATGTCGATCGCCAGATGCTGGGCGTGCTGAAGCCCTTCATGTCCGACGAGATGGGCTGGAGCGAGACCGACTACGCCGACATCGTCTTCTATTTCCAGGCGGCCTATGCGGCCTCCTACCTGCTGTTCGGCGCCTTCGTCGACAAGGTGGGCGCCAAGATCGGCTATGCGACGGCGTTCATCATCTGGCAGCTGGCCCATATCGCCCACGCCGGCGCCAGCAGCCTGAACCAGTTCTTCCTCGTCCGCGTCCTGTTGGGGATCGGCGAGGGCGGCAACTTCCCAGGCGGGGTCAAGGCCGTCACCGAATGGTTCCCCAAGAAGGAACGCGCCCTCGCCACCGGCATCTTCAACGCCGGCGCCAATATCGGGGCCGTGATCACCCCGATCGTCGCGCCGATGATCATGCTGGCCTACGGCTGGCGCGCGGCCTTCATCATCACCGGCGTGATCGGCATGCTGTGGATCGTGGCCTGGCTGGTCATGTATCGCGCGCCGGAGCAGGAGAAGAAGGTCAACGCCGCCGAGCTGGCCCACATCCGCTCCGACCCGGAGGACAGCGATGTAAAGATCGGCTGGTTCAGCGTGCTGACCAAGCGCGAAACCTGGGCCTACGCGGCCGGCAAGTTCCTGATCGACCCGGTCTGGTGGATGCTGCTGTTCTGGCTGCCAGACTATTTCAAGAAGACCTTCGACCTGAACGTCACGACCTTCGGGCTGGTGCTCGCGGCGGTCTATCTG
>NZ_JANOCX010000379.1:0-7827 GCF_031412415.1 Phenylobacterium sp.
GGCCTTTCTGATCTCCAACTCCATGCCGGTCGTCAAGGGCACGCTCTCGGGCTTCGGCAAGGTGTTCGCCGGGCCTAAGTGGAAGGCCAGCGACTACCGCGACCTGCTGTCGCTGCTGTTCCTGCTGACCAAGACCATGAAGTCCAAGGGCGTCATCGCCCTGGAAAGCCACATCGAGAACCCGAAGGACTCCTCCATCTTCTCGCGCTTCCCGCGGGTGATGAAGGATCACTTCGCCGTCGACTTCATCTGCGACACGCTGCGGATGATGACCATGAACCTCGAGGACCCGCACCAGGTCGAGGACGCCATGGAAAAGCAGCTTGAAAAGCACCACCACGAGGCGCTTGGCCCGGCCGGCGCCCTGACCAACATGGCCGACGCCCTACCCGCGCTCGGCATCGTCGCCGCCGTGTTGGGGGTGATCAAGACCATGGGCGCGATCACCGAGCCGCCGGAAGTGCTGGGCGAGATGATCGGGTCGGCCCTGGTCGGCACCTTCCTCGGCGTGTTCCTGGCCTACGGCCTGGTCGGCCCGATGGCCGTGCGGCTGAAGGAAGTGATCGAGGAGGAAGGGTCCTTCTACAAGATCATCCAGGGCGTTCTCGTCGCCCACCTGCACGGCAACGCCGCTCAGATATCGGTCGAGATCGGCCGCGGCAGCGTGCCCTCCGGCGCTCAGCCCAGCTTCCTGGAGCTGGAAGAAGCCCTGTCGGCCATTCCCCCCGAAGCCTAGAGCGAACCTAGAATCCGGTTCACGTGGCCCATCTTGCGGCCGGGCTTGGCCTCGCGCTTCCCATAGAGATGCACGCGGGTCTCGGGTTGTGCGGCGTAGGTCGCCCAGCCCGCCGCCTCGTCGCCTAGCAGGTTCAGCATCTCGACCTGGGCGCGGGCTGCGGTGGGGCCTAGCGGCCAGCCGGCGACGGCGCGGATGTGCTGTTCGAACTGGTCGACCTCGCAGCCGTCCTGGGTCCAGTGGCCGGTGTTGTGGACGCGGGGCGCGATCTCGTTGACCAGCAGGGAGCCGTCCTTCAGCTCGAACAGCTCGATGCCGATGACGCCCACATAGTCGAGGCCGGTGAGGATCCTGGCGGCGATCCGCTCGGCCTGCTCGGCGGCGGAGGCGCTGACCTCGGCGGGCGCCACGCTGCGGCGAAGGACGCCTTTCTCGTGGTGGTTCTCCGCCAGGGGATAGACGGCGATGGCGCCGTCTCGACCCCGTGCCGCGATGATTGACAATTCGCGGACGAAGTCGGCGGCCGCCTCCAGAATCACCGGTCGGGCGCCCAGGGACTCGAAGGCCTTGGCCGCGTCGGCGGCATGCTCGACCCAGGTCTGGCCCTTGCCGTCATAGCCTTCGCGGCGGGTCTTCATCAGGCACGGCGTCCCGACGGCGGCGGCTGCGGCCACCGCTGTCTCGGGGCTGTCGGCGGCGGCGAAGGCGACGGTGGCCACGCCCCTGGCGTTGAGGAAGCTCTTCTCGTCGACCCGATCCTGGGCGACGGCCAGGGCAAGCGGACCCGGCGCCACCTCGACGCCCAGCGCCATCAGGGCCTCGACCGAGGCGGCGGGCACGTTCTCGAACTCGAAGGTGACCACATCGGCGAGCTCGGCAAGGGCGTTCAGGGCGAGCGGATCGTCATACGCGCCGATGATGGCGTGCGCCGCCACCCGGCCGGCGGGCGCGTCGGTCTCGCGCTCCAGGATCGCCACGTCGAAGCCCAGCTTGGCGGCGGCCTGGGCGAGCATCCGGCCGAGCTGTCCGCCGCCCAGGATACCGAGCGTCGATCCCGGCGGCAGCGGCAGGATGGCGGTCATGCTCAGTCCTCGACGGTTTCGGCGACGCTGGCGGTGTGGCGGGCCCGATAGGCGGTCAGCCGCTCGGCCAGCGCCGGGTCCGACAGGGCCAGGATCTGGGCGGCCAGCAGGCCGGCGTTCTTCGCCCCCGCCTCGCCGATGGCGAGGGTCGCCACCGCGATGCCAGCGGGCATCTGGACAATGGAGAGCAGGCTATCCATCCCCTTCAGCGCCTTGGATTCGACCGGCACGCCCAGCACCGGCAGCTCGGTCATCGAAGCCGTCATGCCCGGCAGGTGCGCGGCGCCCCCCGCCCCGGCGATGATCACCTTGAACCCCGCCGCCTTGGCGCCCTTGGCGAAGGCGTACATGCGCTCGGGCGTGCGGTGGGCGGAGACCACCTTGGCCTCATAGGCCACGCCCAGGGCGTCGAGGCTCTCGGCGGCGCCCTTCATGGTGGGCCAGTCGGACCGGCTGCCCATTATGATGGCGACCGGCGCGGTCGTTGCGCTCATTTGCCTGGAAACCCCTGCGGCGGAAAGGCGCGGAGTATAGGCGCCGGTCTTGCGCCCGCAACCAAGGACGTTCAGGATTCTTAATCCGCTAGGACTTCAGCGATTCTCGTTCGATGGAAGCCCCATGAAGATCACCGGCGCCCGCTCCGAATCCTTCTCAGCCATCCGCAAGAGCGCCCTCGTGCGCGCCGGCGCCCAGGCGACCGCGACGGCGACCGGGCCCACCGACAAGACCGCATTCCTGGGCCTGGCCGAAGGCGACCTGACGCCGGCCGTCCAGGGGGCGGTCAAGACCCTGCTGACCGAGATCGACGAGCTGCGCGGCGAGGTGACCCGGCTGAAGGCCAAGCTGGCCGAGGTGGAGGACCTGGCCGATCGCGACGCCCTGACGCCGCTGCTCAACCGCCGGGCCTTCGTGCGTGAGCTCGGGCGAATCCGCACCTTTTCCCAACGCTACGGATCGCCCGCCAGCGTGGTCTATTTCGACCTGGACGGCTTCAAGCACGTCAATGACCGCTTCGGCCACGCCGCGGGCGACTCCGCCCTCCGTGCGGTGGCGGAGCGGCTGTTGGCCCATGTGCGCGAGAGCGACATCGTCGGACGGATGGGCGGCGACGAGTTCGCCGTGATCCTGGTCCAGGCCGACAAGCCCACGGCGGAAGCCAAGGCCGAGGCCCTGGCGGACGCGATCGAGGGCTCGCCGATCCAGTTCGGCGACTGGTCGGCGCCGCTGCACATCTCCTATGGCGTGCGCGAGATCTCGTCGGAGATCGACCCGGAGGAACTGGTGGCCGAGGCGGACGCCGCCATGTTCATCCGCAAGCGCGAGCGCCGCGGGATTATCGAGCCGCGTCAGGCGTCGCGATCGATTTCGGGTACCTGACGCCCGCGTCACGCCGCTAGGGTCGGTCCCAAAGAGGGAGAGCGACCATGATCGGCTACACCACAATCGGCACGAACGACCTGGAAAAGGCCAAGGCCTTCTATGACGCCGTCCTGGGGACCATGGGCGTCCGTCAGGGCTATGACGGCGGGCGTATCCTCTTCTACGGCAAGTTCGGCGCCGGCGGACTGGCCCTGTGCGAGCCCTACGACAAGCAACCCGCCGTACCCGGCAACGGCACGATGGTGGCCTTGGCCGCGGAAAGCCGCGACATGGTCGATGCCATCCACGCCGAAGCCCTGGCCCAGGGCGCGACCTGCGACGGACCGCCCGGCCTGCGCGGCTCCGGCTTCTACGGCGCCTATTTCCGCGATCTCGACGGAAACAAGATCTGCGCCTTCAAGATGATGAGCTGACGCCTCAGGCGATGATGTCGGGCGTAAGCTGGTTGCGAAGGCGCGAGATGTCGTCCTTCAGGGCCAGCTTCTTCCGCTTCAGGCGCGCGATGACCATCATGTCGGGGACGGGCGCGAGGGAGAGGGCCTCGACCGCCGCGTTGAGGTCCGAATGCTCCTGGATCACCGAAGCCAGGTGCGCGCGAAAACGTGTCGCTGCCTCGTCCAAATCGTCATCGTCGTTCATCACGCCACGCCTCGTCGCCCGACTCAGATGATGCGCACGCGAGCAGCCCTCGTCTAGACGAGGGCGCGCGCTAGGCGAGCCAGGCCCTCGTCGTCGGCGGGCGAGCCCCAGGCCGCGGCGGCGGCGCGAAGGCTCTCCAGGGCCGGATGGCCGCCGCTGGCCGCCGGGGCCAGGACTTCGAGCGTCTCCATCAGCACCCGCTCGGCGCGCAGCTCGGCGGCCTTCACGTCCTGGCGCAGGCCTTCGCGCGCGCTGTCGTCCACCGGCGGAAAGGCGGGCTTCAACGCACGGCGAACCTCGCGAATCGGCATCAGCACCTTGGCGTCCCAGGCCTTCGCCACGACCACCGCCTCGGCGAGCGCGGCCGCGGAGGGTCCCTCGGCCCAGATGGCCCACAGCAGATAGGAGGTATTCTGGCCGTGCTCGTCCTGCAGGCTAAGCGTCGCCTCCGGCACGCCGTCGCGGGCGTAGAGGTCCAGGGTCCAGTCCCAGAGCGACATGGTCAGCCCTCCCCCGACTGCGGACCGACATCCTGGCCCCAACGCTTAACGGGTTTCCAGGAGAGGCCGAACAGATCGAGCGCCCGGCCCACCGATTGATCGACCATCTCGTCCAGGCTGGTCGGCCGGGCGTAGAAGGCCGGCATCGGCGGGGCGATCACGGCGCCCATCTCGGCCAGCCGGACCATGGTGCGCAGGTGGCCCAGGTGCAGCGGCGTCTCGCGCACCATCAGCACCAGGGGCCGACGCTCCTTCAAGGTCACGTCGGCGGCCCGGGTCAGCAGCGACGACGTCACGCCGGTGGCGATCGCGCTCATGGTCCGCACGGAACATGGCGCCACGATCATGCCCAGTGTCGGGAAGGATCCCGAGGCCACCGAGGCGCCCACGTCACCCACCTTGTGGACCACGTCGGCGCGGGCCTGGACGTCGGCCACGCTGAGCGTCGTCTCCTGGGCCAGGGTCAGGGCCGCGGCGCGGGAGAAGATCAGATGGCTCTCGACGCCCAGGTCGCGACAGGCGTCCAGCACCCGCAGACCGTAGGCCGCGCCGCTTGCGCCGGAGACGCCGACCACCAGGCGTGGGTTACTGCTCATGCGCTTTGGGTCTCCACGCCCGATTTCAAGGCGCCGGCGGTGAATGTCGGATCGCAAACATATGTGATCTGACAGGTCAGGCCAGCGGGTGTTCACTCTCCAACATAGGTTCATGCAGGAGACGACACGATATGGCCGTTGAAGCCCGCATCCGCGAACTCGGATCCCGACACCAGAACTTGGACAAGGCGATCCAGGACGAGTTGAGCAGGCCTGCAGCCGACACCGTAAAACTGAAGGAACTTAAGCGACAGAAGCTCAGGCTGAAGGAAGAGATCCAGGCTCTGGGCTCCCAGGCCCACTAGCCGCCTAGCGGCCCTGGCCGAAGGGCCGGGGCCCGCCCCGTCTCTTCCTCGTCCGTGAGGGCCGGATATCAGACGGCCTTGGCCGACCGCCCCCCGAGGTCCCAGGAGGTGGTCGGCAGGGCTGTCCTAGTCGTCGTCGCCGTCGTCGTCATCGAAGTGCGGCGGCTCGGCGACGTGATCATCGTCATACTCGATCACGACCCCGGTCTGCGAAGCCGGCTCAAGGGTCGGACCATCGGGCTCGACGATGCCGCGCTTGGCGTCATCCTTAGCCTTCTTGTCGGCCGCCTTGCGGACCACGGCGTCCAGCTCGAGCTGGGTCGATAGGCCAAGCGTCACGGGATCGACCGGCTTGATGTTGGCCGCGTTCCAATGCTGACGATTGCGGACCTGGTCGATGGTGGCCTTGGTGGTGCCCAGCAGGCGCGCGATCTGGCTGTCGGCCACTTCCGGGTGATTGCGGATGAACCAGGCGATGGCGTCCGGACGGTCCTGGCGGCGCGACACCGGTGTATAGCGCGGGGCCTTCTTCACCGGCTTCAGCAGTTCGGCGTGACGGCTCTTCTGGGCCTTCATGCGATACTTGTCGCTCTTCTGGGCGGCGTCCAGTTCTTCGCGGTTGAGCTGGCCATTGGCGATCGGATCGGCGCCGCGGATGTCGCGCGCGACCTCGCCATCGGCGATGCCTTTGACTTCCAACGGGTGCAGGCCGCAGAAATCAGCGATCTGATCGAAGGTCAGCGAAGTGTTGTCCACCAGCCAGACAGCGGTCGCCTTCGGCATCAGGATGTCGGTCATGACGGTATTCCTAAAATGACGGCGCCCGGCCTTTCGGCCGGGCGGTGCATAGAGCAGCACTTCCTATAGGCGCGTTCGAGGGCCAAGAAAACGACAATCGACGACGTCGTTCGCGACTTCGCGAGGCATGCGACGACTCAGGAAGGACGGGATCGGGCCCGCCTCTCCCCGCGGCCGACTAGGCCCACCCGAGGGCGCTCGCCCGGCGCCGACGCAGGGTCGCGCCCAGCGTGCCGAAGCCCACGATCATCATCGCCCAAGTCGCCGGTTCGGGGACGGCCGAAGCCACCGCGATATTGTCGAGCTCGAACGAATTGCCGCTGGACGAGAAGATCACCTGCGTCACGCGGTCCAGGCCGAAGTCGTAGGTCATGCGACGGCCGATCGACTGGTTGCCGCCAAACGAACCGTCGGCCAGGGCCGCGCCGCTGAGCGTGACGTCGAAGCCGTTCAGGCCGATGAACCGGATGCTGTTGTAGGAGTCCGGCGAGCCGATGTAGACGCTCAAGGCGCGGATCAGCGGCGTGTCCAGAGTGGCCGAGCCGCCCGTCTGGATGGCCAGATAGTCGCTGGTCGTGCCAGGAGGCGGCGCCGCGACGCCCGGGACCAAGCCGGCCGCACCGCTGAAGACGCCGGCCATGCCGCTCAGGGTCAGCGTGAACCCGGAAGCCACGTACCCGTCGAAGTCATAGACCACGGACTGGCCAGCCGGAGGCGGCGCGTCCGTCGGCGAAGAGACGACCGTAAGGGCGTTCGCCGAGGTCGCGACCGAGAGGCCGGCGACCACCGCCAGCAAGCTGAGCTTCAATGACATAACGCACCCCAATACCGGCTGCCAGCGTCCACACGCCACAAACCCACTACGTCTAAGCAAATCCACCTGACCATCTTCTGTCAATCAAGTTTATTAACACATACCCTGAATAGACCCTTCTGTATAAAATTTGACCTCGTTAACTATAATTAACGACGAAGGCTCAGAAGCTTGGCCTTAACGCAGGAAACGAGACTGTTGGCGTTAACCATATTTCGATCAGCTTTGCTAACCTTCACCATCTTCAGCAACATGGTTAACGACACCACCAAGAACCGCCCTCTGCTTGCCGCTTGAGACTCCGCCCAAGATCGTGCCAAGCTCGCTTCAACAAGCACCCGCAAGGGGAGGACGTGGGATGAGGGGGGCGATCCTGACCGTGGCCGTGGCGCTGCTGGCCGGCGCGTGCGCGGCGGCTCCTAAGTCCCAGCCCAGCATCCCGGCCTCGGCGCGAGCGCCCTCGGACTACCGCCACATGACCTGCGGCCAACTCGCCGTCGAAGTCGCCAGGACCCAGCGCGCCTTCGCCGCGACCCAGCGCCAGATGCGCGTTGGTGAGGACCTGGCCAGCTACTACCTGCCCATATCGCTCAGCCCCGCGCCCACCACCCAGGCCAGCCGCCTTTCGCGGCGGCTGGAGGATCTGCAGCGGGCGTCACGCGCCAAGCGCTGCTCCAGCATCAGCCTGCGCAGCGCCACCGCCTGAGAGCCCCAACGGGGGTTGCGCCGCCGGCTGGGCGCCAATAGCAACGTCGAATGGCGCGCATCGAACTCCCCAGCATCGGCACACCCGACACGATCACCGGCGGTCGCTCGACCCGTGACGGATACCAGCGCGGCTGGGGTCTGATGCACGCCGGCTTGGCCGAGAAGGTCGCCGCCGACCCGCTCTATCAGGCCGCGGTCGAGGCGAGCGGCGGCTGGTCGCTGATGGTCGAGGCCAAGCGGATGAACCTGTTCCTCATCCTGACCTCGTT